>NZ_JBXASD010000004.1:0-532000 GCF_058808955.1 Undibacterium sp. GW821-FHT11B02 | reverse complement strand
ATTGACTGCCTCGTCCGCCTTGCCAGCCCACGTTATGAGGCAAACGCATCTCACCCCTATTTATGAAATGAGTTCTATATAAAGGAGGACAGTGAACGTTTCTTGTCAGGACTTTTCGCGCATTTGGCTTGGCAGCATACCTGATGACCAGCGCTTGAATGCACGGCGAAAGCTACGTGCGTCGCTATAACCCACAGCACGACCAATTTCATCGATGCTCAATGTCGTATTGCGTAAAAGATCTTGTGCGCGCTCAAACCGTGTCTCATCCAGTAATTCACTGTAAGACACGTTTTCTGCGTTCAGATGCCGTCTGAGAGTGCGTTCACTCATATTTACTTCTTGTGCAACCTGAACCAGAGTCCGGGGATTGGCAAGGCCAGCATGCAAACGGGTATTGACGAATTCGAGAATATCGTTTTGATCAGTGGGGTGCCTGATTAAACTACCCAGTTGCTTTCGTACCAGACCACAGGTAATTCTGTCGTAACCATTCAGACGGACATCAAGCCAGCTTGATTCGCAAATCATGCGGTTTGCGGGGGCGCCAAATTGGACATGACAACGAAAAAAATCACGATAGATGGTCGCATGCCCAGGCTTTGGGTAAGTAAGTTCTATGCGGTCAGGGCAGAACCTGTCCCCAACCAGGCAGCGTGATATGGCTACGGCACTGGAAAAACTTTCCTCAATCAGAAACGGCTCTATGACTTGATCAGCGTATTTTGGGTAAACCTCCACCACCATTTCATGCTCGTTGAGCGAAATCAGATGTTCAACAAGCGCACCCACATCCCTTTGATGATCAATGCCATACGATATTGCTTCACCAAAAGTCTCACAGGTGAGCATAGCCAGGCCTGGCACTCCCCATGAGACTGGTGATTGACGCCTCCCTGCTGAAATACCAAGTGCAGGATCGGTCAATATTTTTTGTGTCCGGACAATAAGTTGCCTGATCTGACGATATGACAATCTGAGATCCAGTTCTGACAAGTCATGATAGTCAAAACCCAGTCCACGACATAGCCGTTTCAGAGCGACGCCACGATCACCTGCCAATCCTAATAATGCACGTGCAACGTTGGGTATGAGATTGGCATTGGTATCGAACTCCGCTTTCGATGGGGTGGCAGTGGATAGTATTTTCTTCCTCATAAATTTCGGCTTATTAGACAGGAACGACTGAAACAATATAAAAAATACTCTCATTAAAAACACCAGGATTCAGCAATCCAGGAGCAGCAAGAAGGTCTTAGCACCACAACATCAGGAAATGAGTCCAGGAATGCTATTTAACATCAATCATCACTGCTTGTGTCCGATATTATTCCTATTTTGACCGTAAATGTCCTATGTCAATAAATCCTCCGGTTTTATGCTTCAAGACCTACCGTGACAAATAATAGGAGACGTGGACCATGAATAAAACTTCAAATACAGGAACCGTTGAATGTGGCGAAGCTACATGTATCATTGGCGCTGGCCCAGGCGGACTCAGTGCTGCAAGGGCACTGAAAGCGCAAGGATTACCATACGAACAGTTCGAAAGACATACCGATGTTGGCGGACTCTGGGATTCGGGCAATCCTGGTACACCGATCTACGACTCAGCGCATTTCATATCTTCACGCGACCTGTCTGGGTTTCTGGGTTTCCCTATGCCAAAGGAATTTCCGGACTACCCTTCGCACCGCCAAATCCTTTCTTATGTTCGCAGTTTCGCAGATACATATGACATACGAAATCAAATTCAATTTGGCATAGGCGTAAATAGTATTGCCAAGGATGCCGAGGGCCGCTGGATTGTCACTTTAAGCAATGGAACAAACCGCAGATACAAAGCGGTCATTTGTGCCACCGGTACTAACTGGGACCCTAATATGCCTGCGTTCAAAGGAAATTTCATCGGTGAATTGCGGCATTCTGTAACCTACACATCTGGAGACGAATTTCGTAAAAAAAGAGTGCTGATCGTCGGTGCCGGCAATTCTGGCGCGGATATCGCATGTGATGCAGCAACCTTTTCCGATAAGGCCTTCATCAGCATCCGGCGGGGTTACCATTTTATCCCCAAGCACATTTTTGGTATGCCCGCTGATGAATTCGGAGAATCAGGACCTCATCTGCCGATATGGTTGGCGAGACCAATAATGACTATATTGTTGCGTGTGCTAACTGGAAAATTATCACGTTTCGGATTGCCAGTGCCGGATCATCGCTTGTTCGAGAGCCATCCTTTGATGAATTCGCAGTTGCTACACCACCTGCAGCACGGAAATATTGCCGTAAAACCTGATATTTCACATTTGGACGAAAGTGAGGTTGTCTTTGCTGATGGCTCCAGAGAGAAAATAGATGTCGTTTTATGTGCTACAGGTTATAAATGGAGTTGCAAGTACGCGGCTGATTACTTTGAATGGAAAGGTGGTCGCCCGCAACTTTACCTGTCGATGTTCAGTCGTGAACACCGAAATTTATTTGGCATTGGCTATCTGGAAACAAATTCCAGTGCGTACAAACTATTTGATACGCAAGCATTCATGATTGCTTCTTATCTAAAGTCACAGACGAATAAGCCAGCCAGTGCCGCACGATTTGATGAACTTATTCGCATTGACAATCCCAACCTGTCGGGTGGCATTCATTTCGTCAACTCACCAAGACATGCCGTCTACAATGACGCGCATACCTTTAAAACATACCTTCGAAAGATCAGGTCAAAGATGGGGTGGGAAGAGTTAACGGAGACAATTTATGACCGCCTGAAAGTTCCGCTCCATTCCAAAGGTAACAATACTGCGCCGACTGTAAAACTCGTTGTGTCATCACCAAATACCGGAGGAGCATGTAAATGAAAAATGCTCTCGACTGCAAAGGGTGGTTTGCGGTAGTCACTGGCGGTGCTGGTGGGCTTGGCCGCGCAATTGCTACTCGCTTAATTGCACGCGGGGTACGTTGTCTATTGGTGGATGTCAATGAAAAGAGTCTCGAACAAGCTGTGGCAAGTCTCGGACCAATGGCACACGCACACCTCGCCGATCTGACGAATCAACAAGCGCTTGATCTCCTTGTCGAGCGCATAGACAGTGAGTTTGGCAGGCTTGATCTCCTGGTGAATAACGCTGGTATCGCCAATACGACGCCATTTGAGCAAAGACCAATTGAGTCCATCATGAATGAGATGAGCATCAATTTGCAGGTGCCTATTATTTTGACCCACAAATTGCTTCCAAAGTTGCGCCAGGCCCATGATGGCAGGGTCATTTCCATTGTGTCTCTCGGCGGAATATTTCCACTCCCCGAAACTAGCGTTTACTCGGCAACAAAGTTTGGCCTGCGTGGAGCAATGCTGTGTCTTGGCTTGGATGGCCACCGCCTTGGGGTCAAGTTCGGCATTGTCAATCCATCAGCGACTGAGACACCCATGCTGATAAGGGAGGCGATCAGCGGCGGCAATAAACTTCAATTCATGGACCCGCCGCAAACAGCAGATGAAGTGGCGGCACAGGTCATCCGTATGCTGGATAGCCCCTGTCTTGAGCTTTACGTGCGGCAAAGTGAATCCTGGACAGTGCGCCTGGCTATGCTGGCCCCCAATCTGCTAGGGCGCGCCATACCAATGTTCCGGCGACAGGGAGAGGCTGGGCATAAGCGCTATATTGACTCACTTGTGAAGCGTGGTTTGATTCATCAAGTGGATGGAGAATGGCAAATGAGGTGAACTTCTTCGCGAATTATCAGATTTCAATACTTAACTAGAACTCATTTCATAAGCCGCCCCAGCCAGGAAGATAGCGGGAGAGTCTTTGGCGGCGTCGTTGGCAGAGTGGTAGGATCTCAAATTGCTATTGGAAGCGGACGAACAGTAGCTGCAGTTGCTGGTACCATACTGAGTGTGCTGATCAAAGCAGGCATGCCTTGTCGTGAATTCGGCATTGACGGCAATGTAAATTGCCGGACAGAAAAACTTTATAGCGCTGCATGCCGGGAAACAGATGGCAGACGGCGTATTGTTAAATAGTTGAGCTGTTTTTTTTTGCACTTCAATTCAAATTTTTTTCTGGTGTTGAAGTGAGCTTGAATCCAAGATAGAGGAGAAATTGTCATGTTTTGGCAAAGAAAACTCGAAGACTGGGCGAGTTTGGTTCGCAGCCGTTCAGATATACCACTGCGTGTCGATCTCTGGAATGGTCAGCAATTAAACTTTTCGACTGAATTTCCACAGGTCATTGTTCGGATACCTCACATATCTGGCTTACGCTATCTTCTGACGCCATCACTATTCAATCTTGGCACGGCATATATTGACGGCAAAATTGATGTGTATGGTGAACCAGGCGCGATTATTTCTATTGGCAATTCACTGGCGGAAAGCACCTTGAAACAGGAAGGGAAATTTTCACGTATATCCAGAAAATTGCGCCGTAGCAAAGAAAAGGACAGACAGTCCGTTCAGTTTCACTATGATATTTCAAATGACTTTTATCGTCTGTGGTTAGATGAAAATATGGTTTACTCATGCGCTTATTTTGAAAATGGCGACGAGAGCCTGGATGTGGCGCAAATAAAGAAAATTGATCATATTCTGAAAAAAATCCGCCTGTCCCCTGGAGACAGATTGCTTGATATTGGCTGCGGTTGGGGAGCTCTGGTCATACGTGCAGCGAAAACGTATGGGGTCAAGTGTGTTGGCATTACTTTATCCGAGAACCAGGCTGAGTTTGCTCGTCAAAGGGTTTGTCAGGAGGGATTGAGCGACCTGGTCGAAATCCGGCTCCAGGATTACCGGGATGTTGATGGTTCTTTCAACCGGATAACCAGCGTAGGTATGTTTGAACATGTTGGTCTACGTCATTTACCTGAATATTTTTTGAAGATTAACTCTTTGCTTGATGAGAACGGTCTTGTCATGAATCACGGCATCACTTCTACCGATCCGGAAAATGGTGAAACTCCCTACGGAAATGGTGAATTCATAGAGCAATATGTATTTCCACACGGCGAACTTCCTCACATTGGTTTAGCAATTAAATCCATGCAAGAAGGAGGCCTGGAGGTTTACGATGTAGAAAATTTGCGGCGGCACTACGCCAGGACATGCAAATTATGGAAAGAAAGTTTTGAGCGCAATGGCGATAAAATCAGAAGCGTCGTTGGCGAGAGAAAATACCGCATTTGGAGAGTCTACCTTGCAGGCTGCGAATACGCCTTTAACAGAGACTGGATTTCACTTTTCCAAATTGTCTGTGGTAAAGCTGGAAACGCTCCTGACAACTTTTCGTGGTCAAGACGCAGCATTTATCACTGACAGGGCGCGCCAGTAGTACTCTGGAACTCATTTCATAAATAGAGTGAGATACCATCAGCGTAACGGCGAATTCCTGATACAGATCGATGTTCTTCTTGCGATAGTCCAGAATCTGCAGGACTATCAATGCTCTGTCCTGGCTGACCTTGCAGAGCTTCAGATCCGATGACGGAAGCAGCCTGCTTGCGGCGGCGTCAACGGTGTAAGGCTGAGATGCTGGTTGCGTCATAAGTCTTCAGCAGCATCTCCACGTCGGTCCCGTCGCTGATGCGGCAGAGTTTCTTGTCCGCGTCAGCCTTGGCGAAAAACGTATTTTCATGGGACATGTTTAATCTCCGGAATAGGCAACATATCCCGCAGCTTGGCAAGCTTGTAGTCAAGCCGCCGACAGCTAGCCCACTTGCTCACTTAAATAGATAGAGATAACCGATCTTTGCCCCGGAAATGAAACGCTTTTCGACGATCGGACTATCGGTAATGCCACTACCGAGATGTTGCGCACTGACATCGATGAACATCGACTGATGGTCCGTGAGCTTGTAGTCAAGCCGTGTACCTACCGAGACATTCCAGGTAGATTTTCCGGTGTATTGAGTTCTCCCTGCTTGTACTTCAGATGGCCGCACGCCGTAGTAGTAATCAACGTATTTGCTGTCCAACCATTCGACGCCGGTATGCGGCTCCACCGAAAAACGCCCCAGCTCGAAAGACTTGCTGAAATTAATCTTGGCACGCTCCCCTTTGTTTCCGCTCATCAAATAGTCGCCCGACAGGGTGCCAAAGTTTGTGCTCCATGCGAGCCCTGGACCGAACCAGAATGTACCGTCGCGGTTTTCCATACCATTTAGGATCGGTGCATCCGACTGCTTGTATCCGTCACCGACCGCAAATTGGCCGCGCAACGCAACGCTTACACCGCTCCAGTTGCCGATCTTCAGATCGAGCGTGGTGCCAAAGGCATGCGCCCATTTGTTGTCGAAATAGATGAGCGGAATCGGCGAGACCTTCGTACCATCTCCCTTGTAAGGGCGAGCTTCAACGCTGGTGCCGACGCCGAGTCCCCAATGCGTCGTGTTCGCGGCATTACTCATAAAAGTAAAACCGGAATCAGCCATGTTCATACCGTCAGCTCTGGCGGTACCAAAGGAAAGCAGAGCCGAGGTAATAGTGAGCGACAACAAACGTCTGAAGAGGAGGTTTTTCACTTTAGGTTCCTGGTAGTGTGAATGAAAAATAGAGTCTGGGATCGGTAGACGTAGTGATTACTAGCTCGCCAACACACTGCCGCTATGCAATCAGTGTGTAGGGGCCACCGCGCTCCAATGCTTTGCGGTAGGCTGGTCGGGTATGGATACGTCGTAGTAAATCCTGTAGTCTCGGCCGCGCAACGCCAAGCCCACCACCCATGTCGGCAATCTCCAAAGGGAAGCTCATCATCACATCGGCGGCACTGAACTCATTTCCTGCAAACCAGGCGTTACTTTTCAACTCGGCTTCCATGAAGTCGAGCTGACGCGAAAGGTTGGGAGTGACCACCGTCGCCATAACCTTGTTGGCGATACCACGCGCGATTGGTGTTGCGAAAAAAGGCATGGGGGCTGTGACCACGCGATCAAACACCATCTTCATTACCAGCGCAGGCATAGCCGTGCCTTCTGCAAAATGCAGCCAGTAACGGTATCGCAGCAGTTCAGGCGAACCGATCGGTGGACGTAGACGGCCATAGGCCTGATCGACTAAATACTCAATGATGGCACCGGTCTCGGCCACAGTAAGGGCACCGTCGGTAATAACCGGACTCTTGCGCAACGGGTGCACTTTTAGCAAATCTGATGGCGCCTGCATCGTCTGCTTGTCGCGTTCGTAACGCTTCACATCGTAGGGTAAGCCAAGTTCTTCAAGCAACCACAGCACACGGTGGGAGCGTGAATTTTCGAGATGATGGACTGTAATCATGATGTCTTTGGATATTCAGGACTTTCGTTGTTTCAGATCGGCCTGCAAGAAGTACAGCGCTGCTGCCGCGAGGAGCGCTTCGACCAAAATTGCGGGAGATGCCGAGACCCCAACTACACCGTTAAAGACCCCGAGTGCGCTGACAATGCACATCACAGCAGCGGCAATGGCCAGCCCGACCAGAATCGCAATTCGGGTTGGCGATGCAGGGATGCCACGGATAAGCCAGAGGATGGGGGCATAACCGAAAAACATGGCGCCATAACGACGAGCCATGTAAACGACCAAAGGTTCCGGATTGGTCCCCCATAAAACCAGTATCTCTTTGGGGAAGAACACAAATGCCACACCGAGTAGCAGTGTCAGTACGGATGCCGTGATGAATAGCGGCTTTGGCGTATTGGTTTGCTTTTTCATTTGTATCGGTTCTGTTGGGATGCTGAATGCGTTTACAGAGATCGCAGATCGCTGACATGGCGCCCTCTACGCCCTCTATCTTCGGGATAGCTTCAGCCCGGCAGCTTGCTAGCCAGTACGTCTGCCTTCTGGATGCTTGGTGCTTCAGACAGTAGCTCGCTGGCCCTGGACATCAACGCCGCTGCGACTCCTCCGGCCAAGTGGGCCTCGCGTCCAGCCTCATCGGGGAAAGCGTCGAAGATGCCAAACGTGCGAGGGCCTAGACGCAGGCCAAACCAAGCCAGTGTGGCCTGTTCCTCCTGCACGATGGGGAGGCCTGCCGCCAGAAACTCCGCGACCTCTTGCTCCTTACCGGGTTTAGCTTCGAGACGTACGAACAATGCTGTCTTAGGCATGGTGAGACTCCTGTTTTACAGTTGTAAAATAATGAATTATGGATTACTATTTTACATATGTCAAATAAAACACAATTAACCCGCATGGAGCCGAGTGATCGTCGGGAGCAGATTGTCGAAGTCGCATCAGCACACTTCGCGCAACGTGGCTACGACAGCGCCTCGATGGCTAACATCGCCAAAGATGCCGGTGTGACACGCGCACTGATCTATCACTATTTCCCAACGAAATCCGTATTGTTCGAAGCGGTTCTTGGCAGTGAATCGGATGCGCTGCTGGCAGCGACCGACTTCGATTTACAACGGTCACCCTTGGACAACATTCGTGCGGCCGTTCACGCATACCTCGAACATTTTTCGCCGTCACGGAACCGGGCCATCAATCTGCAATTGCAGGCCGACGTGCAGCCGGTACTTGTCGGTGAAGTGACCAGAGCCAATCACGCCGTTTTGACGCAACGGATCATGAAGTTGCTAGCACTGAGTAACGATCCGCTAATGCGCGGAGCTGTCAATGCCTGGCTGGAGTTTGTGACGACCCTGTCCAAGGAAATAGCAGATGAGCCTGAGATCAATCGAGAGTCGGTCGTCGGTCTGTGCATGCGAACGTTACACGCTGCGACCGGCCTTGATGCTGGACCAGTCACACCAAAGAAGTTGTCACCACTGAAGAAGCGAAAGGAATCTTTATGAAGATTGTTGTACTAGGAGCGACAGGCGGAACTGGTCGCTTGGTCGTCGAAGAAGCGCTGAAACGGGGCCACGAAGTGGTCTGCTATGTACGCAACCCTACAGGTGTACCAGCAAGGCAGGGGGTACAGGTCGTTACGGGCCAGCTAAGCAGCAAATCGGCCTTGCAGGCTGCAATAACTGGCACCGAAGCAGTACTTTGTTGCTTGGGTACCCACGAGAAGAAGAATGTTGATCTGATGCAGAAGAACCTGCCATGCATTGTCCAGGCAATGCATGGAGCCAGTGTTTCTCGGCTGGTGCTGCTATCGGCTTATGGCGTGGGTGATACCGCACGTACAGCCTCGCTTATCGCCCGCATTGCCTACAGGTTGGTTGCGGCGGCTGTGTTCCAGGACAAGGAGCGCGCGGAAGCGATGTTGCCTAGCTCGGGACTGAAATGGACCGGCATTTACCCGGTAATCCTGACGGACGGAGTGCCGTCCGATACGGTTGAGGTGCGCCCCTTGAAACAGGTACAGAAAGTCTCCGGCTTGCCAAAAGTCTCTCGCACCAATGTGGCTCGCGTGATGCTTGATGCCATTGCGGATGATCGGACTATCGGTCAACGACTGCTGGTTAGTAGCCCGGGATCAGTACTGTGAACGGCCATGTTTAGAAAAACCGTACTCTCGCTCATCAGCCGTAAATCTGAAAAGACGCAGTGAAATGAAAACACAATGCTGAATTCAGGTCATTCCCCAGATCCAGGCCCACTACGTCAAGCAGCCTCTGGACAGAGACACATACATAAAAACAAAAGGAGGGAGAAATGGAATTTCGGCATCTGCGTTGCTTCCTGGCCGTTGCAGAAGAGCTCCATTTCGCTCGCGCGGCAGAAAAGTTGCACAGTCGCGTGCTATCAAGGAACTGGAAGAGGAACTGGGGATTCAGCTATTTGTCCGCACCACTCGCAGCACCCAACTGACCCGCGCGGGACGGATGTTCTTGGAGCATGCGCCCCGCGTCTTCGCTTCCTTACAACAAGCCCGGGACAGCGTAAAGGCTGGGGTGAGTTGTGGTATCTAAAAGAAGTCTTTCCTGACACACCGCTGATTGGCTATTTCGAGTTTTTTTACAGGCTGCATGGCGCGGATGTTGGATTTGAACCAGGCCCGCCATTGATTTTTGATGTGGGGCCCAGACTTCGCACCAAGAATGTAGGTAATTTATTGGCACTGGATGCGGCTGACTTTGGGCAATGCCCGACGAACTGGCAAAAATCACTTTACCCGAAAGAGTATCAATACAAGCTGCATGTCACGCATGAAGGTATACGTGTATGTTTAAATCTCGAACATACAGAAAAGATATGGGTTTTCTCCGAAATGAGTTTGTAAAGTTCGGAATTGAAGAATGGGGTGAAGGAGATGGCCCACAATATTGAAATTTGATTTGATCTTGCGTATGCATATTTATGTAGCACACGGTTAGGCGCGACACCTAAAAAATAGATGTCTTGCACTCGAAGGAAATCTCAGAGATTCAAGGGAAATAAATGCATTGCTATTAACGTTAGGAGAATTCGTTGCAGATATTTGTTTTATCCCCGAGGAAGTAAGGGGAAAGACGAAAATGAAGCGAGTGCCTTATGACTATGGTTTGCCGATGAAACTTGCAAATTTGAGATCTCTTGAAGGTCTTACTGCACTACTTTTACTAGCGAAAGAAGCAGAAATTATTGGTAACGGTAGAGTGCATGCACAAATTACGGGAAGGATTTCTCAAAGTTTGTTTTACGTTAAAGAAATGCCTGAAATCAGCTTTGTTATAAAGGAGATTGTCGAGTGTATAAATATTCAACTTCAGGCATTTAAATATCATCTGCGAGATGATATTGTCGTTGCAGCTCCAACGTTAATTTGGGAGGTAATTGTTGGCAACGGCGAGGATTTTTGGCCTTGTGACGAGAATACACCATTGGAACATAAGCTTTTGGAAAGACTAGTTAAACTATTTAGCTCAACGGAAATGCTGAAGATTTGGTTAACAACGTTTCACCCGACTCTTGGGGAATCTCCTGCAGATGCAATGCAAAATGTGGAAGGATTAAAAGCTGTCCAAATGCTATTGGAAGCTTAAGAAGTAGTTACATTTGTTTGTCAAAAATTACTGGTGAGTAATAAGAGGAAATTTATTGCGTGATTATGCAAAAAAAGCCGCCCAATTTGAAATGGACGGCTTTGCGCAACTATTTTGACATTTAAAGTACTTGCAGCTTATGGTGTCGCGACTTGCAGCTTATGCTGTCGAACTTGCGGCTTATGGTGTCACCCACACGTGGATTTCAAGCCGCGACTACCGCATTACCCACAAGCCCCGACATATCCGCAGGAAACACAACGGCTGCAACCGTCTATTTTCTGCAAAGCGTATGCGCCACAGTCCGGGCATTTCTTGCCGGTGGGGATGTAACTGATGGGAGCGGTTTCACCTTCATAGGCCAGGTCGTCCATGCCGTAATGGTGGGTTCTTTGTTTGAACTTTTCTGCCAGTACGGTGATAGGAATCTGATTGCCGGCGGCGTCAAGGAAGCCGCGTTTCATCAGAATACGTTGCAGCGAATAACCGATGGCGGCGACTTCGGATTCATGGAACAGGGGTGCCTGTGAACCGTCGTCTTTAGTGATCATGCCGCAGCGTACCGTGCCTTTGTCCCACACCACTTCACGCATGTCGGCCAGTGCCTTGGCGATGGAACCGCCGGAACGGGCTGCCATCGACAGCAAACGCATGCTGGCCGATATCCATTGCTGACCGTCATTCTTTTGGCCCGCAGGCATGAAGAATTCAAATGGGCGTTCTATCGTCACACGTTCACCGCCGACCGTACCCTGGATGTGGATGAAGCTGACAGTCAGGTAAACAGTTTTCTTGCCTTCATACGTCATGTACTGCACTTTGGATGTGACCGATTCCAGGTCGCCGAATGGGCGGCCATCGAATTGCTTGCGCAGCAGGTCATCATCCGGTATCTGTTTGACTTCGGGGGCAGCTTCAGTAGCAACGGACAGTACGCTGCCGAGGATATTATTCGGGCGGTAAGTTGCCAAACCTTTCAGACCAGCGCGCCAGGCGTCCATGTACAGGTTCTGGAAGTCTTCGTAAGGGTAGTCAGCTGGTACGTTAACGGTTTTTGAAATGGCAGAATCAATATATGGTTGCACCACCTGCAACATCTTCATGTGGTCGCTGGCAGACATATTCAGCGCAGTGACAAACTGGCTTGGCAGTTTGCTGTCATCGGACACATCATTCCCCATGTGACGGTATAAGCGCCATGCATGGTCTGCCACTTCATAGATTTTGGCATCGCCAACGGCCATGCGTTTCTTGCGGTTATAGACCCAGGAGAAAGCCGGCTCTATGCCGTTGGAAGCATTGTCTGCAAAGGCCAGGGTGATGGTACCGGTAGGGGCAATCGACAGCAGATGCGAATTGCGCAAGCCATGTTTGGAAATCGCATTGCGTACATTTTTTGGCAGGCGTTTGGCGAACACGCCTGACAGGTATTTGCTGCTGTCAAACAGCGGGAACTGACCTTTTTCTTTGGCCAGCTCTGCTGATGCCAGATAAGCTGAATCACGCATGACCTCAGATACTTTTTGTGCGAAAGCGCGACCAGCATCAGTATCATAACGCTGACCCAGCATAACCAGACAGCTACCCAGACCAAGGAAGCCCAAACCCACACGGCGCTTGGACATGGCTTCGGCTTTTTGCTGTGGCAAAGGCCAGGCAGTGGCATCCAGTACATTGTCGAGCATACGTGTTGCGACCGTGACGACAGCCTGGAAGGCGTCGAAGTCAAACTCAGCAGCATCGGTGAACGCACCTTTGATGAAGCGGGTCAGGTTGATGGAACCCAGGCAGCAGCAGCCATAGTCAGGCAAAGGTTGTTCTGCACATGGATTGGTGGCTTCGATTTTTTCACAATAGTACAGATTATTTTCCGCATTCATGCGCGACAGGAACAGGATGCCGGGTTCCGCATGGTCGTAGGTGGATTTCATCACCTCGTCCCACAAGTCACGCGCACGTACAGTTTCATATACCCACAAGCCGTCTTCACGTTGATAAGCACCCGCGTCTTTTTTGTCTTCGCCGGGTTCGGCTTTGTGTACCAGGCAGAAGTCAGTATCTTTGGCGACGGCTTCCATAAATTCATCGGTTACGCCGATGGAAATATTGAAGTTGGTCAAGCCACCCTTGTCTTTGGATCGGATGAATTCCAGGATGTCTGGATGGTCACCACGCAGGACACCCATTTGCGCACCGCGACGGGCACCGGCAGATTCCACCGTGGAGCAAGATGCATTAAACACCTGCATGAAAGATACCGGGCCAGACGCACGTGAACGTGTGCCACGCACGACGGCATCTTTTGGGCGTATGGTGGAAAAATCGTAACCGACACCACCACCGCGACGCATGGTTTCTGCGGCATCTGCCAATGCAGTGTAAATACCTGGCTTGCCATCCGTTGCGCTGGAAACTGAATCACCTACAGGTTGCACAAAACAGTTAATGAGCGTGGCGTGCAAGTCCATGCCAGCGGCGGAATTGATGCGGCCAGCAGGGACAAAGCCATTTTTTTGTGCCCACAAAAACTTTTCTTCGTAATACGCCTGAAAGTCTGGTTGCTCTACGCTGGCCAGTGCCCTGGCGACACGCGCCTGCACATCATGGATGGTGGCTTCATCGCCTTTGGCATATTTTTCCAGCAAGACATCAAGAGAGATTTCCTGGGGAGACATGTCAGTCAATCCTAATATTTTTTCGTTTGCGTTCATATGAAATGAGGGCTTTCTTTGTTACCTGTTGCGGAAATTATTTTGGAAAAGTGCCAGCTTGTATATTTGCTGTCCGGCCGTATGATTCAGCCCATAAAAACAGCAAAATGGATACGTGTCCAATTCATCAATTTGATGGAATGTCATCTTTGATTTCGGGGATAGTGAATATTTAGTCGTGGCAACAAACAGTTCATCTTCCCAAACTGTAGCTTTCATTATAAACCCCACCGGGTTTTTATTTCCTTGATGTGCAATAAGGTCATTCCTTTCCCATGAACTTTTAATAAGGCAATAAAAGCCGATTTAGTCATGCGGCCGGTTTCTTGCCATTGCAGGCAAAGGCAAGGCTATCCTTGTTTTGAAGTTGCGCGAAGTTGATTGTCTGCCTAGAAAGCCAGATAAATAAGCGAATTTTCTTTTATGCAACAACGATATATCGGCCTGGTATGCAATTTTCCTTTTATGACCGGCCCGGTTCAACTAAAAATATTATTTATGAGGCAATCAGGTGTTTCTCAAATAGCTGAATAACATATACTTCTTGTTTACAATATTTCAGACAGTAACCAGTGACAGATGGCTTAAGTACAAGAGAGCGCACAATGAGGCTACCGCAATCGGCTACCCCGTTTACCTATCGTCAGTTATTGTCCTGCTGCATTTTCTTTCTCGCGATAATCGCAACCTGCTGCTTTTCAGGCGCACATGCAACCAGCATACAGAGCCTGCGTTTTGATCAGGTCGGGCGTGAGCAGGGTTTTCAGCATGAATCCATACAATCTATATTGCAAGACAGACAAGGGTATATGTGGTTCGGTACTCAGGGCGGCTTGCATCGCTATGACGGTACAAAAGTCATCTTTTTCCGCCATGAACCGGGCCGGCCCAACAGCCTTGCAGACAACTGGGTGTGGGCGCTGCATGAAGACAATAAAGGCCGGCTGTGGGTAGGTACGCGTAGCGGTGGTTTGCATCGCTATGATATGGCGACTGAAAGCATGGTCAGGTATAGGCGCGATCCTGTGGATATACGCAGCTCCGCCGGCAATCAGATACAAGCCATTGTTGGTGATGGAGCGGCTGGTTTGTGGCTGGCAACTGGCGATGGCCTGGCACATTTCAATCCTGATACCGGGCGTTTTCTCAGTATGCGTCATGATGATAAGGATGACACCAGTATTGCAAGTGATCAAATCAATGCCCTGACTTATGATGCCAGTGGCAATTTGTGGATCGGTACCAATGCAGGCATCAGCCTGATGAAGAAGGACAAATCCGGCTTCCAGAACTTCCGGCTCGACAGTGACAAATTGGCTGATCCGCGCCGCAACACTGTGCAAAGCATCTTGGTTGATCGTCAGGACAACATTTGGATAGCATCGCTGGCGGGGCTGGAAATATGGGGTCGGGACCGGACTGAAAAACACCACTTCAGCGAGCGGGAAGGGCTGGAGCCAGGCCCCGTCTCGTCCATACTGGAAGACAGGGATGGTGTGGTCTGGGTAGGTACTGATGATGGTCTGAAGCGCTGGGATCAGGCTTCCGGAAGGTTTTCATCTTACCGTCACCATGCCAGTGACCGCCATAGCCTCGCAGACAACCGCGTTACCCGTTTGCTGCAAGACCGTTCGGGTACCTTGTGGGTAGGGACCTGGCTGGGCGGGGTCAGTCGCACCAATCTGTTCAGCGGCGGTTTTGAACGGCTGTTGCATCTGCCAGGTGAACCCAAAACCTTGAGCAACAACACTGTGACTGCCATCACTGGAAGTAATGGCCACATATGGATAGGTACGGGCGATGGTTTGAACCGGCTGGATAAAGCCAGTGGTCAGATCAAGGTGTACCATCACCTGGCCGCACAGCCGCACAGCATCACCAATAGCAAAATCAGAGCATTGCAACTGACGCCAGATGCGAAGCTGTGGGTGGGAACACAAGATGGTTTGAATCTGTTTGATCCAGTCAGCGAACGCGCGCAACATTTCCAGAACGATCCGCATAATCCTGACAGCCTCAGTTCCAACATTGTGCATTCCTTCGTCTATGACCGAGCCGGTAATTTGTGGGTGGCCAGCGATGATGGATTGAACCGGCTGGATGCAAAGACTGGCAAGTTTCAGCGTTACATGCATGATCCAAAGGACCCCGACAGCCTCAGTCATGGGCGGGTAGTGTCGCTGCTGTTTGATCGCCATGGGCAACTATGGGCTGGCACCTTTGGTGGACTGGACAAACTCGACATGCAGACCGGGCATTTCACCCATTACCGGCATAATCCAGGTGATGGCAGTAGCCTCAGTCATAGTCGTGTGTACGCAGTATTTGAAGACCGCAGCGGCAGCGTCTGGGTGGGAACCGCCAGCGGCCTTAACCGCATGGTCGTCGCCGGCGATGGCACGGTCAGTTTCTTTCGCTACAGCGGCATGTTGGGCAATGATGCTACAGCCGGGTTTGCCGAAGATAAGTCCGGGAATTTGTGGGTCAGTACAGACGGTGGGTTGTACAAGCTGGGAGCGGACCGTCGTACGCTAAAAAAATATTCGGCAGATGATGGCCTGATTGACGGCACTTACACCGTTGGTGCCAGTTTTCGAGATGCTGATGGCGCTCTGTATTTTGGTGGCTTTCAGGGGATGGCCTGGTTTTATCCGGAATTGATACGAGATAAAACCGTTTCCCCGACAACCACCATTACTGACTTTTTGATTTTTAACCAATCTGTTCGTGGTAACAAATTGCCGGAAGGTGTCGTCCTGAATAGCAACATTTCGGATGCCAGGGCAATCACCCTCAGTTACCGGCAAAATGTGATTTCTATAGAGTTCGCCGCGTTGAATTTTGCAGACCCCATGCATTATCGCTATGCTTATAAACTCGATGGTTTCGATGAAGACTGGGTGACGGCAGAAGCCAGCCACCGTTCGGCCAACTATACCAATCTGGAACCTGGTGAATATATTTTCAGGACACGGGCTGCTACCAAAGATGGGGACTGGAATGAGGGTGGGGCCAGCTTGCTCATTACCATTACTCCGCCATTCTGGATGGAATGGCGTTTTCGTCTGGTCGCCACCGTTCTGCTATTGGCATTGATTTATCTGGTGTACCGTATGCGTGTCCGGCGCTTCTCGCGCCAGCAGGCTTTGCTGGAAGACCTGGTCAGACAAAGAACTGCCGAAGCAGATGGTGAACGCAAGCGGCTGAATGACCTTACCTTTGCCTTACCTTTGTCGGTATTCCAGTTCCGCGAACTGCCAGATGGCCAAAGGGAATATGCCTACGTCAGTGAGAACGTGGAAAATGTACTGGGTGTCACGGCCAAGGCAATCATCGCCAATAAAACAGCCCGCTGGCAAACCACGGTAGAAGAAGATCGCGAAGCGTCAGAAGAGCAGGCCAGAATCGCAGTTGATACCCGTACCGCAGGCAATTTTCACCAGCGTATCTTGGTGAATGGCCAGATCCGCTGGTTACGTGCGCAGACGGTAGCTCCCAAATACATCAATGGCGAATGGATATGGAATGGTTTCTGGATTGACGAAACCGAAACCTATCTGCAAAAAAATGAATTGCGTGAAGCCAAGGAACAGGCTGAACAGGCGACTATTGCCAAATCCTATTTCCTGGCGAATATGAGCCATGAAATACGCACGCCCATGAACGCCATTATCGGGCTTTCTCATCTGGCCAAGAAGACTGCGCTCAGTGTCAAGCAACGCGACTATATCGATAAAATTCATAACGCAGGCACCTCCCTGTTAGGGGTGGTGAATGACATCCTGGATTTTTCCAAGATTGAAGCGGGCAAGCTGGATATTGAATCGGCAGAATTTGTCCTGACCGATGTAATTGATGATGTTGCCACCATCGTTAGCCATAAAGTGGCTGAAAAAGATATAGAGCTGGTATTTGATATCGATGTGTCGGTGCCTGCAAATCTGCAAGGTGATCCTTTACGCCTGGGCCAGGTAGTGACCAATCTGGTCAACAATGCCATCAAGTTTACTGACCATGGTGTGGTGGTGATCATGGTCAAGCAAATCAAATCGTCTGCCGACAAAGTCCAACTGCAATTTACCGTACGTGACACGGGTGTTGGCATGACGGATGAACAGCAACAAAACCTGTTCAAGGCATTTACCCAGGCCGACAGTTCCACTACCCGTAAATACGGCGGTACCGGGCTGGGCCTGACCATTTCGCGGCATCTGGTGGAATTGATGGGCGGCGACATCTGGGTGGAAAGCCAGGTTGGTGTGGGTAGCAGTTTCCATTTCACTTGCTGGTTTGAACATGCCAAATCGCCGCCACATGACGTACGTACAGCCGTCGTGCTTGCATTGGCTGGCCTGCATGTGCTGATCGTGGATGATCATAACGAAGCACGCCAGCATCTGGTTAAGCTCTGTCAGCAACTGGGTCTTACGCCCGATGCCGCCAGTAGCGGCAAGCAGGCATTGCAGATGCTGGACGAAGCCAGGGCTGCGGGACAAGCCTATGAACTGGTGTTGCTCGATGCCCAGATGCCAGATATGAACGGCGCTGAAACTGCCGAAGCCATTCATGCAGAAAATGTTGGGCAGGCACCTGACATCATTATGCTCACCAATATGGGTTTTGATGAAGCTGGCATGCTCAATACCGTGCATGCCCCGGTTGCCTATCTGTCCAAACCCATCAGCATGCCGGGTCTGATAGAAAGCCTGCAATGCCTGAGCCGCAGGTATGCAGATGATCACGCGCAACGTACAGCCATGCCGGGTCGCGAAAACAGGTTTGACGGCCTGCATGTATTGCTGGTGGAAGATAACCAGATCAATCAACAAATTGCGGCTGAACTCATGCATGAAGCAGGTATTATTGTTGAAGTGGCAGACAATGGACGGATCGCCATTGATAAACTGAACAAGGCAGAATTTGATATTGTGCTGATGGATTTGCAAATGCCGGAAATGGATGGCTATGCTGCCACGACTGTGATCCGCTCTTACCCCGAATGGCTGGATTTACCTATCATTGCCATGACAGCCCACGCCATGAATGAAGAAAAGCAGCGCTGCCTGGATACCGGCATGAATGACCATATCGCCAAACCGATCAACCCTGACAGTTTCTTTGACACACTGGCACGCTGGAGCGGGCAACGCATGCCGAGGGTCAGTTCAGTTCCGGCGGCTATCAACGAAGTACCTGTAAGGCCCGTAGAGAATACTATCGAGCTGGAAGTCCCTGGCGTGGACGTCAAATCAGCCTTGCGCCGCTGTGGTCAGAATATGGATTTATACCAGCGGCTGCTGCAATTGTTCATCGACACAGCCGCTGCGACACCGGAAAAAATTCGTGGTCATCTGGAAAAAGGTGACCGCATTTCTGCCGAACGCGAAGCCCATACCATGCGCGGTGCTGCGGGCAATATTGGCGCTGTGGAGCTGGCTGCCGTCGCGACTGAACTTGAACTGGCAATAGAAAAATCCAGCGAAGATAGTGATCTGCTACAAAGATTTACTGATGCCAGTGCCAAATTGATCAGCGATCTGCAACTGGCTTTGTCTGGGCCTGTGGTGGCAGATGAGCTGCCCGTTGCCAGCGAGGAAAATGATGCCAATACGCCAGAACTGCTGGCGACACTGAGCAATTATCTGAACGATTCAGACAGCGAGGCGCTGGATTACTTTCAGAACCATCGCAACAGCCTGCGCAAACTGACAGGTACGCAGGCCGATGCACTGGAACGTGCGCTGAAGGCATTTGAATTTGAGGTTGCGCTGCAGATCCTGACTTCACTCATGGCAGACAAGTCACACATGCCTGAATGAAGTGGAGGTCAGGATTATAAATACGGTTCCAGCATCTGCATGGTGCGGGCCGTTGCCCCCTGATGTTGCAGGAAGAATGCATACGCAGCTTCCCCCATGCGTTGCCGCTGCTGCTGGTTGGCCAACAGTGCATGGGCTTGCTGGAATAAGCTCAGTGCACCATCCACCCTGAAAGCCGCACCGCAGGCAATTGCCTGATCAGTGATTTCAGAAAAATTGAAAGTGTGTGTGCCCGTCAATACAGGCTTACCCATGGCGCAGGCTTCGATCAGATTGTGCCCGCCCAGCGCCACCAGGCTGCCACCGACAAAGGCGATATCGCAGGCGGCGTAATACATATACATTTCACCCATACTGTCACCCAGCAAGACTTGAACGTCCTTGGTGATGGGGGCAATTTCTTCGTGGTTCAGTGTAGAGCGGCGCACGTAGCTGATGCCGCGTGCTTCCAGCATGCTGGCAACCTGGTCAAATCGTTGCGGGTGACGCGGAGTAATGATCAGCAGAGGATTGGTCTGCAACAGAGGGATCTGTTCGACAAAGGCTTGCAGTATCAGTTCTTCTTCGCCATCGCGGGTACTGGCACACAGGATCACCTGGCGTTCACCAAAGCTGCGGCGCAGGGCAGCACCACGCTCACCCATCAAGGGCGGTGGCGTTACATCAAATTTCATGTTACCGGTGACGCCAGGGCGCGCTATACCCAGTTCATGCAGGCGTTGTGCATCGGGGTTTGATTGTGCCGCCACACAACTGATGGCGCGGGCAGCGGGCAATATCAGCGAGGCCAGTCGCTGCGCCTTCTTCAGTGATTTTTCAGACAAACGGGCATTCACCAGGGTGACCGGTATGGATTGCAACTCGCATTGCGCAATCAGGTTAGGCCAGACTTCGGTTTCTATCAGTACACATAATTGCGGTGAAAAATGCCGCAAAAAGCGCCGTATCATCCAGTTGATGTCATACGGCAAAAAAGCCTGGTGCAGGCGCGGACCGACATCGGCAAACAACTTGGCCCCGGTTTCACGCCCGGTGGCGGTCATATGCGTCATTAAAATACGATGATCAGGACGACTTGCCAGCAAGGCGCGGATCAGCGGTTCGGCTGCACGGGTTTCACCGGCAGAAACTGCATGCACCCAGATGGCAGGCATGCTGGCGATGGCCGGATAAAAACCCAGGCGCTCGGCAATATGCTGACGATAGCCAGGCTCTTGACGACCACGCCACCAGAGGCGAAACAGGGCAAAGGGCAAAGACAAACCCCAGACCATAGAATAAAGAAGACGCATGCGTTATGTCCGACGGAAATTCACCAACACAATACCACCACAAACCAGTATTGCACCCAACGCAAAGCGTGGGCTAATGGGATCGTGCATAAGGACGACACCGGCGGCAACGCCAAACAAAGGTGTCAGGAAAGAAAATACAGAAAGGCGCGACGCCAGATAACGACGCATGAGCGAGAACCAGGTCAGGTAACTGGCAAAGGCAATAATCACCGTCTGGAAAAACAGGCTGACGATGCTGGTCATATTCCATTGTGTGGGCAGACCTTCACCACGCAAGAACACAAAAGCCAGCAAGATCACGGCCCCGACTGCCAACTGATAAAACAGTGTCGTGGTCGGCTCCGCTTCCGATAAGCTGGATTTGCGTACGGTGATGGTCGTGGCCGACCACAATATCGCTGCCACCACACCAAAACTGTCACCTATCAGCATGTCACTGACATCGCGCTGGCTACTGCCGGATGTGCCAAATAAGGCACCAGAAAACGCAATCGCCACGCCGCCAAATGCCGACAATATGCCCAGCCACTGCGCAGGCTGCAAACGCTCGGCAGGGATCAGCCAGTGCAAGCCCAGCACCGTAAAGATGGGCGCGGTGTACAGAAACACGGACATATGCGAGGCCGTTGTATATTTCAGCCCCAGCGAAATGCACAAAAATTCAATCGCAAACAATATACCTGCAGCAACACCAGGCAGCACATGCTGGTCGCGCAAGGAAAAAGGAATCTTTTTAAACAAAATCAACACCACCACCAGCACCGCAGCTATGCCAGACCGCAATCCCAGTTGCATGGCCGCACTGATCACAGGTGCTGCCAGTTTTACAGCTACCTGCTGCAAGCCCCAGCACAGGCAAAGCAAAAGCATGAGCGAAATGGCAAAACCGTCAAGATTTTTACGATGAGCAATCATCAAGGTTGGGGGAGTGTTAGCGAAGACGAGGGAATATACCCGAAAACGGAGGGCAAGAGTGCATGTATTGCTTGAGATTAATACGGAGTAGGGGATGTATTTTTGCAATTTAACAAGGCATACAACCTCAATAAATCCCATAATTTCTTATCGTAAATATAATTTTACGGCGTTGTTGACTGTGCACTCTGATACAGGTAAGACGCTAATACCGTCGCTCCTGCGCAGGCAGGAGCCTGGTGGCGTTCGTCGATAACTGTATTGCTTGAAAAATAAGTAAAGCTGAATGAGGCACTTCACTGTTCTGCAAAACCACCTGCATAAAATGATATCCTATGTCTCCTAAACAACATGCAAGAACATGTTGAACCACCCACCCATCTGGAAATGAAATAGATGAGCACAGACATCTTTTGGCAGGCTTTGGCAAATGCCCAGCCAAAATTGCAGCAAATGGAAGCCCGCGATGCCATGGAAGCCATCAACGCATTGCTGCAACCCCACTTTCCACATTTGGCAGCGGAATTGCAAGGCGGTCCGGAAGACGGCATCTATGACCTGATCATTACTGCCCACGGTTCAACCGAGCATTTCCAGGACGTCATGTCGCTTACGCAAGCTGCACCCAAATTGGCCATGTTTCAACATGTGATTGCTTTCCGGGCGCGCACAGAAATGGGTGATTTTGGCATGTCCATGGATAATTTCAGCCTCAGTCCGGCAGATATCCTGGTCGGGCATTATGCCGATGCCGGCAGGGTGGGTTTGCAGCTATGGTTTTGCAAACCAATACCGCAAGACATGCTTGATCATGCCAAACACATGTCCTTCATCCTGCTTGATCACGCTATCGGTGAATATGATTTCGCCATCAAGATAGGTCCGGTCGAATTTATGGACAATGCACCTGAACAGGCTACCGTCAGTCTGGCCGCCTTC
This sequence comes from Undibacterium sp. GW821-FHT11B02, assembly GCF_058808955.1. Lineage (NCBI taxonomy): Bacteria > Pseudomonadati > Pseudomonadota > Betaproteobacteria > Burkholderiales > Oxalobacteraceae > Undibacterium > Undibacterium sp. GW821-FHT11B02. The sequence goes on along the minus strand of NZ_JBXASD010000004.1, from coordinate 509,431 downwards.
CCGCCAGTTCTGGATGCATACTGGCGCGATGAACTCAAGCATACTGCCCTGTTCCCCACCGGTGACAATGAATGGACAGGCTTCGAGCTCGTCAGCAATACAGACCCCGACGACAAGTTGCTGGTGCAGCGCAATGAATCCGCCATGGCCCTGGTCGGCAGGGCAGACATGCTGTGGCGCATACAGGTCGAAGTCGCGCTCGACAATAAAGATGACCTGGAAATTGCCCGTGAGTTTGAAGACCAGCTAGAAACCCTGCTCATCCAAACCCAGGAAGGCATCACCAGCCAGATCACCCTGCACGGCAATGTGCGCAGCATGAACTGGCATGTCAGCGATGTAGAGACTGCATTGGTCAAAGCACATAAACTGGCGCAGACTTTTGCTCCGCTGCAGTTTGATATCAGCAGCGATTTTGATCCTCAGTGGCAAGACTATTTGCGCTGGGTATCATGATGCAGCTACATCGCTGATACCGAAAAATATACGACATCCGACCGATTTTTACTGAACTGGAATCATCTTGACTACCGTAGCCATTACCCCAAAAATTCAAGCCAGCAACCAAAGCCCCTTCGTCCTGTTCGGCGGCATGAATGTGCTGGAATCCAAAGACATGGCCTTGCGCGTCGCCGAAGAATACGTGCGTGTCACCAGCAAGCTGGGCATTCCCTATGTATTCAAGGCCAGCTTTGACAAAGCCAATCGCTCCTCCATCCATTCTTATCGCGGCCCCGGCCTGGAAGAAGGCTTGAAAATATTCGAAGCCATCAAAGCCGAATTTGGCGTACCCCTGATCACCGACGTGCACGAACCATGGCAAGCTGCGCAAGTGGCAGAAGTAGTCGATGTCCTGCAACTGCCCGCCTTCCTGGCACGCCAGACGGACCTTGTTGTGGCCCTGGCCAAAACCGGCCGCGTCATCAACATCAAAAAGCCACAATTCCTCAGCCCCTCACAAGTACAGAACATCGTCGAAAAATTCAGAGAGGCTGGCAATGACCAACTGATACTCTGCGACCGCGGCACTTGCTTCGGTTACGACAACCTGGTAGTCGATATGCTGGGCTTTGCCGTCATGAAAAAAGTGACCAACAACCTGCCCGTCATCTTCGACGTCACCCACGCCCTGCAACAACGCGAAGCCGGCGCAGCAGCCTCAGGTGGCCGCCGCGAACAAATCGTTGAACTGGCGCGTGCCGGTATGGCGACTGGTCTGGCTGGCTTGTTCCTTGAAGCACATCCTGATCCGGCGCAGGCCAAATGCGATGGTCCTAGTGCATTGCCGCTGGATAAGCTGGAGCCTTTCCTGGCGCAGTTGAAAGCGTTGGACGATTTGGTGAAGTCGTTTGGGGCTTTGGAGATTTAAGGCGGGTGTATTTGGGCGATAGCCTTCGAATAAGTTGGGTTTGCCAGTTAATTGCCATCGACCGAAACTAACAAAAGTTTGATTTGCGCTAACTGGCACAATATGAATAGCGGTTGCAGTTGCTTTTGATTTTTTGCCATTCCGATGTGTCGATGCCTTTGATGTGAGGCAGAAAATGGAAAAAGAAGGGCCGATGTTTGAGCGTAGCGAGTTTCGGAACTTCCCATTTTTTGACTTGCAGCAAAGGGAACCCGTAGGGCAAGACGCCTCGGTCGCCTTCTTTTGCTTCCTTTTCTTGGCGAAGCAAGAAAAGGGAGTAGCTGCCGGGCTACCCCCGGCTGGCAATCACAAATGACGTATGACGGTATTTGAAAATCTAGTTCGTGAAATTACACAAACTCGAAGTTAATATGCTTCATAGTAAGCAAAGAACGTCACTGGATTCCAGCTAAAAGCACGCTGGAATGACGTTATTAAGGGCGGGGGTTATTTTCAACTGTCAGCTACCACTATGTTCCTGTGGTTCTCATCAGCACGCCAATCGCATCTTGAACCTCGTTAACAGTCGCAGGTTTCCCATTATCCCCAAGATTAATAATCCTGTCCGACCAATTCCCCTCAGTCTTCCAGCGCGGCGAAGCGCAATAGATTTCTATGGTCGGCGTTTCATAAGCAGCAGCGATATGCGTCAGTCCGGTATCCACACCGATAGCAAGACGTGCCTTTTGCGCCAGCAGGGTTGCAGCCTGCATTGACAGTGCAGGCAGGACGGTGGCATTCGGCATGATGGCTGCCATGGCCTCAGCCTCTGCTTTTTCTGCCGGGCTACCCCATGGAAGCAAGATGGGTAAATCATATTCCTGCAAGGTGCTGGCAATGGCTTGCCAGTGATCGCGCGGCCATTTTTTGGCCGCACCTGCCGTGCCGTGAAAGAACACGGCATACGGCGTAGATGGCAACCATGTGCGCTGGTCAGCGGGGACATCAGGTGCTTGCAAGCCAAAGCTGGCAGGTGTGTTGACGGTGTAACCTCCAGCGGCAGCAGCGACAAGGCGGCCGCGCAAGACGGCGTGGGTGCGCGTGTCCACCGGTACGCTGATGTCATGGAAGATTCTGGAAATACCTTCATAACCAGAACCCTCAGTACCATTCGCGAGGCCGACTTTCTTGCCACCTTTGACAGTTTTGGCCAGGCCCATGATGATGCCGGTCTTTAGCAAGCCCTGGGTATCAAGTACCAGGTCATAGCTTTCTTGCCGTAGCTGGCGAAAGAAATTTTTGATCTCTTGCCGCGTTGTCGCCTGCCCCAAACTCTTGCGCCAGCGGCGCAGGGCAAAGGGAAACACCTGGTCCACACCAGGGTTCAAACGCACTAGTTGCACATAGGCTTCTTCGACCACCCAGTCTATGTGCGCCTGCGGAAACTGGCGACGCAAGTCATCCACGATGGGCATATTGTGTAATACATCGCCTAAGGACGAAACACGTACAAGCAGGATTTTCACGATGATAGATAATTGCGTGTGAAGACCAAAATGCTCACCACAGAGACACGGAGACACAGAGGGGGCATAGAGGAAAATAAAAAAAGAATGAGGGAATGGATTGTTCTCCTGTCTCATTTTTTGCTCTTCTCCTGCCTTTCTCTGTGTCTCCGTGTCTCTGTGGTGATCTTTTGGGTCTTAAAAATTAATACGGCAATGTCGCGTCTGGCTTCACAGCCAGCACTGCCTGTTTCATTGCATCTTGTATGCGGGCCATTGCTTCTGGTGTTTCGGCTTCGAAGCGCATGACGATTACTGGGGTGGTGTTGGATGAACGGGCCAGACCGAAACCGTCTGGATATTCCACACGCAGGCCATCAATGGTGATGATTTCGTCTGAACCAGGGAAGCTGGCATTTGCCTGCATGGCGGCGATGATCTTGAAGTTTTCGCCTTCGGCCAGCTGCAACTGCAGTTCTGGTGTCGATGTCGATTGTGGCAGGTTGTTCAGTGTGGCTGTCATATCAGCTACACGGCTGACCAGTTCCAGCAAACGGGCACCGGCATACAGGCCGTCATCAAAACCATACCAGCGGTCTTTGAAGAAGATGTGGCCGCTCATTTCGCCACCGAGCGGTGAGCCGGTTTCACGCAGTTTGGCTTTCACCAGGGAATGGCCGGTTTTCCACATCAGCGGTACGCCACCGCGTACTTTGACCCAGGGGGCGATGTGACGGGTGCATTTAACGTCATACAAAATCTGCGCACCGGGGTTGCGTGTCAATACGTCTTCAGCAAACAGCATGAGCTGGCGGTCAGGGTAGATGATCTGACCATCTTTGGTGACGACACCAAGACGGTCACCATCGCCGTCAAAAGCCAGGCCGATTTCTGCGTCGGTGGTTTGCAGGCAGCGTATCAGGTCTTGCAGGTTTTCCGGGTGAGCAGGGTCAGGGTGGTGATTAGGGAAAGTGCCATCGACTTCGCAAAACAGTTCGATGACTTCACAACCCATGCCACGATACAGTTCGCCTGCAAAAGCACCAGCCACGCCGTTGCCGCAATCGACGGCAATTTTCAAAGGGCGGGCAACTTTCACGTCACCGATGATACGTTCAAGGTAAGCCGCCTTGATGTCATGCGTGCGGTAGCTGCCATTGCCTTGTTTGAAATCCTTGCTCAGGATCGTTTGGTACAGCGCCTGGATGGCATCACCATAAATCGCTTCGCCAGCCAGCACCATTTTAAAGCCATTGTAGTCAGGCGGATTGTGGCTGCCGGTGACCATGATGCCGGATGCGGCGCCCAGCACATTGGTGCCAAAGTACACCATGGGGGTGACGACCACGCCCAGGTCAATGACATCGACACCTGTCGATTGCAAGCCCTTGGCCAGTGCAGTGATCAGATCAGGGCCGGATAAGCGACCATCGCGGCCAATCACTACGGCTTTTTCACCTTTGGCGATGGCAGCACTGCCAAAAGCCTGACCGATCAGGTGGGCAACTTCGGCATTCAGGGTTTTATCAATGATGCCACGGATGTCATAGGCTTTGAATATGCTGGGGGAGAGTAGGGACATGATTATTTTCTATATTAAAAAGTATCAGTGGAGCAGTCCGGTGGCTGCCTGGTCTTCAGATCTGATTTGCTGGGCTTGCCAGATCAGGTCTTCAATACCGCATTGTGGTTCGTATTCTGCCACTATTTGCAGCAACAAAGCGCGGATTTGCGCATAATCAAAGGCGATGCAGGCAGCATGTAAGTCCTGCAACATGGCATTCAGTTGATCCCACGGCAATTCACTCTCTTGCGCACGCATGATCAGCGGGTGTGAAGTGCCTTCTACGTTATCGCCTATCAGTAATTCTTCATACAATTTTTCGCCTGGGCGCAAGCCCACGTGCTGGATTTCTATGGTGCCATCCGGTGTCGCTTCGCTTTTTACTTCCAGGCCGCTGAGATGCACCATGCGGCGGGCGAGGTCAATGATGCGTACGGGTTCGCCCATGTCCAGCACAAACACATCACCGCCTTCACCCATAGCCCCGGCTTGCAAAACCAGTTGCGCAGCTTCGGGTATGGTCATGAAATAACGGGTGATCTCTGGATGGGTCAGGGTGATGGGGCCGCCTGCCATGATTTGCTTGCGGAACAATGGCACCACAGAGCCGGAAGAGCCCAGCACATTGCCAAAACGCACCATGCAAAAACGGGTATGTTGCTGGCGACGTGAACAGGCTTGCAGTATCAGTTCGGCCAGGCGCTTGGTGGCACCCATGACATTGGTCGGGCGCACGGCCTTGTCAGTCGAGATCAGTACAAAATTCTTGACCCTGGCAGCTATGGCCGCTTGTGCTACTGACAGGGTGCCAAACACATTATTGCGTATGCCTTCCGCCGGATTATGTTCTACCAGTGGCACATGTTTGTAGGCAGCGGCATGGTACAAGGTTTCGACTTCGCAGGTGGTGAAGATGCGATCCAGCTTGGCGCTGTCCAGTATGGAACCGAGGAAAGGCAAAATCTCGACATCCAGCTTCAATTGCTGGCGCAGACCAGTCAATTCCTGTTCTATTGCATACAGGGCATATTCTGACATTTCCAGCAAGACCAGCTTCGCTGGGCGCTGGCGCAAGATCTGGCGGCATAGTTCAGAACCAATGGAACCACCGGCTCCGGTGACCATGACGCACTTGCCAGTGATGCAGATGCTCAATAGCCGGTTGTCTGGCTCTACCTGGTCACGACCCAGCAAATCTTCTATCTCGACTTCGCGTATGTCTTGCACACGCAATTCGCCGTTGACCAGGCTTTGTATAGACGGCGTGACCTTGATCTTGAGTTTCAAGGGTTCCAGTTGATCCAATACCTGCTTTTGCCGGGTCTTACTGATGCTGGGCATGGCCAGCAAAATCTCGCGTATCTCATGGCGCTCAGCCAGAGCTGGCAACTGGTCTGGTGCAAATACCTTGACGCCACCGATAGTTGAACCTTGTACGGGTTTGCTGTCATCAATGAAAGCCACGCAGACATATTCGCCACCGGCACGCAGGGCAGTTGCCAGTTGCGCGCCGGCCTTGCCAGCGCCGTAAATGGCAATGCGGGTGGCATTTTCTGCCATGTCAGCCTGCAGTAACCAGGCCCTGGCCAGAAAGCGGCTGGCACCTACATACAGGATGGAGCCAGCCCAGAAGAAACCAAATACGGCGCGAGACAGCGGCATAATGTGCAGCATGACGCTGACAAAGACCAGCAACAGCACAGACAGGGTGACACCAAATACCACCACGCTGATGATTTTCTGGTCAATAAAGCGAATGACGGCGCGGTACAGCCCTATGCGTATGAATACCGGTATGGCGATGAACGGTACCGAAACAATGAGCCAGAAGTAATGATTGAACAGCGCAGCATTAAAGATGTCATAGCGCAACCAGACTGCCAGTACAAAAGTCATGGGCAGGCAGATGGCATCTGCCACGGCAGCCAGCAATTGCTTATGTATACGGGGCAGGTTCAGTAGAGACTGCATCATGATCGTTATGTCCGCCTGATGAGTAGTTGAAAGGATGACTGCATAGGCCCTGGAAAAAGCAACTTGGTTGATAACTTAATGGGTGACGCCATCACGGCGCACCACCTTGTAAAACGTCAAAAACAGGATGCGCAGATCCAGCATAAAAGACTGATGCTGCAGGTAATAGGCATCCAGGTCAACTTTAACCGGTATCGGCAATTCATCCCTGCCATTGATTTGTGCCCAGCCTGTCAGCCCTGGCGGTATGGTGTGCACCTGCTTTTCAGTACGCAGGGCGATCAGGTCATGCTGATTGTACAGGGCAGGGCGGGGGCCGACAAAACTCATGTCACCACACAGTATGCTCCACAATTGGGGTAATTCATCCAGACTGGATTTGCGCAGGAAAGAACCGATAGGCGTCAGATATTGATCAGGATTGCTCAGCAAATGGGTGGCAACCGCTGGCGTGTCTATACGCATACTGCGAAACTTGGGCATCTTGAAGATGGCATTATTGCGCCCGACCCGGTCTGACCAGTAGACAATAGGCCCGGGCGAAGTCAGTTTGACACAGATAGCCACCACCACCAGGGGCAGAACCAGAAACAGGCTGGCAATCAGGGCCAGGAAAAGATCGAAAAAGCGCTTTAGCATAATGAATGGTGATTTAAGTCCGAATGGCAGCAGCAGTGGCCTGCAAGCCTTGCTCTACGGTATAGGGGGGCGACCAGCCCAGCAAGTTCCTGGTTTTGCCTATATCCACCTGCAAGGATTGACAAAGGCGGTCAGCCACATTCCTTTTACCCAACAGGCTGGCTGCCAGTGTCAGCAGGCTGGCAGGAAAAGGAAACAGCCGGGATTTTACCTGTAAGGCTTGCGCGCACAGGCTCAGTAATTCTGTTGTCGATAAATCCCTGCCATCGCTGGCCAAAAATACCTGGTTGCGCGCTTGTTCACAAAGGCGACAATGCATGACCAGGCTGACCAGGTTACCCAGGTACACAAAGCTGCGCTGGTTGTGTATGCTGCCCAATGGCAGTGGCAAGCCGCGTTTGACCATACGCATCATGCTTAAAAAATTGGCTTTCACCCCCGGTCCATAGACTAGTGGTGGGCGGATGATGGTGATGGACATGCCAGTTTGCCTGCCCAGATCCAGCAAAGCCAGCTCTGCTTCATGCTTGGATATGCCATACGCATCTTGCGGCGCAGCTTGATCGTCAGCCGTATACGGATGACCAGGTTCAGTTGCTTCGCCATTTACCTTGACTGAACTCAGGTAAATAAACTGTTTGACTCCCTCTGCTGCTGCCTGTCGTGCCAGGTTCAGGCTGGCGTCAACATTCAACTGGCGAAATAACAGTAAAGGATCGGAGGCGGTTTCCTGCATGACATGCACACGGGCCGCACAGTGGATGACGATATCGATGCCTTTCAGGCAGGGTGACCAGTCAGTATCGGCGCTCAGTCCGGTAATAATGGGATTGAAAAGATGCGCTGCTTGCCATTTCAAGGTATGGCGGGTAGGGCAGATCAGCTTGACTTCTTGTTCCAGGCAGACTTGTGCAATCGCCTGACCGACAAAACCGCTGGCACCGGTCAACAAAATAACTTGCGTCATGCTTTATTTGGATGCTGCTATGTTGGCACGTCGGTCATAGACAAAATAACGACGCGACAAAAATTTCAGGAAGCTGCGGAAAAACCAGCTGGCATGACGGGATACAAGATTGCGGTTTTTATGGGCCGCGGTATGGGTGGCATCCAGTTGCGGATAAAAGCGTATACCCAGCCCCAGCAATTGCTGCGAGCGGTAGCAGATATCCACGTCTTCAAAATACATGAAGTAACGGGTATCAAAACCTTGCAGGGCCTGGTAATGGCGGGCGTCAAAAGCCAGGAAAGCACCGGAAGCCCAGTCTACATGACAGGTGTCCGACATGGCTTTCTTGTCATATGGCTCGGACAGCGAGCGTACCGCCACCATGCGCAGCAGGGAAATGACATTGGGGAAGCGGCGAATATTGGCATCGACGTATTGATGCTGTTCATCACGGAAAAGATTGATCGTGGCGATGGGGAAGGCATCCCGCTGCATATTGGCGACCAGCTTCACGATGGTGTCCGGGCTGATGGTGATGTCCGGGTTCATGACTATAAAGCTGTCACCTTCGCCAAAACCAACACTGTTACTGATGAGGTCAAACAGGAAATTATTATTTTCACCAAAGCCCAAACCAGGATGATCATCGATATAAGAGATGCCATGTTGCTGGCAATAAGTCTTTAACTGGGCAGATGGCCGGTTATCCTTGATCCACACATGCATGTTTGCACCAGCATCGCGCAAGCCACCCATCCCGCTTGCAATAAGCAGGTTTTCATGGCCGTGACTGACAATAGCAACATGTATCATAAATTATGCGGATGATCTGGCAGTTAACTAACTTGCATCTGGTAGTCCATTAAACCGATTTCAAATTCTTGCTGGTGCCGGAGAACATCCTGAATCAGCCTTTGGTAAAGATTTTCTCATAGAAATCACCATTTATAGGTGACGGATTGTTCCATCCACCTATTTTTCTTATATGACTTACGCAAAATGTTCCAACAAGGTGCGATCACAAAGACAGTATGAATAGCACGGTAAGGAGCTGCAACGCAGAATGGGTGGTTTTGCGTAAGTCCTGTCCTGTTCATCTGTGCTTTCTGGTTTGCTTGTCCCGGGTAACAGCTTTTCGCATACGTAGCCAGTATTTTTATGTGAACCTGACTGAGCCTTGGGACGTGTAGTCACCAACATCTCCTGAGTATTATTTTAATTGTTGAGGAGTATATCAAAATGACCGGGTGCTGGACGGAAGTGTCAAACCTGGGCCTGTCAGAACCTGTTCACGATCTGTAGCGAGCCCGCGTCAACGGGATCAGCGGGGTCAGGGTAACTAAGCGCAGCGCAAAAAGCGGAACGTACTCTGGTACATGAGCATTTTTAGCAGCGCATGAGCCCCACATAGACTCCAATTGCGCCCACGCAGTAAGATCGTGAACAGGTTCTTAGATACATGGCTCTAAAGTAGCTGCTTGCGGATTGTTTATCCTGGATAGGCGCCACTTTTGTTGTGCAGGCCGGACCAAAGCCCTTTGCACATCATCTTGAACTGGGACAGACGCCTGTTTTCATATACCAGGCTGGCAAAAAAACGGATAGTCAGTCCAGTCAGCAATCTTTTTTTCCATGCCAGGGATACATAAGGCTTTTTGCAGAACAGCAAAGTGTTTCTGAAATAATAGTAGCGTCGCAACGGCGAGTAATGAAAGAAATTTAAATTGAACAGACGCACAGGTGGTGCATCCGACAGGGCGTGCCCCATTTGCACAGCCATGCTGCCAAACAGTTGATAGCCCTTGCTTCTTGCCCGGAAGCACCACTCGGTATCGGTGTAATCGACAAACATGCCATCATCGTAGCGTAAAGTATCGAGCCACGCTGCCGTTCGTATCAACATGCCGGAGGTGATCAGGACATCAACTTCGACGTAGCGGGAAGCGTCATCTTTGAAATCGGCAGGAATAATTGCCTGGATACCGCTGCTACCTTCTTTGTAAAACGGGAAATACACTTTGTTGGCTTCGCGCCGGTCAAAGAAGGTAGGGCCAATGGCCGCGCATTTCACCCCTTGTACATGCAGCAGTTCATGCTGCGCCAGCAGACTGGCAATCAGATGATCCGGTGGTGCGCTGTCCTGGTCAAAGGTCGCTACATATTGTGCGCCATCTTGTATTGCCGCTTCAAAGCCCTTATTCAAGGCATAGCCCAGGCCATAGTTTTTGTCGAGTTGTATGTATTTGTAGTGGCACTTGGGTGTCGCCTGCCAATCTATCTTGTCGCAACCGCCGTTATCTACCAGATACAGCTGGTCCACCTGCTCTTGCAGTTTGGCTAACAGAGCCTGGAGGATGTGGGTTTCTGGAAAGAAGCCAACCACTACGGCAGCGACGCGGGTTCCGGTTGAATCAGATGGTGTGCGTGTCATTTCATGCAAACTAGGCGAATGGCTCAAGGAGCAATTTGGTTTCTCAGGTAACGTTGTGCTGTCACATGTAACAGTATCCAATCCAGTATCACCCGGAAAGCCCATGCAAATGCGGCACCGACCAGACCGAACCATGTTGCGAGGAAATACAAGACTGCAATATACAAGAGCAATTCAATAAAGTGAAATTGTGCGGTTATTTTTGTCTGTCCCAGTGCGTGCAGCAGCGTATGAGGTACAAGTGCAATACCGTTGAAAAAAGTGCCCCCTGCCAGGATCAGGGTAATCGGCAATGCCTTGCTGGCGAATTCTGGCGACAGCCACAGACTGAAACCCGGATAGGCAAACAGAGCGACGGCAATGCACAAGCCCAGCATGATGAATGTCATACGTCGGTAGTTCTGGTGATAGCTGATCTTTAGCACCTGCTGATCTGCGAGCGTGGCAAATAATGGCAGCAAGGCACCGCAGATGGCGATTGGCACCAGCAGCATACGCATCAGCGCTTCTTGTGGAATCGCATACACCGACAATTTGTCGGCCCCTACCATGGCACTGACAAAGAAGCGGTCGCCGAATACCATCAAGGGGCTGATGATGCTCGACACGGTAACCCAGAAGCCAAATGACAGCAGGCTGCGCAGCCGTTTGGACAGCGCATTGACTTCACTAGCCTGATTACCGTTTTCACGCATGGGTTCATTCATGCTTTTGGCAAACAGGTATTTGTGCAGTTGCAGCGCACCGCCGATAACCACCAGCAGACGCGCCATGGCCAGGTACAAGGCAATCGGCCACAGGCGGGGGCCGTGCAACACGATTGCTAGTGCTGGCAGGGTGAACATGCAAAAACCAAGAAATATCTTGTTCAGATTAGAGGCGCGAAATCGCTCCAGACCTTCCATCGCACCGCGCAGGCCACTGGTGACGGCACTGGGTATTACACCAAGCGCGGCAATTTCGAAGGCGATTTGTGCATCATGCTGCAAAGGCAGGCTGATTTTCAGCCAGCTCTGTGCCAGATGCGGTGCCAGTATGATCATGATCAGCGTCCCCAGCGTACCGGTGGCAGCAGTCAGTAGCAGCCCGGCCTTCAAGACCGCAGGTATTGCCGGGAAGTGTCCGACAGAACGCAACTTGCTGATTTCATAGGTAAGGGCGCGGCCAGTGCCGAAATCAAACAGGCTGAAGTAACCTATCAGCGCCCAGATCAGCGTCAGCACACCAAATGCTTCATTGCCTAATTGCCGCAAGGTATAAGGGGTAAAGGCAGCCGCTGCGATGAGTGGCAGGCCATTACCCAGCAAATTCCATATGGTGTTTCTTTTAAGTGACATGAATCAGTAATGTGAGTCCGCTGCTTGTTGTCATGCGGTTTGTGTCGCTGATGGGGATAGTCCCTGCATGCATATTTGCAGGCAGTGTTGCCAATCGGGCAGATTCAGGGCGAATTTGTCTTGCAACTTTTGTGAGCACAACAGCGAATTAAGTGGCCGGCGTGCTGGCGTCGGATAGTCGCTGCTACTGATGCCTGTCAGCGACGGCACTGCTTTGTTCAGTTGGTTTTGCCGGTCTGCCTGGGCGACGATGGCAGACGCAAATTCAAACCAGTTGGTCTTACCCGCAGCACTGAAATGGTACAGGCCGCCATACTCAGCCCACCAGTCAGTTGTTGCTCTTGCCTGTCCCAGGCCAGCAAGCAGGCTGCAACTGGTTTCTGCCAGCCAGGTGGCAGAATTGGGAATACCCCATTGATCATTCACGATGCGCAACTGGTCTCTTTCCCTGGCTAGCCTCAGTATGGTCAGCAGAAAATTTTTGCCATGCAGCGAATATACCCAACTGGTGCGCAAGATCAAATGCTGGCAGCCGCTGGATTGTATCGCTTGTTCCCCCGCCAGCTTGGTGTTGCCGTAGACATTTTGCGGATTGGTCGCATCGGTTTCCAGATAGGCTTGTACCTGGCCATGCTGATCAAGTTTTTCGCCATCAAACACATAATCGGTTGAATAATGCACCAGACCGGCACCCAGTTTGCGCGCTTCTTCAGCCATGATGGCTGGTGCTTCGGCATTGATGGCGTGGGCCAGTTTTTCTTCTGTCTCTGCCAAGTCAACGGCGGTGTAGGCTGCCGGGTTGATGATCAGTTCAGGCTTGAATTCACGTATGCACAGGCGCAACTGGTCCGGATTGCTCAGGTCCAGCTCATTGCGCAAGGGGGCATATACATTGCCCAATTGACCCAATGGGGCTCGCAATGCATTCCCTAGCTGACCGTTACTACCTGTCAGTAAAATCCTCATTCAAAAACCTCGGCTTCTGACAGCAGTTTACCCAACTGGTCTTTAGCAGACTGTATCGGTGCACCATTCAATGGCCAGTCTATGCCCAAGGCCGGGTCATCCCAGCGCAGACAGCGTTCATGTTCCGGTGCCCAGTAGTCTGTGGTTTTATACAGGAATTCGGCACTTTCGCTTAATACCAGGAAACCGTGGGCGAAGCCTTCGGGTACCCACAACTGACGCTTGTTGGCGGCTGACAGCACGACGCTGGTTGATTGGCCAAAGGTGCTGGACGATTTGCGCAAATCCACCACCACATCGAATACTTCACCGGCAGTCACACGCACCAGTTTTCCCTGGCTCTGGCGTATCTGATAATGCAGGCCGCGCAACACATTGTTGGCGGACCTGGAATGATTGTCTTGTACAAAATTGGCACTGACACCAGTCAACTCGGCAAATTTTCTGGCATTGAAGCTTTCGTAAAAGAAGCCGCGATCATCACCAAATACGGCAGGTTCCAGTATCAATACATCAGGAAGCCCGGTAGCTAACACTTTCATCTGTCAATACGCTTTCTTGTTTAATAATTTTAATAAGTACTGGCCATACTCATTTTTTTTCAAAGGCTGGGCCAATTTTTCCAGATCGGCATCGCTGATGTAATTGCGGTAGTAGGCAATTTCTTCTGGACAGGCGACTTTCAGTCCCTGACGTTTTTCTATCGTGGCAATGAACTGACCTGCTTCCAGCAGGGATTCATGGGTGCCGGTATCCAGCCAGGCCATGCCCCGGCCCATCAGTTCCACATTCAGCTTGCCCTGTTTCAGGTAGACATTGTTGACGTCGGTAATTTCCAGCTCACCGCGCGCGGATGGCTTGATGTCGGCAGCGATATCGCAGACTTGCTGATCATAAAAATACAGACCGGTAACCGCATAATTCGATTTAGGATGTTTCGGTTTTTCTTCTATGCTGATGGCCTGGCGCTTGTCGTCGAATTCGACTACGCCATAGCGTTCAGGATCATGCACATGGTAAGCAAATACCGTTGCGCCTTGTTGCTGTCCACCCGCCTGGCGCAATTGCGCCTCGAAATCATTTCCATAATAAATATTGTCACCCAGGATCAGGGCTGAGGTGGCATTGCCGACAAAAGAACGGCCAATGACAAATGCCTGTGCCAGTCCGTCTGGTGCAGGTTGTACGGCATAGCTGATATTGATACCCCATTGTGAGCCGTCACCCAGCAATTCGGTAAAGCGCGGTGTGTCCTGTGGTGTGGAGATAATCAGAATATCGCGCATGCCACCCAGCATCAGAGAGGTCAGCGGGTAATAAATCATGGGTTTGTCATACACCGGCAGCAATTGCTTGGAAATGGCTTGCGTGACCGGATACAAGCGGGTGCCAGAGCCACCCGCCAGGATGATGCCCTTGCGTGCGGTAGGACTATTCATTCTTCCACCTCATCCTCGTTGTATTGCAGGGCCACCCATTGCAGGTATTCGCCAGACTGTACTTGCTTGGTCCAGGTATCATTCGCCAGATACCATGCTACGGTCTTTTTCAGGCCGGTGGCAAAATTTTCCTTTGGTTTCCAGTTCAGTTCGCGTTCCAGCTTTCCGGCATCAATCGCGTAACGGCGATCATGGCCTGGCCTGTCCGTGATATGTTTGATCTGGTCCTTGTAGCTGCCCTTGGCCTTGGGTTGCAATTCATCCAGCAATTCACACAGGGTATGTACGACGCTGAGATTGGTTTGTTCGTTCCAGCCGCCGACGTTATAAGTTTCACCCGGCTTGCCAGCTTCCAGCACCCGGCGGATGGCGGCGCAATGATCTGTTACATATAACCAGTCGCGCACTTGCAGGCCGTCACCATAGACAGGCAAATCCTTGCCGGCGCGGGCATTGGTGATCATCAGGGGGATCAGTTTTTCCGGGAAGTGATAAGGGCCGTAATTGTTCGAGCAATTGGTCGTCAGTACCGGCAAACCATAAGTATGGTGATAGGCGCGTACCAGATGATCAGAGGCGGCTTTGCTGGCAGAATACGGGCTGTTGGGGGCATAGGGCGTGGTTTCGCTGAAAGCGGCATCGTCCGGCCCCAGTGTTCCATATACTTCATCGGTAGAAACGTGCAGGAAACGGAAGTCTGCCCTGGCATCATCTTCCAGGCTCAGCCAATAAGTGCGGGCGGCTTCCAGCAGTTCGAACGTGCCATTGATATTGGTAGTGACGAACGCTGCCGGTCCAGTGATGGAACGGTCAACATGGCTTTCCGCAGCAAAATGCAGAATGGCACGTGGTTGATATTCGAAAAATAGGGCGCACAACTGGGCACCGTCATTGATATCGCCCTGCACAAACACATGGCGCTTATCATTTTTGAGGCTGGCAAGATTGTTCAGATTGCCAGCATAAGTCAGTTTGTCGTAATTCAGAACAGGCTCATCCGACTGAGCCAGCCAATCCAGAACAAAATTGGCACCGATAAAGCCTGCGCCACCTGTGACAAATATCATGTCTCACTCCTGTATTAATCGCTGAATTGCTTTGAACAGGCGATTTTACTTGAGAAAGACGCTGATTTTCTTGGTAAATCAGGTTTATGTAAAAGATATCAATGAGAAATTGACAAGATTCGCGTTGGCCACCACCACCTTAAGCCGCTGATGTTTCAATAGTGTTAAGACAGCGCGTTACCCTGTGACAGACAAATCCAGGTCACGGTTGCTACGGTATAGGCAAGCAAAAGCAGTGAAATGAGTGAGAGTTTCATGGCTGTAACCTCAGTTTCTGGTGGTTTCCTGATATGTATCTTAGGATGCGCCATCGCAAAAAACAGTGTTGAATTGTTCTGATTTTGTTACCAAATGTGTTTTTTTGTACATGTTTTTTTACGTTAATACACCCTGGACCAAGAAAAACAAAAATAGTTCGCGATTAACCCTTGAAACGATGTGTGTATACCCTCACTTGTGGGGGTAATGTAAGTTTTTGATTGGGAGAGTAAGAATGCAAGAGCAAGAAAGCCAGCAAACGGAGAAAGTTGAAGTGACGAATACAGCATTGCCGGAAACACCACCAGAAAATTTAGTTCAAGCGGAAGCTGAAACGATAGCCTTTCCCGATACATCGGCACAGCTTATCGCCCAGTTGGAAGCAAAAGTGCAGGAATTGCAGGATTCTTTCATGCGCGCCAAGGCTGAAGGTGAAAACATCCGCCGCCGCGCCCAGGAGGACATTTCCAAGGCACACAAGTTTGCGATTGAAGGTTTTGCCGAAGCCATGGTACCAGTCAAGGATAGTCTGGAAATGGCATTGAAGGTGGATACTCCTTCAATCGAATCGCTGAAAGAAGGCGTGGAAATGACATTGAAGCAATTAAGTGCCGCTTTTGATAAAAATCGTCTGACCGAGATCAACCCTGTCCAGGGGGAAAAGCTTGATCCTATGAAGCACCAGGCTATTTCCATGGTGCCGGCCGAGCAGGACGCGAATACAGTTGTGACTGTATTGCAAAAAGGCTATACCATTGCCGACCGTTTGCTACGTCCGGCTTTAGTGACGGTAGCGCAAGGAAAGTAAGAAAAGCGTAAAAAAACACGCAGAAATAGCTTGAAAAGCCTTGAAAAGCGCGTTTTTTACCTTATATCCGAAACAGACGAGTCAGATTGAGCAAAAAAGCAGACTGGCTCACCAACATTGACAAAAAAATTGACATTCTGAGGGAACTATCATGGGAAAAATGATTGGTATTGATTTGGGTACAACCAATTCTTGCGTTGCTATCATGGAAGGCGGTCAGCCAAAAGTGATCGAAAATGCAGAAGGTGCGCGTACCACGCCTTCTATTATTGCGTATCAGGAAGACGGCGAAATTCTGGTTGGAGCATCGGCGAAACGCCAGGCTGTTACCAATCCAAAAAACACACTGTTTGCAGTAAAGCGTCTGATTGGTCGCAAATTTGAAGAAAAAGAAGTGCAAAAAGACATCGGCCTGATGCCTTACACCATTTCCAAAGCCGATAATGGTGACGCCTGGGTATCCGTGCGTGACAAGCGTTTGGCACCACCACAAATTTCCGCTGAAGTTCTGCGCAAAATGAAAAAAACCGCTGAGGATTACCTCGGCGAAGAAGTGACTGAAGCGGTCATTACCGTTCCAGCTTACTTTAATGATGCACAACGTCAGGCAACCAAAGATGCCGGCCGTATCGCTGGTCTGGATGTTAAACGCATCATCAATGAGCCAACAGCGGCTGCGCTGGCTTTTGGTCTGGACAAAAAAGAAAAAGGTGATCGCAAGATTGCCGTGTATGACCTGGGTGGCGGTACTTTCGACGTATCCATCATTGAAATCGCTGACGTTGATGGCGAAATGCAATTCGAAGTATTGTCCACAAACGGCGATACTTTCCTCGGTGGTGAAGATTTCGATCAACGTGTGATTGACTACATCATTGATGAATTCAAAAAGATCAATGGTCTGGACCTGTCCAAAGACCCAATCGCTTTGCAACGTATCAAGGCATCTGCCGAACGTGCAAAAATCGAATTGTCGAGCGCGCAACAAACAGAAATCAACGAGCCATACATCGCCATGGCAAATGGCGCACCTGTGCATTTGAATTTGAAAATCACACGTGCCAAGCTGGAAGCCCTGGTTGAAGAACTGATCCAGAAAACCATTGATCCATGCCGCATGGCGATCAAGGATGCGGGCGTAAAAACGACTGACATCGACGACATCATTCTGGTCGGTGGTATGACACGTATGCCTAAAGTCCAGGACATCGTCAAGGAATTTTTCGGCAAGGAACCACGTAAAGACGTGAATCCGGATGAAGCCGTTGCCGTTGGTGCAGCGATCCAGGGTTCTGTCTTGTCGGGTGACCGTAAAGATCTGTTGTTGCTGGACGTGACACCTTTGTCTCTGGGTATCGAAACCCTGGGCGGCGTCATGACCAAGATGATCCAGAAAAATACGACTATCCCAACCAAGTTCAGCCAGGTATTCTCGACTGCAGACGACAATCAGCCTGCGGTGACCATCAAGGTGTATCAGGGCGAACGTGAAATCGCTGCTGGCAATAAGGGCTTGGGCGAATTCAATCTGGAAGGCATTCCACCGGCAGCACGCGGTACACCACAGATTGAAGTGACTTTTGATATCGACGCCAATGGTATTTTGCATGTAGGCGCGAAAGACAAGGCTACAGGTAAGGAAAACAAGATCACCATCAAGGCTAATTCTGGTTTGACAGAAGAAGAAATCCAGAAAATGGTGAAAGACGCTGAACTGAATGCGGAAGAAGACAAAAAGGTCAAGGAATTGGCTGAGTCCCGCAATCAGGGTGACGCTCTGGTGCATTCCACCAAGAAAGCACTGGCTGAGCATGGCGACAAACTGGAAGCTGGCGAAAAAGAGAAAATCGAAGTCGCCATCAAGGAACTGGAAGATGTTTTGAAATCCGGTGACAAGGCCGAGATTGATACCAAGCTGGGCGCATTGTCCACAGCATCGCAGAAACTGGGTGAAAAAGTCTATGCTGACATGCAGGCACAACAGGCAGCTGCGGGTGCTGCTGGTAGTGCAGGCGCTGCCGGTGCAGATGCTAAACCTAAGGACGATGATGTCGTGGATGCTGACTTCAAAGAAGTGAAAGACAGCAAGTAATACCTAGTGTGACGGGCTTGCCCGTCATGACGCGCCGGGCGGCTCGCGTTTGCGGTGCTGCCCGGCGTTTGCGCTTGAGTTTGAGATTAAATCTGAGGTTAACAAGAAATGGCGAAGCGTGATTTTTATGAAATTCTTGGAGTCGGCAAAAACGCCTCCGAAGAAGAAATCAAAAAGGCTTATCGCAAACTGGCGATGAAATACCATCCGGATCGCAATCCGGATAACAAGGTCGCGGAAGAAAAATTCAAAGAGGCCAAAGAGGCTTACGAGATGCTTTCCGACAGCCAGAAACGCGATGCCTATGACCGTTATGGTCACGCTGGCGTAGACCCGAATATGGGTGGCGGCGGTGGCGGTGGTGCAGGCGGCTTTGCCGATGCCTTTGGTGATATTTTCGGTGATATTTTTGGTGGCGGCCGTCGCAATGCTGGTCCGCAAGTGTATCGTGGCGCCGATTTGCGCTACAACCTGGAAATTTCGCTGGAACAGGCCGCAAATGGTTTTGACACCACCATTCGTGTACCTAGTTGGGATTCTTGCGATACTTGCCATGGCTCTGGTGCCAAGCCAGGCACCTCACCAGTAACTTGTACAACTTGCGGTGGCCATGGCCAGGTGCGTATGCAGCAAGGTTTGTTCAGCATACAGCAGACTTGTCCTAAATGCCATGGTACAGGAAAGATGATTCCTGACCCATGCCCGACTTGCTCAGGCGTAGGCCGCATCAAGCGTAACAAAACGCTGGAAGTCAAAATACCTGCGGGTATTGACGATGGCATGCGTATCCGCTCGTCCGGTAACGGTGAGCCAGGTGTCAATGGTGGCCCCCCAGGTGATCTGTATGTGGAAATCCACATCAAGCAGCATCCGGTGTTCCAGCGTGAAGGCGACGACTTGCACTGTGAAATTCCTATTTCCTTTGTCAAGGCGGCATTGGGTGGTGACATTGAAGTGCCAACCCTTAGCGGCAAGGCATCGTTCACCGTACCGGAAGGCACGCAATCAGGAAAAACTTTCCGCTTGCGCAGTAAAGGTGTGAAAGGTGTACGCTCTGGTTACGCTGGCGATCTGTTCTGCCATGTGGTCATTGAAACACCCGTCAAATTGACTGAAAAGCAAAAAGAATTGCTGCGCGACTTTGAAAGACTGACAGTGGAAGGTGGTTCCAAGCACAATCCGCAAAGTAAATCCTGGATGGACAAAGTTAAGAAATTTTTTGAATAAAATATTTTCTTAACACCTGAAAGCCTGCCCAAACTTGTTTCGGCAGGCTTTTTTGTTGTTGATGTGGACAGGTGAACTCGTTTCGTCAACGGGCAATAGTGAACTACAGTTAATCCAGGCATTTGTACAAACGTGTCAGGTTGCCTTCTGCTAATATGGGAAAACCACATTTACCTAAAAGATAGATCAACACGCTCTGGTTTTCAGGACATTTACCGTCACGATGGATATAGCTCCTCATTCAGGATTGTCATATAAATATCCCAAGCTTTATGCTCTGGGGGTTGCATTGATTGTATTCCTGGGTTTGTGGGCGATTGATCACAATGAGCGTGAATTCGGGATACAAAAACAAAGAGTTGAAGTTATAGAAAAGCTGTCAGTGTTGCGTGCGAAATTGAATGCGGGCATGACATCAAATATCGCTGCTGCGCGGGTATTGGCAATCACTTTTGCTACCAAACCCAATTTAAGCGAGCAGGAATTCAACATGCTGGCAACCGAGGTGGCCAGCGGCAATTCCAGCATACGCAATCTGGTGTTGGTCAATGGGACCATCGCCACCTACGTCTACCCCTATCTGGGCAATGAAAAAATGGTGGGTGTGGATTATCGCAATCTACCCAAACAATGGCCTGTCTATCAGCGCATGATGGAAGACCGGAGCATACAGGTCGCCGGACCACTCAATCTGGTACAGGGGGGTGTCGGCCTGGTGGTTCGTATTCCTGTGTATCAGCATGATAAGCTCGATGCGTTTATAGGCTCGGTGGCGATGGTCGTTAACTATGAGCCGCTATTAGAAATGGCTGGCGTGGGCAAGATGCAAAAGGAAATTAACCTGGCCATACGAGGGCGCGATGCCATGGGCAGCAAGGGTGATGTTTTTCTCGGCGACGGTAATTTGTTTGCTGGCGATGCGGTGACCCAGACTATCATTTTGCCTGGTGGTAGCTGGGAGTTGGCAGCTTTACCCAATGGAGGCTGGCAGGGAACGAGCAGACTATCAAAATTCTTTGAGTTTTTTGGATTCGTCTTGTGTGCGATGGCCTGGCTTGTGAGCTACCAGTCGATTTTGCGTCGTCGTCAGCGTGATATCAATGCGCAGGAATTGCGTGACAGTGAAGCATTGCTGCGACTGCGCAACGAAGCCTTGAGTGCAACCTCGCAAGGGGTCATGATTACCGGCCCGGATGGGCAGATCAATTATGTTAACCAGGCAGCCTGCCAGTTAAGTGCGTATAGCCAGGATGCGCTGTATGCAAAAAAGCTTGATGATTTGTTTGCCGATGCAGGTAGTCCCCTGTTTAGTCTTGGTGCTGCCGGTACAGATTCTGTCATGCGTGAAATGCTTCGAGAAAGCGATACTGGCAAACAATTGTGGCTGGAATTATTGCTGACACCAGTGCACGGTCAGGATGGAAAAGTCCAACAATATGTAGTCTTGCTCAGAGATATCACGGAAAAGAAACTGGCAGAAAAAGAGCTGGAAATTGCCGCCATGGCGTTTGAAACTGAAGAAGGCATTTTCATTACCGATGCGGAATTGAACATCTTGCGTGTCAATCGTGCTTTCACCCGCATTACTGGATATCAGGGGAACGAGGCAATAGGGCAATCTCTGCAACTCATGCAGTCTGACCGGCATGACGATTGTTTTTATCAACAGATGTGGGAAGATATTTTGCACTCACATCGCTGGCAGGGTGAAATCTGGAGCCGTCGCAAAAATGGCGAGGTGTATTCCGAACGTCTGGTGATTTCTGCTGTGCTTGGCAAGGATGGTAAAGTCAGCAATTATGTTGGCTCGTTCAGTGACATTACTGAACACAAGGCTTCGGAAGAAAAAATACATCAACTGGCATTTTTTGACCCATTGACGGGTTTGCCGAATCGCCGTCTCTTGCTCGACAGGTTGAGTCGCGCCCTGGCTGCGGGTCGCAGGCATAAGCGCTATGGTGCTATCCTGATGATAGACCTCGATAATTTCAAAACCCTCAACGATACCCAGGGCCATAACATGGGCGACATGTTGTTGACCCAGATAGGCAAGCGCATCCATGGTTGTGTGCGTGCTGACGATACCGTCTCACGTACTGGTGGCGATGAATTTGTTGTACTGCTGGAAGGCCTGCATGAAGATATTCAGCATGCAGCTGGTCTGGCAGAAAATGTCGCCGAAAAAATCCGGCTGACCCTGTGCCAGACCATCAAGCTTGGACGAGTCGATTACGATAGTTCCGGCAGTATAGGTATTGCCATGTTCGGTGCAGATGCCATAGGCATAGATGAATTGTTGCGACGTGCCGATATGGCGATGTACCAGGCCAAGGCGCTGGGTAAAAATAGTTTGCGCTTCTTTGACCCTAGCATGCAGGCAGCACTGGAGTCGCGTACCGCCATGGAAAACGATCTCAGGTATGCGCTCAGCAATCAACAATTGCTGCTACATTATCAATTACAGGTTAATGCGTTTGGCGAACCTATAGGTGCAGAAGTATTGTTGCGCTGGCAGCATCCAGCCCGTGGCCTGGTATCGCCACTGGAATTTATTCCGCTGGCTGAGGAATCTGGCCTGATCCTGCCCATAGGTTTGTGGGTGCTGGAGACAGCATGTCGGCAAATCGCCATGTGGGCAGATGAGAACAGTACCTGCACTTTACAATTGGCGGTGAACGTTAGCGCCAGACAGTTTCGTCATCATGGTTTTGTGGACGACGTGAAACGTGTGTTGCAGGAAACCGGCATTAACCCTATGTTGTTGAAACTGGAACTGACTGAGAGTGTAGTGTTGGAAGACGTATCTGTCGTGATTGAAAAAATGCATGCAATCAAGAAACTGGGCGTCGGGTTTTCCATGGATGATTTTGGGACAGGATATTCGTCCCTGTCTTACCTGCAACGCTTGCCTTTGACGCAACTGAAAATTGACCGCACTTTTATTCATGATTTGCCGGGTGACATTAACAATGCGAATATCGTACGTACCATTATCAGTCTGGGGGCAAGTCTGAATCTGACTGTCATTGCAGAAGGTGTGGAAACCGAACAGCAGCGTGAATTTTTGCTGCAATCAGGGTGCCAGGCCTATCAGGGCTACCTGTTTTGCAAACCGCTTCCCATAGAGCAGTTTGAGTTATTACTTGCAGCCAGGATACGACAGCAAAAAGCCGACAGCCCGAATTTCAAATCTCATGTAAGCTAGAAGCAAGGCGAACGCAACCCAAAGCACGCCAAGTGGCTAAAAGTGATTTGAATACATAAAAAGGGGAGACAAATGAAGTTGAATACCTACGTTAAAAAATTGACGGGACTGGTGCTTGCCGCTGGATTGGCATTGCCAGTTCTGGCCATGGATGTGGCTGGCGTCAAATTGGATGAAACTATGCAGGTCGGTGGCACCGAATTAAAGCTCAACGGTGCAGGTATACGTTACAAGGCAATTTTCAAGGTTTATGTCGCCGCCTTGTATCTGAAAGATAAAAAGACTACCGTACCAGATGTGCTGGCCGCGCAGGGGCCGCGTCGGGTGACTTTGGTGATGATGCGTGATCTGACCAACGAAGAATTCGGTCGCAGTTTCATGGCCGGCATTCACCAAAATAACGACAAGGCAGAAAAATCCAAGATGACCTCGCAGTTCATACGTTTTGGTGAACTGTTCGCTTCCGTGCCGGAATTAAAAAAAGGCGACATCATGGCCATTGAATGGATACCAAACGTAGGCACCGTGGTATTGCTAAATGGCAAAAAAATGGGCGACCCCTATCCTGACCTGGCGTTCTACAACGCACTCCTAAGAATCTGGCTGGGTGAATACCCGGTAGACAAGAGCCTCAAGAAAGCTTTGCTGGCAGAAGAAGATACACGTAGCCGTTGAAATTACGTAGTCATGCAAAAAGCACGAGGATGAAAATTCTTGTGCTTTTTTACATTAACCGCGTGACAGTCAAGAGATGTCTGGCTGGATGTAAATACCCACATGATACATATCAAGTATTTAACGGAAAGTATTTCTCAACCGTTATATATCAATGTATATTACGCTTCTTCCTATGTTTTTTAGCCTGACATATGCAGGAGTTGAATATGAACACCAGAATTTGCCGCCAGATAAGCATAGCCGTCACAATAGGTATGCTTGCTATGAGTGCCCATGCAGGGGAGGTGACGGTCTCGGCTGCCGCCAGCCTGACCAATGCCTTCAAGGAAATTGCGCAGAATTACCAGGCGCAGTATCCAGAAGCCAAAGTTTCACTGAATTTCGGTGCATCCGGCGCGCTCTTGCAACAGATGGCTAAAGGTGCACCCGTTGATGTATTTGCTTCGGCTGACCAGGAAACTATGGATGCCGCAGAAAAGCAGGGCCTGGTGGCTAACACAGACAGGCGTGATTTTGTGAAAAATGCGTTGGTGCTGATTGTACCTGTCGACAGTACTTTGAACATCAAACGCCTGGATGACCTGAATCAGCCTGCAGTGAAACGTATTGCCGTCGGCAACCCGGCCAGCGTGCCTGTGGGGCGCTATACCCAACAGGCGCTGGAAGCTGCCAAGCTTTGGTCGGTACTGGAAAGTAAGACCATCAACACGCAAAATGTACGTCAGTCACTCGACTATGTAGCCCGTGGTGAAGTCGACAGTGGTTTTGTGTATGCGACAGATGCCTCCATCATGAAAGACAAGGTTAAGGTAGCGGTGGAAGTGCCGCTGGCAACGGTGATCAGCTACCCAATCGCCAAACTCAAGGCCAGTACCAACGCCGATGAAGCCAAACGCTTCATCGCCTATGTATTTTTGCCACAAAGCCAGGCCATATTGCATAAATACGGCTTTCAAAAGCCTTAAGGCTATTTGATGAATCCGGCATGGACTGCATTGTTGTTGTCGCTGAAGGTAGCTGGCTGGGCCACGCTGCTGAATCTGTTCTGTGGCATTGCAGTTGGTTACTTGCTGGCACGCCGGCGTTTTCCTGGCCGTGACTTGCTCGATACCTTGCTCACTCTGCCCATGGTCATGCCACCCACTGTGCTTGGTTATTACCTGTTGGTCCTGATGGGGCGACGTAGCTGGTTTGGTGCATGGTTGCAAGATAATTTTGGTTTCAGCCTGATCTTTACCTGGCAAGGTGCAGTCATTGCCGCAGCCATTGTTGCTTTCCCGCTCGTGTTCAAGCCAGCCCGTGCCGCATTTGAAGCGGTGGATGGACAACTGGAACAGGCCGCCCGGGTGTTGGGCATTTCTGAAATGGCGATTTTTTTCCGGGTCACCCTGCCTCTGGCATGGCGTGGCATTCTGGCTGGCGTCTTGCTGGCCTTTGCCCGTGCCCTGGGCGAGTTTGGTGCTACCTTGATGGTGGCTGGTAGCATACCCGGCAAGACCCAGACCCTGTCGATTGCAGTGTATGAAGCAGTGCAGGCGGGGCAGGATGATGTTGCCAATACCCTGGTCTTGCTGACCTCAGCGGTTTGTATCGCAGTTCTGCTGCTTGCTGGTCGTCTGGCACCTGGCCGCATTGTTAATCAGATGCGGGGGTAGACCAAATGCAATTTGACCTGCACGTTCAAAAAATACTGCAATCCGGCAAACGTCATTTCGAACTCGATATTGCCTTCAGTTCAGACAGCCAGCGCCTGGTCATACTGGGAGTATCCGGGGCTGGGAAGAGCTTGCTCCTGAAAGCCATTGCCGGCTTGATGACACCGGACAATGGCCATATACGTCTGGGTGGCACGACCTTGTTTGAGTCGGCAGCGCGTATCAATCTTGCACCGCAATTGCGCCAGCTGGCCTACCTGTTCCAGGACTATGCCCTGTTCCCGCATTTGAATGTGGCGCAGAATATTGCATTCGGTTTGAACAAAGGCTGGCGCAATCCCTCTGCTGCCATCCTGAATGAAAAAGTCGAATATTGGCTGCAGGCTTTCCAATTACAGTCGGTGGCACGTCAATTGCCGCATGAATTGTCGGGAGGGCAGAAACAAAGAGTCGCCTTGGCACGTGCGTTGATCTCCGGGCCACGCGCCCTGTTGCTGGACGAACCCTTTGCTGCGCTGGACCAGTCACTGCGCGTCAGCATGCGCCAGGAACTTGACAGCCTGCAGCGACAACTGCAAGTCCCGATGATACTGATCACCCATGATGCCGAAGATGCCAAAGCCTTTGGTGATCAGGTGCTGAATGTCTATGAGGGAAAGTTGCTATAACTGGTTTCTGAACGCAGCCGTTTCCATCTGCAATAGTACTTCTGAGGAGTATGAGCCATGAATGTAATTCGTCAATGGATAGTTATACTGGGGCTGATCACGGTATGCACGCAGGTCGCGATGGCGCATGAAAAAGCCGGAGATATTTCAAAGTTCGTGAGCCAGACTGTGACGATATCCGGTGCGGTTGAAAACCCCTTGACGCTGAGTGTGGAAGACTTGAAAAATTTCCCGGCACAGCTAATCGGTGAACTGAAATTGATCAGGAAAAATGAAACGAGTGCTGGCAAGTTGGAGAATTTCAAAGGCGTGCGTCTGCGTGACATACTGGAAAAAGCCGTTGTCATTGCACGTGATCATAATGATGTAAAAAAGACGGTCATCATTGCTACTGCCACGGATGACTATAAGGTGGTCTATTCGTGGAGTGAGATTTTCAATACAACGGTGGGCGAGGGTGTACTGGTAT
Source organism: Undibacterium sp. GW821-FHT11B02 (assembly GCF_058808955.1). Classification (NCBI taxonomy): domain Bacteria; kingdom Pseudomonadati; phylum Pseudomonadota; class Betaproteobacteria; order Burkholderiales; family Oxalobacteraceae; genus Undibacterium; species Undibacterium sp. GW821-FHT11B02. The sequence goes on along the minus strand of NZ_JBXASD010000004.1, from coordinate 483,152 downwards.
TTTTTGAAAAAAATGGACAACCCTTGGCTGATGATGAGGGACGCATTGCCATGATATCCGGCAAAGACCTGCGTGCAGGTCCGCGCCATGTAAAGTGGTTGAAATCTATCGAAGTCAGGAAACTATCTGATTAGGTGAGGCATGACGATGCATTGATTTTTGCAATAAGGACATAGCACAACATGGCAACCAAAGATAAATCCATTGCCCTGCAAGGTTCGGTATGGATGACCGTGGGCGGTGAAAATTTTGGTGGTAAGGGACGCATTGCCCTGCTGGCGCAGCTTGCCGAAAGTGGCTCCATTACTCAGGCTGCCAAGGCGGTGAAGATGAGTTACAAAGCTGCATGGGACGCCATCGATACCATGAATAATCTTGCTGGCGAACCTCTGGTAGAGCGTCTGACTGGCGGCAAAGGTGGTGGCGGTACGCGACTGACAAAGCGTGGCGAACAACTGGTGAATAATTTCAAGATCATAGAAAAAGAGCACTGTGATTTCATTGCGCAACTTGACCGGCAGGCAGAAGGCATAACCGATGATTTATTACTGATCAGGAAAATGAATATGAAAACCAGTGCGCGTAACCAGTTTCTGGGCAAGGTCACGCAAATCACATTAGGTGCCATCAATGACGAGATAGAACTGGAAATCGCCGGTGGCCAAAAGATTGTCGCCATCATCACTCACGAAAGCACACAGGAACTGGACTTGCAAGTCGGCATTGAGGTTTTTGCACTGATCAAGTCTTCTTCCATCATTCTGATGACGGATGACAGCGGTGCTAAATTTTCAGCACGCAACCGCTTGGCGGGTAGTATTTCACGCATACAGCCAGGTGCCGTGAATACCGAAATCGTATTGGAAATGTCAGGTGGTGCGACCCTGGCGGCGATCATTACCAATGAAAGCTGCAAGAACCTGATGTTGAAGGAGAGGGATGCTGTGACAGGTATGTTCAAGGCGTCCAGCGTCATACTCGGCGTGGCTTGTTAAGCGGCTGCCCGATCCCTGTACCATGCCTGTTTATTCCAGTCTGAACGCCAGATCACGATTTTTGACTGCTTCGTTGCCAGCAAAATCGCTGGCATGGATGCGCAGTATATAGTCCCCCGCAACCAGCTTGCTGACATCCCAGCTGGTCTTTCGGGCAATGCCATCTTTGACGGTATTGCTGGCGACATACAGAAAGCGTGTCTTTTTGCTGCCGTGTACGGTAATGCCACTGTCTTCGGCATAAGCCAGTTTCACCAATTCGCGGTCGGGTGGCAAGGCATTGAATACCATATTGAACACGGGCGCTTCATAGCCAGCTACAGGCCTGCCATCTGCCTGCAAAACCTGATAGCCAAGCTGGTAAATGCCCAGGCGGCGGCGTTTTGCATTTCCATTCACCAGATCAAAGGCATCGACGATGATGCTGTAGCCAGTCACTTGCCTGGACAACAACAGACGACCAGCATTTTTTTGCTGGATCACAGAGCCACTGTCGTTGACTATCTGTATCGTTTCGATCTGCGGTGCCACGGTATCGACAAGACCGGGGAAGGCAAGCGTCAGCGGATTGGTTTTGATGCCGGCTTCACTATGTTCCAGATGCACGTGGAACATGCGGTTGACACTGCCCAGCGCTTCGCCGGTACTGAAACGGGTGCCGCGCCTGACTCGTACCGAATAAACTTTACCTTCAACATTTGTCTGCATTTGAAATTTTGCCTCATCCAGCAAGGCATTCTTTGCAGTGCGCCCAACTCTCATGTGGATATACGCCATGCTGTCTATCTTCAAACCTTCACTCAAGCCGTTATAACCCCAGGTACAGCCTGCAATACGCACCTTTTCATCCTCGATGGCATAGACGATGCTGCCCATATTGGCTTGTACATCCAGTCCCGCATGAAAGTGGTCACGGCTTTCCCCATCATAATTACCACGTACTTCACCCACGGTTCCTACCACTTCATGCGGTGAGTCTTGTGGTTTGACTGGCCAGGGGTAGGTCTTTGGACGTTGGCTGGCTACTTCATTGACGCCAACAGCTTTTGCAACGGTGGGCAATGGCGCAATGTTTGTGCCACGCACGCTGATTTTTCGGACCTGTAGTTTGACTGAATCACTGACGTACAGTGCACCTGATGCATCAAGGGCGATGCCGCTGGGCTGGTTAAAGCGCGGCGTTGTGACATTACCTGGCAGAAAATCGATGCCAACACCACTCAACCCACGTAAATCACCCGCAGGAGATAACTGCAAGATGCGGCCATTGCCGGTTTCACCGATATATGCATAGTCATCATGCGTCATCACTATGCTCAATGGTCTGTGCATCAGTGGTTTGTCTTCGTCCGGAGGTGGACGGCTGACAGTTGTTACCTGCCCATCCTTGCTCAGGCGTCGTATGGCATTGTTGCGATGATCTGCAATCAGCAAATTACCCTTACTGTCTACTGCCAGACCAGTAGGCGTATCAAACAGGGCCGCGCTGGCAGGGCCGTCCTGATAGCCAGAGCCACTACCTGCCAGGGTGCTGACCAGTCCTTCAGGGCTGATTTTTCGTAACCTGTCGTTATAAGTATCTGCGACATACACATTGCCCGCAGCGTCAACAGTGATGCCAGTCGGACCATCAAATTGTGCTTCTGTGCCAGGGCCATCGCGATAGCCGGGTTTGCCATTGCCTGCCAGTGTAGTGACCACACCATCGGGGCTGATCTTGCGTATGGCGTGATTGCCGGTGTCGGCAACCAGCAGATTGCCCTTGTTGTCGATGACTATGCCTGAAGGTGTGTGAAAAGCGGCCTGCGCACCCAATCCGTCGGCAAAGCCTTCCTGCGAACCGGCCAGGTCGTTGATCTGTCCATTTGGGCTGATCTTGCGTATCCGGTTATGTTCACCGGCGTCACTGATATAGATATTTTCCTGTTTGTCGATGGCGATGCCAAATGGGTCTGAAAAAATTTGTGGTCCGCCAGCCATTTCGCTAATTTGGGCTTGCCAGTCAAATGAAGTAACAGCAGTTTTTTTTATGCCTATTTTTGCCAGCAAATGAGTGGGGACGCTATCTGTTTGCTCACCCGGTAGATAGCGTAGCAAGCCCAAAATGGCGATGACCAGCAGCGCAACAATCATCGTGGCAGACAGCAGACGGCGTTTGAAAAGGGATGACATGTTGAACTGTGTGCAAAATTCAAAGACAGGCCGAGCAGCTTAGCTGAAATTGGGCATATCTGTCAGTCAATTTGATATTGATCCGTCTTGCACATAAATTTCTGAAATGAATTAGCATTTGGGTTCCGGTACCGCGCAGTTTGCTCCAATCTATTCTTTGAAGGAATCATGATGTCTGTATTAAACAGTTTCCCCATCACTCAGAAATGGCCAGCCCAGCAACCAGACAGGTTACAGCTATATTCGCTACCTACACCAAATGGTGTCAAGGTCTCCATCATGCTGGAAGAAACAGGTTTACCCTATGAACCGCATCTGGTCAGTTTTGAAACCAATGATCAGATGTCGCCAGAATTCCTGTCACTGAATCCGAACAATAAAATCCCTGCCATTCTTGACCCGCAAGGCCCAGGCGGCAAACCGCTGGCCTTGTTCGAGTCCGGTGCCATCCTGTTATATCTGGCGGACAAAACCGGGCAGTGCATACCTGCTGACCCGGCAGAACGCTATGAAACCATACAGTGGTTGATGTTTCAGATGGGTAGTATAGGCCCCATGTTCGGGCAACTGGGCTTTTTCCATAAATTTGCCGGTAAAGCTTATGAAGACAAGCGTCCACGCGACCGCTATGTAGCGGAGTCTAAACGCCTGCTGAGTGTGCTGGATCAGCGTTTGACCAATCGCCAATGGATCATGGGTGATACCTATACCATTGCCGATATTGCGACTTTTCCCTGGGTGCGCAATTTGATTGGTTTTTACGAAGCCGCCGATCTGGTATCCATCCAGGAATATCCGCATGTGCAGCGAGCCTTGGCAGAATTTGTAGGACGACCCGCAGTGCAGAGGGGTTTGCTGATACCGGGGCGCTGAAAGCAAAAAACAATGGAAGGTATGCGTGCAAACCGGCGGCATGCCTGGTCTATGATTTCATCATGGGTTTGGCATGGACATGGCTATGTAGTGTTGATTACAAAAGCAATGTGCCAGCCATGATTCAGTGATTTTTACGTAACAAGGTTTCCAGTTTATTCGCCAGATCCGCGTGTTTTTTATTCAGGTAATGGTAAAGCGGAATTGTGCTGATCGGGGGTGTCAGCATGAATACCGTGCCTTCCAACCCCATTTCCCGCACCAGTTGCAGGCCAGTTTGTTCATCAATGATGATGAGGTCTACACGTTTGTTCAGCATTTGCCTGAATGCGGCCTTGATATTGTGCTCGGCATGACCTGTAGTAAACCCTTGCGTATTTTGTTCTATGACCTTGGTGCCGGTCTCATATGAAAATGTGTGCTCACGCAAACTGGCCCAGCCTTTGTCCAGTTGTATATTTTTATCCAGTGCAAAGGCGACGGTATTGGTACTTGTCAAAGGTATCGGAATTTGCAGGAGGTCTGGATATTCCGCACTTAAACCGGCTTTGCGTACAAGTTCGCCATCGAGCCGGCCGCTATTTGATTCCTGCAAGGCGCGATTACCAGGCAGGTTGACATACTCGACGCGGACGCCAAGTTTTTTGTATTGTTCGCGCAGATAAATCGCAGCGGCTTTTTCCATGGGACCGCCCTGGCCAAAAGTGGTGATACGCAAGATTTCTTCCTGTACCTGAGCGTGGCTGACCATACCAAAGCATAAAAAGCTTAAGGTACAAATCAACATCATAACGGGCTTGCCATATATGCCTGAAATCATGCCTGGTTTTCCTGATCAGTGTATAGAGTTCTAGTTTCCTTCAAGTATTACTTATTTGGTTTAGCTAAACAAGATACTTATTTTCCAATATCAGATCGACCATACAGCGGATATATCAAGCCCATGTCATGCAGTAGTCTCTCAATACGGTTAAAATCTCGCCTGTCTAGAATAAATGGGCCAGAGCATGAGCGCAACAAGCAATACAGGACTGACTCCGCAGCAATTATTTGAAAACAACCGCAGTTGGGCGGCTGCCATCACGGCAAAAGATGCTGACTTTTTCAAAAAACTGGCAGCACAGCAAAGTCCTGAATACCTATGGATAGGCTGCTCTGACAGTCGTGTCCCCGCCAATGAATTATTGGGTTTGTTACCTGGTGAGTTATTTGTTCATCGTAATATCGCCAATGTCGTCGTACATTCTGATTTGAATTGTTTGTCGGTACTGCAATTCGCGATTGATGTGCTGGGTGTCAAACACATTATCATCTGCGGTCATTATGGTTGTTCAGGCGTGCACGCTGCCATGACCAAACGCCGTGTTGGGCTGGCTGACAATTGGCTGCGCCATGTGCAGGATGTGCATCAGAAGCATGAAAAATATCTTGGCGAAACACTATCTTTAAAGCAAAGAAGCGAACGTCTGTGCGAATTGAACGTCATAGAACAAGTAGTGAATCTGTGTCAGACCACCATTGTGCAAGACGCCTGGGATCGTGGTCAGCCAGTGACCGTGCATGGCTGGGTGTATGGCCTGCAGGATGGCTTGCTCAGTGAGTTGGGTATGACCATTAGTTCAGCAGATGAACTGGCACCGCATCTGGAAGCTAGCCTGGCACGTTACGATTGATGTGGGTTTGGCAACTGGGCAATTGCAGGTGTTAGTCGAAAACAGGTTCTAAGCAAGCAAGCGATAACCAACGCCAGTCTCAGTCAAAAAATGACGTGGCTGGGTTGGCTCATGTTCCAGTTTTTGCCGCAGATTGGCCATGTAGATTCTCAGGTAATGGCTGTTATCTGATTGATTTGGCCCCCATACTTCTTTCAGCAATTGCTGATGGGTCATGACCTTGCCAGCATTGCGTGCCAGTACCGACAGTAGCCGGTATTCTATGGGACTGAGATGCACGGATTGCCCGGCACGGCTGACCGTACGCAGTGCTAAATTCAGGCTGACGTCACCAAAGCTGAATATTGAATCAGCTTGAGTGCTCTGTGGCTGCCGGCGGCGCAAATGGGCATGGATGCGGGCGATCAGTTCCGCTGCGCCAAAGGGCTTGCTCAGGTAGTCATCGGCACCTGCATTCAGGGCGTCGACTTTTTCCTGTTCCTGGGTACGTGCCGATAACACGATGATAGGGACATCGGTCCAACTACGCACTTCGCGGATGACGTTCAGCCCGCTCATATCCGGCAAGCCCAGATCAACGATAAGTAAATCCGGCTTGCGAGTGGCACAGGCAATCAAACCCTGCTTGCCATTCTCTGCTTCAAAGACGCTCATGTCTTCAGTTTCCATAATGGTATTCAGAAAACGACGGATCTGCTTGTCATCTTCGATCAGCACAATGTGGATTTTGGTGTCACTCATTGGTATTCAAGGTTTTATATAGTCAGGTCAGTGAAGGAAAATCAGCAGGTGCTGCAAATATAGCATTGCTACATTCTATGCGAATGATTTTATGGGAGGGCGTTGTGTTAACACGCCCTAAGGGTTTGCCGCTTTTTACGTTGACGATTTAAGGTTGTCTATGTCGTGGCTGCAATTGCCGTGCGGCCATAGGAATTATGTCGTCGCGCAGAAGTATTCCGCACCGCATGCAGATCAGGAAAACAGTACGCGGTCACGTATTTTGAGCGGATCGCTGTAGCTGCTTTCCCACCATGCATGTTCCCCAATTTTTTTTGGGGGCTTGGCCAGCACCAATGGCTCATTGGCATCTTTGGCGCTCTTCTCTTTGACACGGAAATGGTAATGATCAAACATGCGTAAGGCTTCTACCATATAGGACACAGCGACTCGCCTGTCACGGATGAGCAAGAGGTTTTCACCGTTGTTGTGATCGGCTGATTGCGAAAAATTGTACGAGCCCATATACACGCGCGCTGTTGGTTTGTCGAAATCGATGACCACAAACTTGTGATGCATACGGGTGCCACCACCACCAGTGGGTTCTTCGTGAAATGGAGGGGGCGCATCCTTGCCAAGCGCCGAAGGATAAACTTCGGTTGATTTGCCATTTGGGGTGGTGAGTGACAAACCCGTCACTTCTTTGTCAGATATGCCGTAGACAAATTTTGCCGGGTCGGTTGCTACTGTTTTGATCACGTCCAGGATGGACCCCGGTGTCTGATATAAAAACGCCAGGGAAAAGAGCAGGGACGAGCCGGTAAGGGCAATATCCTTGGCAACATTATCAAGGGCCGCGTTTTTGCTGCCATGCGGAGAAAATGTCACCTGTGCATCTATTTTATCCAAGCCCAGGCTTTGCCAGTTTGCCGGGCTGCCACTGGCAAAACTTGCAGCTTCATTTTTCCAGTAAGTGTCAAAGGCAGTCTGGAATAAATTCACTGGCCCGTCGCCGTGGAGGATGATGGCATTGTTAGCCTGAACAAAAAAACCGCGCCAACTGAAGTTGGTCGATCCACAGACCACACTGCTGATCTGCTTGCCCTTGGCGACGATAGTTTTATTGTGCTGTAGATCGCGCATGTGCTGGCGCAATACATTGCCAGCGCCAGCGCTGGTCACAAGACGGGTAGTAGCTTGTGATTCAGCCGAATTTTCTGGTCCGTGACTACCACTGTCGTCGATGATGACGCGCAAGCGCTTACCCAGTTTTTCCAGTCTCTCAAGTACGCCGGGTTCATTCAGGTCGTAGGCCACAACACAGACCTGGGCACTGGTGTCGGCAATGGCATTGTCCAGTACTTCCAGAATGGCGCTGCGGGCTTCAAATCCCATCCAGGCAAGTGCTTCGTCTGCTTTTGGATTGGTGGGCTTGAATGTAAGGCCGTCATCTGCCTGCGCTGGCAGCAATGTTGGTATAGCGGCAGCGGTGTAACGGTCAACAAAAGCCTGGGAAGACACAAAGCCACGTGTATAGGCAACGTTCAACTGACCGTCATAAGTTTCCCTTTGGAGCACAATGTTTGCCTCTTGCGCTTCACCATAGCTTAAGTCATCGCTTACACTCATGAATACTGGGGTAACGCGATACGTGAAACTGCCCTTCATATCGGCATTGCGGGGGAAATGTATCCAGCGGAATTTTTGTATAGGCGAGAGAAGGCTGGACAGGCTTTCCGGGTTGAAGTTTCCATCTTTTTCAACAAAGGACAGGCGATTCTTGATAGCAAAATATTGCTGGCCACCTGGCTCCTTGTATTCAATCGCAAAGCCGACAAAGTCTGTACCTGGCTTGCCAGTTTTCCAGTCCATGCCCAGCAACAGCATACCGTCACCACGATGCAGTTTCAGGCTGAAAAGCGCTTTGTCATTATTCGCTATGACCTCATACTGTTCCATGTCCAACCTTTCAAGGTGTGATTTTCTGTCGCCTGGGGTGTCGCATTGAATGGCTGGATTCATGTCAGTAAGCCAATCCTTACCATGCTAGCGTAGATTATATTTATTGCAAACGAATTATTGTTTGAATTGCATGGATGGTTCGACAATCATGCAAGGTTTTGATGACGGAGATGTGACATAGAGCGTGAGTGTTTTGCTGGTGAATGATCGCGGGGAAATCTCCATCAACTTGCTTGGTTCAATGCGGTTTGCAGGCCCGAAGTTGACCTTGGTTGCTTCAATTTTTTGCGATCTGAGAACTCGGAATTTGGGATACCCAAGGCAGCGTTTGCAACGCTCAAGCGCGACTTTTTTCTTCGTAATAGTTCAAAAACAATCCCGTCGTCAACTCGATCAACTGCTTCTGCTGCACGGTGTCCAATAGCGGCTGGTTGATAGTCACCTGAGGCCAGAAGGCCAACGATTTGAGCTGGCCTTGCAGCATGTCGCCCATGAGGACGGCATCGCCGGCCTTGAGTTTGCCATCCGCCTGTGCCGCCCTGATCCAGGCGACGATCCCTTCTTCACGATTGCTCATGCGTTCTACCATATCCCTGGCACGGTCCGGGTTGTGGATGGTGGCGGCGATGGCGACACGGGCGAGGTCGATGAAATTGGTATCGCACAGCAAGAGCATCTTGTTGCCGAGGAAAGTTTCTAACTGCTCGCGCAGACTTTTGTCGCGCTGATAGTGGAAATCATCCTGAGAAACAGCACTTTTCCACAATTTCAACAATATTGCAGCGAATAAATCGTCTTTACTGGGGAAGTGGTTATACACCGTACGTTTGGAGACGATAGCGGTGGCGGCAATCTTGTCCATGCTGGTTGATTCAAAGCCGTGCAGGCGAAATTCATGAATCGCGGCCAGCAAAATGGCTTCGCGCTTGCGGTCAGTCTGGCGGATGGGATTGGACATATTGTAATTATATTAATTTTTGTAAATCATATTCACAAGCGAATTTTACACTAGGTAGTTTACTTTCTTTAATTTAGAAACTACACTGTGTAGTGTAATTAATAAATAGGCCTGATCTTACACGGCATATTGAATTAAACGAATTGAATGAATTTAGTGCTTTCTACCGCACACCATACTGACAGGAGCGTTGATCACCATGGCTTATGTTTCCTACTCTAGTCCCGCAGAGGGCATGCGCAATACCGTACCGCACGAAGAAGGCAAAACCTTTTTGAATCAGGCACCTGTGCGCGAACCTGGTTTTTTGCAGAACTTGCACATCGCCTGGAAATTCTTTTTTGATAAACCTAAAGATACAGTTCCCAGTGGCAGTATCCCTGTGTTTGAATTGACCACAGCGCAATTGCTGGCGGCACCAGACAATAGCCTGTACCGCCTTGGACATTCGACCTTGCTGCTGAAATTGCAGGGGGAATTCTGGCTGACGGACCCGGTATTTTCTGAACGTGCATCGCCTTTCCAGTGGATGGGCCCAAAGCGTTTTCACCAGCCGCCGATCAGCATTGCCGATCTGCCACCGATCAAGGGCGTGATTCTGTCACATGACCATTACGACCATCTGGACTATTCTGCCATTTTGCAACTGGCCAAGAAGACCGAGCATTTCCTGACACCAACGGGTGTGGGGGAGCGCCTGGTCAAGTGGGGTATAGCTCGTGAAAAAATCCAGCAACTGGCCTGGTGGCAAAGTACCCTTGTTGGCGATATCCAGTTTGTGGCCACACCGGCGCAGCATTTTTCTGGCCGTGGCTTGCATGACCGTGACCAGACCCTGTGGGCGTCCTGGACCATCATGGCACCTGACCTGAAAATATTTTTTAGCGGTGATACAGGCTACTTCAAGGGCTTTAAAGAGATAGGCGACAAGTATGGCCCGTTTGACCTGACCCTGGTGGAAACCGGTGCCTATAACAAAATGTGGCCGGATGTCCACATGCAACCGGAAGAGTCTTTGCAGGCACATCTGGATTTGCGCGGCAAAGCTATGTTGCCCATCCATAACGGCACCTTTGATTTGTCCATGCATAGCTGGTTTGATCCGTTTGAACGCATCGTTGCCCTGGCACAGCAGCATGGCGTGAGAATCAGCACACCGCAAATGGGGGAAGAGGTCGATATCGCTGAACCGCAAACCGGCAGACGCTGGTGGCTGTTCCCGAACACTCAGGCCAGCCACCCGGTGTCTTTGCAGTCAGTGCTGGTGGATTAGCATAGGCCACATGTTGAACGAAAACAGCCCGCGGGCACATGCCTTGCGGGCTGTTTTTTGCTTTAGAACCTGTTGACGATCTGTAGCGAGCGTCAGCGGCAGGGCAGGGTAACCAAGCGCAGCGCAAAAAGCGGAATGTACTGTAGTACATGAGCATTTTGAGCAGCACATGTGCCCCGCGTAGACTCCGATTGCGCCCGCGCAGTAGGATCGTAAGCAGATGCTTAGAAACTATGTTCCAGGGCCGGGAAAGACTGGTCTTTAACAGCTGCCACATACGCCAGTACCGCAGCATCAATACTGGTCTGACCTTCCATGAAATTTTTCACGAAACGGGCTTTGCGGCCAGGGAAGACGCCCAGCAAATCATGCATGACCAGCACCTGACCAGCGCAATCAACACCGGCACCTATGCCTATGGTGGGAATGTGCAGGGATTCTGTCACTTCCTTGCCCAGGCTGGCGGGAATCGCTTCCAGCACTATCATGGTGGCACCAGCCTCTTGTACGGCCAGTGCTTCTGCCTTGAGCAGGTTGGCGGAAGCATCGGTCTTGCCTTGCACTTTGTAACCGCCAAGCTGATGGACAGATTGCGGTGTCAGCCCCAGATGCGCGCAGATGGGTATAGAACGTTCGGTCAGGAACTTGATCGTTGGCAGTAACCAGGTACCACCTTCCAGTTTGACCATTTGCGCACCCGCCTGCACCAGTTGCACGGCGTTGTTGAAGGCAGCTTCCGGCGTGGCATAGCTGCCAAACGGCATGTCGGCAACAACCAGGGCTTTTTCATTACCACGGGCGACAGCGGCGGTGTGATAAGCGATGTCCTGCAGTGTCACTGGCAGGGTGGAGTCATGTCCCTGACATACCATGCCCAGGGAATCACCGATGAGTAAAACCTCTACACCGCAACGGTCCATCAGGGATGCGAAACTGGCGTCGTAGCAGGTGAGCATGGTGATTTTTTCACCTTTCTCACGCATGCTGATTAAGCCGGGAATGCTTACTGCTTTACGGTCTTGCAAATATTCAGCCATTCTTTTTCTCCAGAGGTGATGCTGTCGTTTGGTTTTTGTTTGACAGCGATTTGTGTCTCCACCTACATCTTCTAATTGTTATTTTTATTAGGACTTACGCAAACCAGCCGCGCTGCTCATCAAACCAACGTAGGTACGATTAGCGCAGCGTAATCGTACGCATGTCCTGCGCTAATCGTACCTACATTCTGGAACAATTTTGCGTAAGTCCTATTCATTTTTAATTCCGATTTGTTTGCAAGCTTCAGTTATTTTTATAGTGTGTTTTTAGGAAAATTCTATTGCTGTTGATTGACAAGGCCGGGTCTCGGCCCGGCGGCCGAATTCCTTTCTTTGCTTCGCCAAAGAAAGGAATCAAAGAAAGGCGACCGCAGACTCGCCCTACGGGTGCTTACGCTGCGCTTCAGCATAATTTGTGCATCACAAAAAATGGGAAGATCCGAAACTCGCTTCGCTCAGACATCGGCTCTTCTGATTCCATTTTCTGTGAAGCACAAATTACATCGCCTCAAGCGGACTAGAGTCAAAAGCAACTCCAAAGTCAAAACCAACAGCAAAACCAGAACCAAAAGCAAATTCAAAAGCAAATTCAAAACACAGCTTACTTACCGCTTTCCTTCTTTCGATAAATCTATTTTTTAACTTCTAAAAATAAAATACACGGCGCCTACCAGACATAGTCCTGCCCACACATAATCCAGCTTGAACGGCTGTCCCATGTAAAACATGGCGAAGGGGACGAAGACGATCAGGGTCAGGGCTTCCTGCAATATCTTTAGTTGTGCCAGGCTGTAGGTAGTGTAGCCGATTCTGTTGGCGGGCACTTGTAGCAGGTATTCGAACAGGGCGATGCCCCAGCTGGCAAGGGCGGCTATCCACCAGGCTTTGCTGGAAAAGTTTTTCAGGTGGCCATACCAGGCGACGGTCATGAAGACGTTGGAGAGTATCAACAGGCCAGTGGTTTGGATGATGACAGGGATTTGCATGGGACCTCGTGTTGGGCTGTGCCGCATGTTGGTGACATGTTGGCGGCGTGTTCAGTTGGGGATTAGTTCTTGTATGCGTTGGCCGGAGACTGCGGCGACAAAATCTTGTGCACGGCCTTTGCCGGGGATGTGTATACCGGTGTCTAATTGCAGCAGAGGTAGTAGCACAAAAGCCCGCTCGGTCATGCGTGGATGCGGGACTTGCAGGTCGGCGGTCAGGATTTCTTCTGTGCCATACAGCAGCAGATCCAGGTCCAGCGTGCGCGGTGCATTGTGGTAGGGGCGCTCGCGCCCGTGGGCCAATTCTATGGTTTGCAGATGTTGCAGCAGGGCAGTGGCGCTCAGGCTGGTATCCAGTTCGGCAACGGCATTCACATAATCGTCACCGGATGAATCTATCGGCGCACTGCCAAACAGGGCAGACTGTGCCACCAGGGTGGTATCCGGCAGGTGCGCCAAGGCTGCGATCGCCTTGCCTACGGTGGTTTTGGCATCGCCCAGATTGGCACCTATGCCGATAAAAACTTGCATGTTCATTCGGCAGCAGCGGCTGCTTTACGTGGGGCACGACGACGTGGGCGGCGTTTTTTTACGCCAGCTTCGGCTGCGGTTGCTTTGGGTTTGCTATTGATCAGGCGTTCGCGTTCTTCTGCGTCACCATCGATAAAGTCAGTCCACCATTCGCCCAGATCGGCATCAATTTCACCTGATGCGCACCGCAATAACAGGAAATCATAACCGGCACGCAAGCGTGGATGTTCGAGCATTTTGTAAGGCGTCTTGCCGACGCGTTTTTCAAAGCGCGGCTGCATGGCCCAGATATCGCGCATGTCGGAACCGATCTTGCGCTGTATTGCCAGGGCATCGGTCTGGGTATTCAGGACATCATCAGCCGCCAGGTGCAGGGCGGGGATGGGGAATTCACCGGCAGCCTTGTAGGCATCCCATTTTTCCACTACCTGGTGCCACAGCAGGGATGCAAACAAAAAGCCGGGCGAAACTGGTTTGCCCTGCTGCACACGCAGATCGGTATTTGCCAGTGCCAGGGTTACAAATTTTTCGCCCAGGGGTTGTTCCAGTACGACATCCAGCAAGGGCATCAGGCCATGATGCAGACCTTCTTTGCGCAATTGTTGCAGGCAGGCCATGGCGTGGCCGCTGGTCAGTAATTTTAGCATTTCATCAAATACACGGGCGGCTGGCACGTTGTTGATGAGTGGGGCCATCACCGGTATTGGCGCACGTGTGGCAGCATCAATATCAAATTGCAGCTTTGCAGCAAAGCGCACCACGCGCAGCATGCGCACCGGGTCTTCGCGATAACGTGCTTCTGGCACACCGATGATGCGCAGGGTTTTCTTTTTCACGTCTTTCATGCCGCCGTGATAATCAAGCACGGTTTGTGTGGCCGGGTCGTAATACATGGCGTTGACGGTAAAGTCGCGGCGCGCTGCGTCTTCATGCTGTTCACCAAAGGTATTGTCGCGTAATACGCGGCCATGCTCATCCTTGGGGGCACCGTCAGTGGCTGCGCCACGGAAGGTGGTGACTTCCAGCAAATCCTGGCCAAACATCACATGCACGATCTGGAAGCGACGACCGATGATGAAGGCGCGGCGGAACAGGCGCTTCACCTGTTCCGGCGTGGCGTTAGTGGCAATGTCAAAGTCCTTGGGTTTGACGCCAGTCAGCAAGTCACGCACTGCACCACCGACGACAAAGGCTTTAAAGCCATTTTCTTGCAGGGTCTGGGTGATGCGTATGGCATTCGCAGACACCAGTTGCGGGTCTATGCCGTGGTCTTTGGGACCCAGCACAGTCGGCTTGCGGTTGGCGCTGGCGACATCGCTCTTATTTTTAACGCCGAGTATTTTGCGAATAAATTTCTTGATCATTGCTTGTCAAACAGGTGAAGTTGAGGCCAACCCTTGGCCTGCGCATGAGCGCGTAGCTTGTCGTTGGGATTGGTGGCGACAGGGTGGCTGACGCGTTCCAGTAGCGGTATATCGTTTTGCGAATCGCTGTAAAAATAACTATGGTTAAAGTCGCTGAGTTGCCTTAGTGGCGTCACTTCCTGCCTTGCCAGCCAGTCCTGCAAATGCACGACCTTGCCAGCACCAGAACTGGGTACGCCCAGCAGTTTACCAGTGATATTGCCTGCAACATCGAATTCAGGTTCTGCTGCCATCAAATGTTGTACGCCCAGCGCAGTTGCTATCGGTGCGGTAACAAAGCGGTTGGTGGCAGTGATGATGGCGATCAGGTCATCCTGATCCTTGTGCTTCTTGATCAAATCATAGGCTGCTGGTAACAGGGCAGGCTGTATCACTTCCTGCATGAATTGGCCATGCAATTCATCGAGCTTTTTACGTGGGAACTGTGCCAGTGTACCCAGGGCAAATTCCAGGTATTCAACCGGATCCAGCGTACCTGCCTGGTATTGGGCAAAAAAATTGGCATTGCGACGGGCAAATTCGTCGGCATCAACTGCGCCGGTGCGGCACAGGAACTGCCCCCATTCATAGTCAGAATCAATAGGGATCAGGGTGTGGTCGAGATCAAATAAGGCGATATTGCGCATGCTAGTCATTTGTAAAGTCTGGCCCTGGTTGCTGTTGCAACATCAGTTCACGCAGCAGTGGCAGGGTAATAGGACGTTTGGTTTCCAGTGAATAATGGTCCAACTGATCGAGCATATCCGACAAATAGCTCATATCGCGCCGATAGTGGGTAATCAGATAGGGTAACACGCCAGCTGACAGTTGTATCCCACGGGCATGGGCGGCACGCTCAAGGGCATCGATCTTGTCTTCATCAGTCAGACCATGCACCTGATAGATCAGGCCCCAGCCAAAACGCGTGCGCAAGTCGTCGCGCACATTCAGGATCATGGGCGGATGATTGCCGGCACCGACTAAAAATCCTCCGTGGGCACGGGCCTCGTTAAACAGATTGAAGGCTGCAATCTGGTTCAGCGGCGGTAACTGGTCACAGTCGTCCAGCAGATACAAGCTGACACCTTCTGTAAAGTCAAAGGCGCTTTCCGGCGCGTCAGCTGGTATATAGCGGGCAGATGCATCGTCTGCCAGTGCATGTAGCAAATGGGTTTTGCCAGCACCAGCTTCGCCCCAAATATACACCGAGCGTTCACCATACTGACTGGTAATACGCTGGGCAAACAAGCCCAGCAATTGCGCCAGTTCAGCATTTTGCCCCACCACAAAGGTGGCAAGAGACGGCAGTTTCTGCGCGTCCAGGTCCAATAATAATTGCCTCATGTCTGACGATAAAAAGAACTGCTAAGGTAAGAGGCGCGCACATGTTTGACTGCGACAGAAATAATGGCTGACGCTGGCAAGGCGACCAATACACCGATAAACCCGAATAGTTGACCAAATGCCATCAATGCAAAAATCACGGTCAGGGGATGCAAGCCTATGCGCTCGCCAACCAGGCGCGGCGTCAGGAAGAAGCCTTCCAGTATCTGCCCCGCACCATAGATGACCGCCACCCAGACCAGGCCAGTCAAACCGTCAAACTGTAAGGTAGCACCTATCAGCGCCAATACCAGGCCGAACCCGAAACCGAGGTAGGGGATGAAGACCAAAAAGCCCGTGATGATACCTACTGGCAGCGCCAGGTCAAAGCGTGCAATACTCAGCGCAATCGAATAATAAACTGCCAGCACGATCATGACCATGATCTGGCCGCGCAGATATTGCGCCATGATGTCATCAACTTCCTGAATGGAATCCCTGGTTTTCTTGAGCCAGCGGCGTGGCACGAAATTACTGAGGCGTTGTATCAGGGCATGCCAATCCATCAATAAATAGAATAATACGACCGGTATCAGTAATAGATTGGCTACCATGCCAATGACGGCAGTCCCACCCACCCGGATAGATGCCAGCACAGCCTTGCCTATCGCTTCACCGCTATTGGCGAGTTGATCTGACAACAAGGCCTTGATGCCATTGCTGTCGAGTTTGACCTTGATATCAAACTTGGCCAACAAAGGTGACAACATGGCATCAAGCTTGTCGAAGAAACGTGGAATCTGGTCTTGTAATTGTGGTATCTCTTTTTGTAAAATGGGGGTAATAATCAATACCATCGCCAGTACTGCAGCCAGCGAGACTACAATAATCAGCGCTGCAGCCAGCGAACGTGGCAAGTGAAACTTACGCAGACGCCAGTCGCACAACTTGTCCACCCAGGGATTAAGCACGTAGGCCAGGATGCTGGCAACAATAAACGGCATCAGCACCGGGCCTAGCAAAGACAATAATAACAACAGCGCGAATGCCAGGGCCAGCCACAGCGCGGTTTGTTTTTGCTCCGACGTAAAAGAAAATGGCATTTTTATGGCTGCTTAGTAGTCAAAATATTATCGAATTTACTGCAATGTCCCAAAAAACAAAGTTTTCGCGGTCAATTTGTTAAAATAGCGGTTTTGCCGGACTTTTCTGGCAATTTCTCTATTTTACCGCCTCCTGCCCCTATTGCCGAATATCATGAGCACTTCTACCCCTGTTTCTCTCTCTTACGCCGACGCTGGTGTCGATATGGTCGCTGGCGACGCGCTGGTTGACGCCATCAAACCTTTTGCCAAACGAACAATGCGCGAAGGTGTCATGGCTGGCATAGGCGGTTTTGGCGCCATGTTTGAAGTCAGCAAAAAATACAAGGAACCTGTTCTGGTTTCCGGCACCGATGGTGTGGGTACCAAGCTGAAACTGGCTTTCCACCTCAACAAGCATGACACCGTCGGCATCGATCTGGTGGCCATGAGCGTTAATGACATCCTGGTGCAAGGCGCCGAACCCTTGTTCTTCCTTGACTATTTTGCCTGTGGCAAGCTGGATGTGGCAACTGCCACTGACGTGATCAAAGGCGTGGCCTTTGGTTGTGAACAAGCCGGGTGTGCCCTGATCGGTGGCGAAACTGCCGAAATGCCATCCATGTACCCGGATGGTGAATACGATCTGGCCGGTTTTGCGGTCGGTGCGGTAGAAAAGTCAAAAATCATCGATGGCAGCAAAATCCAGCCTGGTGATGTGATTCTGGGGCTGGCTTCTTCAGGCATCCATTCCAACGGCTTTTCGCTGGTGCGCAAGATCATCGAAGTTGCCAAGCCAGACCTGAGTGCGGATTTCCACGGCCGTAGCCTGGGCGATGCCCTGATGGCACCTACTCGCATCTACGTCAAACCCTTGCTGGCCCTGATGGAATCCATGGAAGTCAAAGGCATGGCCCACATCACTGGCGGTGGTCTGGTTGAAAACGTCCCACGTGTATTGGGCGACAAATTGACTGCCGTCCTGCACAAAGACGCATGGACATTGCCACCTCTGTTCACCTGGCTGCAACAACATGGCGGTGTGGCCGACGCAGAAATGCACCGTGTATTCAACTGCGGCATTGGTATGGTGGTGATTGTTGCTGCCGACCTGGCGGATGCTGCCATGGCACAATTAGCCGCAGCCGGTGAAACCGTGTACCGTATTGGTGAAATCCGTGCCCGTGCTGGTGACGAGCATCAGACTATCGTAGTCTAAATATCGTCGTCCACACCGTAGCTGTATCGACGCAACCTGCCAGCCAGGTTGCGTGTTCTTCCTCATTCCTTTCGTATTCCCTTTCAACTTTGCATCGGGTTGGCATTTTTGCATGCAAAACAACACCCCTGTCTAAGCAAAACCACGTTCCTGCAAATCAGTGAGTGAACTGGCACGTTTCTTGATATGCTGTTGCTGTACTGTAACCGCGAGACTTGAACATGGCAAAATTTTTCAATGAAATGGCGGCCGACTACGCAGGCACGCCTGGCAATAACAGTAACACCCGCGAGCATTATCGCGATTTTTGCGACTGGCTGGCGCGGCAGTCTGCAGACAGGTTACAGCGCAAGCGCGCCGAAGCCGATCTCAGCTTCCGCCGCGTTGGCATCACCTTTGCCGTCTATGGTGATGATGCTGGTACCGAACGCCTGATCCCTTTTGACATCATCCCCAGGATTATTCCTGCGAATGAATGGGCGCAATTGCAAAAAGGTCTGGTCCAGCGCGTGCAGGCACTCAACATGTTCATTCATGATATTTATCATGATCAAAACATCATCAAGGCGGGCATTATCCCTGCCGGACAAATCTACAAAAATGCACAATACCGGCCAGAAATGCAGGGCATTTCTGTCGCTTCCGATATTTATGCCCATATAGCCGGCGTGGATATAGTGCGTGCCGGTCAGGGCGAATTCTACGTGCTGGAAGATAATTTGCGTGTGCCGTCGGGTGTGTCCTACATGCTGGAAGATCGCAAGATGATGATGCGTCTCTTTCCTGAGCTGTTTACCCGCAACAAAATTGCTCCGGTTGATCACTATCCAGACATGTTGCTGGACAATTTGCGCTCAGTGGCACCTATGGGTGTGGATGACCCGACAGTGGTGGTCATGACCCCCGGCATGTATAACTCGGCCTACTTTGAGCATGCTTTCCTGGCTCAGCAAATGGGTGTGGAACTGGTAGAAGGGCAGGACTTGTTTGTGAATGACAATGCTGTCTTCATGCGTACAACACGCGGGCCCAAGCGGGTAGATGTGATTTATCGCCGTATTGATGATGATTTTCTTGATCCACTGGCGTTCCGCCCGGATTCTTCGCTCGGTGTACCTGGCCTGCTGTCAGTCTATCGCGCTGGCCGGGTTACCTTGGCCAATGCCATCGGTACCGGCGTGGCAGATGACAAATCCATCTATCCCTTTGTGCCGGACATGATCAAGTTCTACCTGTCAGAAGAAGCGATATTGAATAACGTGCCCACATATCAATGCCGCAAGCCAGAAGACCTTTCCTACACCCTGGCCAATTTGTCTGAACTGGTGGTCAAGGAAGTACACGGGGCCGGTGGTTACGGCATGCTGGTCGGGCCTGCTTCCAGCAAGCAGCAGATTGAAGATTTCCGCCAGCGCCTGCTGGCCAAGCCAGATGGTTACATCGCCCAGCCGACACTGGCATTGTCAGCTTGCCCGACCTTTGTTGAAAGCGGCATCGCCCCCAGACATATTGATTTGCGCCCCTTTGTACTATCGGGCAAACATATCTCCATGGTCCCGGGTGGCCTGACCCGCGTCGCCTTGCAAGAAGGTTCACTGGTAGTGAATTCTTCACAGGGTGGTGGTACCAAGGACACCTGGATACTGGAAAATTAATCGCCTCTTGAAGCACTACAGCCTTGGACAGACAGCCCGGGCTGTCATTGAATGTTGCAACAGGTTTTAAGATTGAGGAAAAATACCATGTTAAGCCGCACCGCTGATCACTTGTTCTGGATGGCACGTTACACCGAACGCGCCGAAAATACCGCACGTATGCTGGACGTGAATATCCAGACTTCCATGTTGCCACAGTCGGCAAAAGATGCCGAACAGGGCTGGCGCGCCATGCTCGGCATTTCTGAATTGCAGTCTGCCTTTGACCATCAATATGGAATACTGACCAAAAAAGATGTGCTCGATTTCATGGTGAAAGATCCCATGAACCCGTCGTCGATTGCCTCCTGCCTGAAAGAAGCGCGCGAAAATGCCCGTGCCGTGCGGGGAACCCTGACCACTGAAGTATGGGAAACTCAGAATGCCACCTGGCTGGACATGCAGGAAAGATTGTCTGACCATGTGCTGGAAAATGATCCTAGCCAGTTTTTTGAATGGGTCAAATACCGTTCCCATTTATCACGTGGCGTTACCCTGGGTACCATGCTGAAAGACGAAGCCGTGCATTTTATTCGTCTTGGCACCTTCATAGAGCGCGCTGATAATACGGCCCGCATACTGGACGTGAAGTTCCATGGTGCGAAAGAAAGTCAGCGTGGCAATGACAGTTTGCAAAGAGAGTTTTATTACTGGGCAGCGCTGCTGCGCTCGGTATCGGGCTTTGAAATTTATCGCAAGGTGTATCGCGATGTCATCACCCCTGAACGAGTGGCTGAATTATTGATATTGCGTGGTGATATGCCGCGTTCGCTGCTGGCCTGCATGGATGAAGTGGTCGCCAATCTGCGAGAGGTACGCAATGATGTGTCTGCTGATACAGAACGTTTTGCTGGCAAACTGCATGCTGAACTGAAATTTGCCCGCATAGAAGAAATCCTGGATGCCGGTCTGCATGATACCCTGACCACATTCCTGGAAAATATCTTTGAGCTGGGTAATCGTGTCAGCCGTGACTTCCTGGTTCCGCTGGCAGCTTAGATCACCTGGAAAATCATGCAACTTATCATTCGCCACGAGACCATTTACCGTTATTCTGCACCACTGACCTATACCATACAGCAACTGCGCCTGACACCGCGTGTCGAGCAGCACCAGCACGCGATATCATGGCAGATCAAGACTGCCGGACAGCGCCATGCTTATATTGATGCCTACGGTAATCCTTCGCATACGCTGACCATTACTGGTTTGCATCATGAGGTGGCGATCATTGCCGAAGGCGTGGTTGAACTGGCCATGCCCTATCAGGGGCGAATTACCGATCGGGACACTTTTTCCCCGCTGGTGTTTACCGTGCCGACCCGTTTAACCGAGCCGGTTGCCTCCATTCTTGACTTCGCCGCCAGTCATTTGCCAGATCAAGGCAAGACCACCACTGGTGCATTACTTAATCTCGCAATGCACATTCGTGGTGCGGTGGAGTATCAAACCGGTGCAACCATAGTCACGACCAGCGCCAGCGATGCCTTGCAATTGGGGCGCGGGGTTTGTCAGGATCATGCCCATCTGTTTCTGGCGTGCTGTCATGCGCGTGGTATTCCAGCCCGTTATGTGTCTGGTTATATTGATCCTGAATCGACCAATCATGCCGAGAGCCATGCCTGGGTTGATGCCTGGGTTGAGGATGCCGACTACACCGGCTGGGTCAGCGTTGATGTGACACATGCCTGCCTGATGACAGATGCATATTGTCGTTTGGCTATTGGCCGTGATTATGATTCAGCTGCCCCGGTACGCGGTGTCAGGCGTGGCGGCGGGCAGGAAACTTTGAGCGTCAACGTAGAAGTGACGCCGCATTGAAGATGCTGTTACATTAATATAATCAGGACTTACGCAAAACTGCCACTAAGCTTTGCAGCTCCCTATCGTACTATTTGTACTATTCGTACTGTCTTCGTCGCTGTCGCCTTGTTGAGACAATTTTGCGCAAGGCCTAATAATATAAAAAATTTAATTTATTCGTGATCTTTTCCTTATATAAACCCGATTTAGTCCTCGGCTGCTGGTCTGCGCGCCACATTTTGC
Organism: Undibacterium sp. GW821-FHT11B02; assembly: GCF_058808955.1. NCBI lineage: Bacteria > Pseudomonadati > Pseudomonadota > Betaproteobacteria > Burkholderiales > Oxalobacteraceae > Undibacterium > Undibacterium sp. GW821-FHT11B02. The sequence goes on along the minus strand of NZ_JBXASD010000004.1, from coordinate 461,205 downwards.
AACAGTCCTTTGCTTTATCTGGTGCAAGATTAAGGTAAAATCCCCACTTCGTTCCATCAAGACTTTGCTCTATGACTTACTGTGTTGGTATGCGCCTTGACGCCGGGCTGGTGTTTCTCTCCGACTCACGTACCAATGCGGGCGTGGATCAGGTAGGCACTTTCCGTAAAATGTCGGTATTTGAAAATCCTGGCGATCGCACCATTGTGCTGATGACTGCAGGTAACCTGTCGATTTCGCAATCGATACGGCAAATCGTTTCCGAACATGTGGATGGCAAAGGCCATAATATCTGGACTGCACCGAATATGTATGAAGCTGCCCGCATCGTCGGTGAGGCTGTGCGTATGGTACATCACCGCGATGCCCAGGCATTGTCCGAATTCGGTATCGACTTTAATGTCAGCCTGATTTTTGGTGGGCAGATCAAGGGTGAGCGTTGCCGCCTGTTCCAGATTTATTCTGCCGGTAATTTCATCGAGTCACACAATGAAAATACCTATTTTCAGATTGGTGAAGCCAAGTACGGCAAACCCATCATAGACCGTGTTGTTACCCCCACCACACCACTGGATGAAGCTGCAAAATGTGCGCTGATTTCCATGGATTCTACATTGCGCTCTAATGTGTCTGTCGGTTTACCGCTGGATTTGCTGGTGTATGAAAACAATAAACTGGCGATCACCCACTTCGTCACCATCGATGAAAAGAACCAGTATTTTCAGATGATACGTAGTACCTGGGGCAAACAATTAAAAAGCGTATTCGAAAGTATTGATGACCCGGTCTGGAATGCCAGCCCTGAAGTCGATTGTAATGTCTTGTCTGCCACTAATATGCACAGCAAGCCCGTGCGTGTAGAAGTGCCCGCGCAACTGATAGAAAACCCGCAACCGCCGGGACCTTTGCAGTCGCTTGCGCAGCACCCCAACAGTAATAAACAGGCGTGAATCAAGACGCTTGAATCAACAGGCATTGAAATTAATGCTGCACAGGTGCCTTTAAGCGGCACCTGTCGTTATTGTTTCTTCTCTTAAACTTTACTTTTTACGACTGTCTTGCGCACAGCCTTGGGCTCGCTTGCCTGATGTCGCCAGGCGCAATTGGCAGCGTGGTCGTTAACCATGCCTATGCCCTGCATATAGGCATAGATAATGGTGGAGCCGACAAATTTGAATCCACGTTTTGCCAGGTCTTTTGAAATGCGATCTGACAGCTCAGTCGTGATGATGCGTTCACCATTATTAATCAAGGGTTTGCCTTCAACATAAGCCCACAGATAAGCATCCAGGCTACCAATCTCTTCACACAGACGCAGATAGGCTTGCGCATTGGTAATCGCAGCAGCCACTTTCAGGCGATTTCTGACGATGCCGGGGTTAGCCAGCAATTCTGCGACTTTGTCAGGACCGTAGACGGCAATTTTTTTTGCATCCCACTGGTCAAATGCCTGCCTGTAATTTTCGCGCTTGTTCAAGATGGTTTCCCAGCTCAAGCCCGCCTGCGCACCTTCCAGGTTCAGCATTTCAAACAGGCGTTGCTCATCATGACAAGGCACACCCCATTCATGGTCGTGATAGTGCAAATACAAAGGATTAGAGGAGTTAGCCCAATTGCAACGTGTCGTCATGCTTGATAACCGTAAATTTAAGATATGATTCTGAAATATTAATTTTTAACAATGTGTTTCAATTTGCTTCTCTATTTTACTTAATTGCTACAAAGCCTGTTGCAGAATGGTGCTGCAGGGCAGCAATAGTAAGTTTGAAAATTGTAAATTCATATCGTCATTATTCATAATCAGACGCCACCAGATTTTGGAATCAACATGCTGAGCTTTAAACGAAGTAGTAAAACGTTGTCTGCCTTGTCTGTATTGACCCTGAGCCTGATATTGGCAGCTTGTGGCGGTCAGGACAGTAAAACTGCGGCCAATTCGGCCACACCAGCTGCTGTACCGCCGGTGCAGGCAGCACCTGCCAATGCAGATACCACGGTATTTTCTGGCAAACGCCAGGACTATACGATTACCAAGGTTACCAATGCTGGTATCAGCGGTTTTATCGTTAGTGATACCCGTGCTGGCGGTACCTCGGTCACCTTGGCCAGCAATATAAAGAATATCCAGTTTTCTGATTTTCATGTGAACCTGAGCATTGGTGATAAAGCCAACTCCTTGTCCATCACCAGTTTGAATTCCCTGATAGACCTGTATGTCGCATTTTTTAACCGCATACCGGATGCGGACGGACTGGCTTACTGGATAGATCAGGTCAAAGCAGGCATGACGGATGATCAGATCGCAGAAAGTTTTTATTTGGTCGCTTTGCAATCGCCGACGCTGACAGGTTATTCCAGTGGCATGAGCAACGATGACTTTATCCGTATCATTTATAAAAACGTGCTGGGACGAACTGGCACAACGGCACCGACTGCAATTGAAATTGATTACTGGTCCAGCCAGTTGAAAACAGGTACAACAAAGGGGCATATAGTCAGGGCGATGCTGGTTGCTGCGCGTGAATATGCAAATGATCCGACTTGGGGCTGGGTACCGGCCTTACTCAACAATAAGCTCAATGTCGCCAATTATTTTGCTGTTCAACAGGGGTTGAACTATAACAGTCTGGATGACAACATCACCAAGACCATGGCCATCGCTGCAGCTGTCACCAGTACCTCAACGACGGCAGCTCTTGACCTCATCGGCGTCAAGGATAATGGCCTGAATCTCGCCAGCACCATAGGGACACCAGAAAGTCTGGCCAATATTTGTACTGTGGATGGCAAGAAAAGCTGGGTGCGTGCTCATCTGGATGATGTTTATTTGTGGTATCGCGACATTATTGATGTGCCACCTTCGCAATACAGTACGGCAGAAGACTATTTCACCGCATTGTTGGTCAGATCCAAGGACAGATTTAGCTTCACTTCCGAGCAAGGCAGTATTGATGACTATTTCCAGTCAGGTGAAGATGTCAGTTACGGATATAGCCTGGTGCGTGAAGGTAGCAATATACGTGTACGCTACGTACAGCCAGGGTCGCCTGCTGACCTGGCCCAGATCAAACGGGGCACCACCATTGTCAGCGTTGATAATGCCGCGTTGGGCTCCTATATCAATGACGCGCAATACAACGCCCTGTATCCATCCAAATCCGAATCCCATAGCTTCCAGGTGCAGGATGGCAGCAGCGCCAACCGAACTGTGACCATGACCGCCATCACTGTGACAACTTCCCCTGTTTTGCAAAATCAGGTGTTGAACGTGAATGGCAAAAAGATTGGTTATATGGTTTTTACCGACCACATCCGCACTGCGGAAGCACCGCTGGTGAGCAGCATACGCAAGTTCCGGCAAAGCGGCATTGATGACCTGGTACTGGACCTGCGCTATAACGGCGGTGGCTACCTGTATATTGCCAATGAATTGGCTGCCATGATGGGGGGCAACAAGGTCACCAACCAAATATTTGAACAATTGCAGTTCAATGACAAGCATGCTGACATGACGGCTGACAATGTGTCCTATTTCTATGATACTGATTCGAATAACAGTTTCCTGCCTACGTTGAATTTGCCACGCGTTTTTGTGATTACTGGCAGCAATACCTGTTCAGCCAGCGAATCCATCATCAATGGTCTGACGCCTTTCATGAAGGTGATACTGATCGGCGATACAACCTGTGGCAAGCCCTATGGTTTTATCCAGACCAATAACTGTAACACTGCCTATTTTGCGATTCAGTTTGCCGGTGTCAATTCGCTGGGCAAGGGCGATTACACCAATGGCTTTACGCCGGCATGCTATGTGCCGGACGACTTGAATCATGAACTGGGCAATGTCAGCGAATCACGCCTGTCGGCAGCATTGACCTATGCCAGCACCGGTGCATGCCCTACGATTGCAGCAGGGGGGACAGGAGGTGTTGCAGCAGCGCCACCAGCACGGTTCAGCCCCATTGTCGACAAGGACCCGCGTCCGTGGCGGAGTATCAAGTTGCTGAAATAGTGTATGGAGTGAAGCTAAGCTTGATACAAAAACAGGGAGCGTTGCAACAGCACGCTCCCTGTTTTTTTGTAGTCAACTACTTATATGGCATCCAGTGCTTGTTGCAAATCACGGCGCAAATCTTCCACATCTTCTATGCCGACTGACAGTCGCACGAAAGAATCGGTAATCCCCAGTATCGCTCTTTGTTCGGCAGGGATGGTGGCATGTGTCATGATGGCTGGGTGTTCGATCAGGCTTTCAACACCACCCAGACTTTCTGCCAAAGCAAATATTTCGCAACGTTCAAGAAAGCGGCGCGCACCAGCCAGGTTGGTATCAAGCTCAATGGAAATGATGCCCCCAAAACCATCCATTTGCCGCTTCGCCAGTTCATGCTGCGGGTGGCTGGCAAGGCCGGGGTAATATACTTTCCTGACCTTGGGCTGCTGCTCCAGCCACTGTGCCAGATCCAACCCGTTGGTATTGTGCCGCTCTACCCGGATGTTCAGTGTCTTGATGCCGCGCAGGGCCAGAAAGCTGTCGAAGGGGCCCGCAATTGCACCGACAGAATTTTGCAGAAAGCCAAGACGTTCCCGCCATTCGGCCTGATGTTCTGCACCACCGACGACGGCAATACCGCCGATGATGTCTGAATGACCGTTGAGGTATTTCGTCATGGAATGCACGACAATATCAAAGCCAAGTTCCAGCGGACGTTGCACACGGGGGCTGGCAAAGGTATTGTCGGCCACCGCGATGATGCCGCGTTCGCGGCAAATCTTGGCAATAGCCTGCAAATCTGCCAGTTTCAGCATGGGGTTGGTCGGTGTTTCCACCCACACCATTTTGGTGTCTGGCCTTAATGCTGCCAGCAAGGCTTCCGGTTGTGTCATGTCCACATAAGTGAAATCCAGACCAGCGCTACGTCTGCGCACCCGTTCAAACAGGCGATAACTGCCGCCATACATATCATCGCCAGCGACGATGTGAGCACCACTGTCGGCGATTTCCAGTACGGTGGCGATGGCGGCAAGGCCAGATGCGAAGGCAAAAGCCTGGGCACCGCCTTCCAGATCAGCCACAGCACGTTCCAGCGCCCAACGGGTGGGGTTGTGCGAGCGCCCATAATCCAGGCCCTTGTGTACGCCAGGGCTGTCCTGCACGTAGGTGGAGGTAGCGTAAATTGGCGGCATGATGGCACCGGTGGTCGGGTCCGGGAATTGCCCGGCATGGATAACACGTGTGCCAAAGGCTTGCGGATGCGCTGGCTTCTTGTATTCGGGATAGCTCATGTGAGTGTCCTGCGTAAATGGTTGAGGAGATCGAAACGGGTAATCAGGCCGTGAAAATGCTGATCTGATGCGATGATGGCGACCAGGCCACGATCCAGAGTTGCACGTAATGACGCTATGCTTGCCTGTGGGTTCAGGGTTTCAATCTGGCTGGTCATGGTGTCTCGTACCGGACTGCGAAACAGCGTGGCGTCTCCTGATACTTTCAGCAATAAATCTGATTCATCAATGATGCCAATGATCTCGCCATTGTGAATGACTGGCAGTTGCGAGATATCAGCACTGCGCATGCGGTTGAAAGCCACCATCAGGGTGTCACCGCTGTCAACACTGATCACACCCCCATCGTCAAAGCGGCGGCCAATGATGTCGCGCAAGTCGCCATAAATTTGTCGCTTCAACAGCCCCTGGTCGATCATCCAGTTGTCGTTGTATACCTTGGACAGATAGCGGGTACCTGTGTCGCAAACAAACGTCACCACACGTTTGGGTGTGGTCTGTGCACGGCAGTAGCGCAAGGCCGCCGCCAGCAGGGTGCCGGTGGATGAGCCAGCCAGGATACCCTCAGCACGCAACAGTTCACGCGCAGTGCCAAAGCTTTCGGTGTCATCAATAGTGTAAGCATGTTTCACTGCCGTCAGGTCGGCAATCGCGGGAATGAAATCTTCGCCTATGCCTTCTACCGCCCACGAACCGCTGACTTCGTTGACGTGGCCAGTTTCTATGTACTCTGCCAGGATGGAACCCTTGGGGTCGGCCAGTACGAATTCCAGTTCTGGCTGTACCTTGCGAAAGAAACGTGTCAGTCCAGTGAGCGTGCCAGCAGAGCCCACGCCAACCACAATCGCATCGATGTCATGGCTGGCCTGTTCCCAGATTTCAGGACCTGTCGTGGTTTCATGCGCGTGAGGATTAGCCGGGTTATTGAACTGGTCTGCAAAGAAAGAACCGGGAATATCTTTGGCAATACGGGCTGCATAATCCTGATAATAGTCAGGGTGGCCCTTGCCCACATCAGAGCGGGTGATATGTACCTCTGCCCCCATGGCTCGCAGATGCAGTATCTTTTCAGTCGACATTTTATCGGGTACCACCAGCACAACGCGGTAACCCTTTGCACGGGCCACCAGCGCCAGACCCAGTCCGGTATTGCCTGCTGTAGCCTCAATAACGGTGCCACCAGTTTGTAGCCGGCCGTCGGCTTCCGCTGCTTCTATCATGGCCAGACCGATACGGTCCTTGATGGAGCCGCCAGGGTTTTGTGATTCCAGCTTCAGGAACAATTCACATGGGCCAGTATCGAGGCGGGTAACCTGAACCAGAGGTGTGTTGCCAATCAACGCAAGTACTGCGGGATTAGTTTGATTTGTCATTTTTTTCTCCAAGCCTGCGATGGCAGATCATTGCCATGCATCTCGTTACGCTTTTGTTCAAGAGGCAGACATGCTAGCTATGTCTGTCGCCACGGATAAGGAATTTTTACAACTATGCTTATTCGGAAAATGCGCTTGCCAGTGTTATCAGAGTTTTAGTATAGTCTTTGTGCTGAATCTTGCTGATGGGCTGAAAGCAGGGTGTTACCGTGAAGAAAAAGGCGGAAGGCAGAAAATATAAATGCCGCCCGAAGGCGGCATCAAGAATGTACTACGTTAAAACATGCCTGCTTGGGGCGATGCACTCATCTTTTATTTAAACCGGTGTCGCCGATCGGCTCCAGTTCTTATTCCGGTATGCTCCGGTCTTCCTTATTGTGAAAAGGGGCAAACCAGCAAACTGCGAAAGATGGAATAGTTGCCAGCATGACGAAGACAAAATAATGGGTATAACCCAGCATTTGCTGCAAGTGACCGCTGATGACGCCGGTTACCATCATGCATAGACCCATCAGGCCGGTACCGAAGGCATAGTGGGTGGTTGTGTATTTGCCCGGGGCCAGTTGCTGCATCAGGTAAATCATGAAGCCGACAGAGCCGAAGCCAAAGAAAAATTTCTCGATCGCGACGCCGGCAGTAATCAATATCTGGCTTTCTGGCTGGAAGATACTCATCAGCAAAAAGGTTGCATTGGGTATGTTGACTGCGCAGCACAGCAGGAACAGGCTGGGTTTCAGGCCGCGCTTTGCGACGAACACGCCGCCCAGCAAAGAACCAAGCAGCACGGCAACCAAACCGTAAGTGCCATAGATCAAGCCCAGCGATTCATTCGATAAACCCAAACCACCTTTGGCAACCGGATCAACCATGAAAAAGGGGCCGATTTTTTCAAGAAAGCCTATGCTCAGACGAAACAGGAAGGCAAATGCCACCATCAGCCAGACATCGCGTTTCTGAAAAAAAGTAACGAAGGAATCACGCAAGATATGTACTGCTTCGCCGGCACTGGCTGGTGTGTTTTCAGCCTTGGCGCCATCTGGCATGGTACGCATATGCCAGAACGCCATCAGTACAGTAATACCCGCCACGATGAGGAAGATAATGCGCCAGGATTCCATCCATTCTGCACCAAATACCTTGGGATCATGGTGAAAAAAATCAGTATGCAGTTTGCCGCTCAGGTACACCAGGCCACCGGCGGCGACTATCGGGCCGATATTCCAGCTCAGGCTTTGTATGCCGCAATACAGAGATTGTGCCTTGCTATCCAGTGAGGTGACATATACCCCGTCCGCAGCGATATCCTGGGTTGCTCCCAGGAAGGAAATCAGCCAGAACAGCATCATCAAAATCACCATGTAACTGGGCAAGGACATCACCAGTGCCACGCCAACAAAGCCAGCAGCAATGGCCAGTTCAGTACAAATGACAAAGAATTTCTTGGTCTTGTACATCTCGACAAAAGAGGCAAACAGGGGCTTGATGGTATAGGCCAGGATCAGGTAACTGGCATATTCTGCTGCCTGACCGTTATTCATACCCAAATTTTTAAACATGATGGCAGTGACGTTGGTCAGCGTCATATACGTCAGTGCCATGGTGAAATACGTGGTGGGTACCCAGAATAGCGGAGAGGGTTTTCCTGGTGCTGCACGAAGATGGACTTCTGTCTGTGTAATCATGGTGGCGGCTAGGGTGGCGCTACTCTTTACCCGGCTATCATCATTGATGGTAGCCGGTCAGCTTTGACTGGCCAGGTTACTTTGCTTTCGCAGCAAACTGGATCAGCATGCAATCGTAAGAATAGCTGGTCTCGTATATTTATTATTCGCTTCGCGCGCAATCAAGTTAGTCCCGTCAGATCATTAATCGATCATATGTTTATGCCTGACTATCTTCATTTTGCTGAAACTTCTTATAAAAAAGTTATTCAGTGACGGTATCTTGAAAACCTTTTCATAAAAAAGAATAACATGAAAAGTGAGAATTAAAAACTTTGTTCATTAAAAAGATGCAATTCAGATTTGTTCATAGGCAGGTCAAAATGCTTGGCAGTGAATGAAGAAAAGGCTTGGGGTATGATTTTTTCTCCATTTTCTGTTGTTATATGCAGACGTACTTACGCTATGCGCAGACATGAATTTTCTGGTCTTTATGGTAAAAACTTGAAATTGTTTTCATAATTTGACAGTCAATTAAGCTTTAACGATCAATTGCTGATGAGATTTACCAAGCTATACCTGGACAGATTGTTGACACAGTTTAAAGGCAATGATAAATTTCGGTTTACTTGAAAACGTTTTCAATAATTGTGCCGCTCACCACCACATACTTGTCATTTGTATATGTGGCTAATATGGCCTTAATGAAGGTCGTATTTTTAATGGTGATTTGAAAACGTTTTCAATGTCATTGCATGCGTGAAATAACAGCAGAACGTTGTAAGTAAAAGGGCCGGTCGGGGGAGCTTTGCCGGTACGCATGTGCATAGGCCCAGAGTCAATGTTCGTGTGGGCAGATTGAACAAATACACAAAGAGTGGATTTGCTTGTTATGTCGCTGTTATGTAGAGCTTCCTGAGAATAATAAATAAAACCGGAGTACGGCCTTCAGGCTGGCATCTGGACTAATCCAACTTTTCAAATGAATACTATGAAAAATTCGTCAGCATCACTTGCATTCTCACCGGACTTTACCTGGGGAGTGGCTACCAGTGCCTACCAGATTGAGGGTGGGGCGGCTGCCGATGGGCGTGGGCCTTCCATCTGGGATACGTTTACCCATACACCGGGCAAGATCATCGATGGCAGCACTGGCGACGTGGCTTGCGATCATTATCATCTTTATGCCGACGACGTGGACATCATCGCGTCGCTGGAAGTGGATTCCTATCGGTTTTCGATTTCCTGGTCACGCGTGCAACCATTGGGATATGGTGCCTGGAACGAAGCTGGTTTTGAATTTTATTCGAAGTTGCTGGACAAGCTGGAAGAAAAAAATATCAAGGCTCACATTACCCTTTACCATTGGGATCTGCCGCAAGGCTTACAGGACCGTGGGGGCTGGCTGGATCGTGAGACAACACTGAGGTTTGCTGAATACGCAGCCGAAGTCGCGCGCCGTTTTGGCAAGCGTGTTGCCACCATCGCGACGCACAACGAACCCTGGTGTACTGCCAATCTCGGCTATGGCAATGCGCAGTTTGCGCCTGGTGTTGCTGATACGGTGCAGGCTTTACAGGTATCTCATCACCTCTTGCTGTCGCATGGCTTGGCCATGCAAGCCATGCGTGCTGTGAATAGTCCGGCGCGTCTGGGTATTGTGCTGAATCAGTGGCCAGCTACCCCGGCAACTAATAGTACGGAAGATATCGCTGCCGCTGAATGGGAATATGCACGGTCGGTACAGTGGTTCATGGATCCGATATTCAAAGGACGTTATCCACAGAAAGCGCTGGACCGGATGGATGTGACAAAATTCCATGTGCATCCTGAAGACATGCAAGTCATCCGTCAGCCACTGGATTTTCTGGGTGTGAATTATTATTTCCGTGCCTTTGTCAGCACTGAAAATCCACCCAGGAAGCCGGAAGGGAAACTGGGTTTTTCCGACATGGGCTGGGAAGTTTATCCTTCTGGCCTGACCGAGCTTTTGCTGCAGTTAAGGGACGAATATCCAGACCTGCCAGCGATTTATATTACTGAAAATGGCATGGCCGTTGCAGATAAAATTATTGACGGAAAAATCAATGATCAGGCACGCATTGATTACCTGGAAATGCATTTACACGCACTGCAAGCAGCGATTGCAGCCGGCGTCAACGTACAAGGTTATTTCTATTGGAGCTTGCTGGATAATTTCGAATGGAATTCTGGCTATGAAAAGCGGTTTGGACTTATACATGTCGACTATGCCACGCAAAAGCGCACGATGAAAGAAAGTGCCTATTGGTATCGTGATTTTATTCGCTCACAGGCTAAATAAGATAAACGAAAAAGCGGCTGCATCAGTAGCCGCTTTCCAGAAATTCAACGAGGTTTATTGCCGTCTGTATGAGAATTGTGGTGCCGGTGCACCAAGTCTATTTGTAAATCCCGCAACCTATCAGCACATCACCTGCCCGTTCAATATAAGTTGATTTGGCTTCCAATTGTTTGGTATTCGGATTGGGCCATTTATAGTCAACCCAACCGTGACCAGCCTTGCTATTGGCTACATCCAGAAAACTTTTAACGATGGAGATGCCGTCGGCGTCTTTAAGCTCCAGAAGATTTTTACCTACCATCTTGGGATTGGCCCCATGGGCGCGATTAATGCCATCACCATTCATATTGTAGACAAAGACATATAAGTCTTTGACGACAAATTGGCCGCTGACATTATTAAATTCAGTGTAGGCTTTTTCTTTGCCATTCTCTTTCAAATAGGCGGCAGCTTTTTTCACCAGGGCGATGGCTTCGTCGGCGCTCCCTTTGTCCGCTGCCATGGATGACTGGCCGAAAGCCAGCAAGCACAGCCCCAACGACGCCAGCATTATTTTGATGGACAGTCTTCGCATTTTGATCTCCGTTTAGGAATGGTAGCTATATAGCTTGTGTATATTCTAGTGAGGTAATCGGGCAATGCAATGTTTCCGGCGTGCATATTTGTTAAATTATGCTAAGTGAAAGTACCGAACTGCACCGTGGACAAGGCTGGAATGCCTGACAATGTAAAAACTCCCGGCCCACTTGCGTGGACCGGGAGCTTATTTACCAAGACAGAATGCGTTAATTAGAAATCAATGCCAACATTGACGCCGACGGTACGGGGTGGCAGATATTGGGCCTGCCATGGTCCGTTTGCGTTCAAAGCACTGGTTTTGATTTTGTTGTCACTGACATTGCGAACAAAGAAATCAGCATACCATGCAGTTTTTCCTGATGACTGATAACGCATGCCCAGATCGGCGCGTGCATAGGCTTCTTGCTTGTCACCGTCTCCGTAGTTGAACACACTCAACCATGTATCAGTTTCGTAATGCAGACTGACGCGCGGTGTCAGCGTACCTTCATTCAGATGGAAGGTGTGCTGATACATGACCTGTGCTGAAAACTTCGGTGTATGTGGCATAGTGTTACCGGACACATCCAGGCAGTTGCTAATGCCAGGGATTTTGCAGGCAGGCAGTGCATAGTCGTTTGAGCCACCGACCAAATTACCAAGAGTTGCATGGGCAAACGCAACGGTAATTTGCAGTTTGTCGTCCTTGCTCAGCTTGGCGGCCAGTTCAGATTCAAAGCCATAGACGGTAGCGCCATCTGCGTTCGATGTTTGCAGACCGCGCGTGCCATCAGGTGCAGTGACCGGTGCGCTGAACTGGAAGTCCTTGAACTTGCCGTAGTACAGGGCATTGTTTAGCCGGACCGTGCCGCCCATCAGCGTGCTCTTGGTGCCAACTTCAAAATTGGTCAGTGTTTCAGGGCCATAGGTTTTGCCGCCATCTTGCAGACCGCCAGATTTATAGCCGGTAGAGATGCTGCCATAGATCATATTGTCTTTGTCTATGTCATGCGAGATGCGCAACAGACCAGTCATCTTACTGCCACTGTAACTACCGTCATTGATGGAGTAGGCTGCAAAGTTGGATGTGGCAGAAGCAGGATCAACATTCGGGGTAATGGCTGATTGGCTCAGTTCTGGCTTGTTGGAAAAACCATAGCCGCGACCACCAACATTGGTGCGTTTGTCAGAGGTGAAACGCAGGCCGCCAGTGATATGCGTATCGCTGCTGGCGTTCCAGGTTGCCTGACCAAAAGCGGCGGCAGATTCTACCGTTTCTTTTGGTTGTATGAAGGAGCCTTGCCAACCGACGGTACCTTGATATGTGCCGTTCAGGATGGGAATGTCAAAGCGGATATCGTTGGTTTCAGAGCCGTAGTACAAACCCAGTTGCCAGTCGATGTCACGTGTACCTACAGACTGCAGTTCCACTTCGTGGCTGAAGTTTTTGTAATTCGACGAGACAGTATTATTCGCCTGCATGCTACCGCCAGAAGTGAAACTGGTTGGCAAGGTAGCACCACCATCCTGATCGAAACGGGAAGAGCCGCTGAATTTCGAATAGCCGCCGATGTAAGTCAGTTGCATGGACTTGTCTATGGCGTACTCTATCCTGGCGCGGATAGAGTCAGTGTCGCGTTTCAGGAAGGGGGCTGTATCAATCAGGGCCGACCATTGGCTTTGACCTGCGCGCGGAGTTTGCAGCAGATTCATCGATGGTGTGCCACGGTCTATGAATTTCTCATAGGACAGATCGATTTTTGTTGCAGCATTTGGTTTCCACAACATGCTGATGCGGGCGGCACTTTGATCTTGTGCACCGTATTTAGGACCATCCTGTACAAACAGGGCGTAGTTGATAGGCTGGAATGGTACGACGGTGCCGCCGTTTTTCAGGTAAGTGGCAAAAGCCGCTTTCTGGCTGTCCAGGGACAGGGTGGGCGGCGTCTGGAAGTCGACATAGCCATCATGTTTTTCGTGGACAAAGGCAAAGCGCAAGGCCATTTCATTGCTGACGGGTACATTGAATGCACCGCGTGTACCAATGCGGTTATAGCTGCCAACGCCGCCCTCAAAGTTGCCAGAACTGTCGCCGATCTTGGCTTTGGCTGTTTGCATGTTAACTGCGCCAACTGTGGCATTGCGACCCCACAATGTACCTTGCGGACCGCGCAGGACTTCTATGCCTTCCAGGTCAAACAGCAGGGACGTTGCACCCTCTGGACGTGGGGCATATATGCCGTCAATAAACAAAGCGACTTCGGGGTCGGCGTATTCGGTCTTGGCACTGTCGTTACCAATACCGCGCATGGTCATGGTAATGACGCCATGATCACCCTCGTTGGTGGCCTGGAAACCAGGAACCAGATTGACAACGTCCTGAACCGTTTGCACATGTGCATCATCCAGCGCCTGAGCATTGATGGCGGTAATGGCCACTGGTGTGCGTTGCAGTGACGTGGCCCGTTTGGTACCAGTCACAATGACTTCTGAAATAGTCGTGCTTTCTTGCGCTGTTTTTGCCTGAGCTTGCGCCGAAGTTTGCTCTTGTGCCTGAACGCTGCCCATGCTGGCGAGCAAGGAGAAAACGGCGAGCTGGATGGGAGTGCACGCGGTTTTTCGCGGCACGAATGTGCTGATTTTCATATGTCTCCTGTTACACGGTTAGATTTGTTGGCTTATTAAACCATTACGTTTTTGCTTGAAAACGTTTTCTTATTCATGTTTTGCAACTTTCTGCTTTGAAACCGTTTTCATATTACATAGAAACGGATTTCAGTGTCAAATATAAAATGGTAACGTTTTCAAAATGTTGTAATATGAGATGCCAGGACGGTGGAGCCGCAGGTTTAGGCCCGGCTTCCCTCATAGGTAACTACAAAAACAAGATGACGCTGCATATCTGGCAAGGCATCACATAAGACCGTATGAATTTTGCAACAGCTTCTTAGAATCTGTTCGCGATCTTACTGCGCGGGCGTGATCGGGGCTCATGCGCTGCTCAAAATGCTCATGTACTAGAGTACATTCCGCTTTTTGTGCTGCTCTTCACCCCGCTGACGCTCGCTCGCTACAGATCGTGAACAGGTTCTTATAAAAACGTGAGAACTTGCTTCTATTCATGAAACAGGTTCCAGAAACAGGAGACTTTGAATGAAACCGGTACGTCATATCTTGATAGTCGGCGGGGGAACTGCAGGCTGGCTGACGGCAGCTTTTCTTGCCAGTAATCTCTCACTCGCTAAAACAGCATCTTCGTCTCAGGACGGTATCAGTATTACCCTGGTAGAGTCAAAAGAGATAGGCATCATCGGCGTGGGGGAGGGCAGTTTTCCTTCAATTCGCGGTACTCTGGCAGCGATAGGCATAGACGAAGCGCGCTTTATCCGTGAATGCAATGCAACGTTCAAGCAGGGCGTACAGTTTGCTGATTGGGTCAGGCCAGCAGGGGCCGAAGGGGACGGACATTATTTTCATCCCTTCAGCCATCCCAGCCAGCGCCCGGGCGGGCCGGAATTATTACCATACTGGTTGCTGGGTGCGGCTGGTTCAAGCAAAGCACGTCGTCAATTTGCCGATGCGGTCAGCATGCAAAAGCGTGTTGCCGATGCACATCGCGGCCCCAAGCGTTTCGACGACAAGGATTTTCTTGGCCCCATGAATTACGCGTATCACTTTGACGCCGGTAAATTGGCGGCTCTGTTATGTGAGCATGGCAAATCATTGGGGGTGCACCAGGTATTGGCAACGGTCGAACATGTGCAGCTCGATGATGATGGTGCTATTGCCGCCGTGCATACCAAAGAAGGGCAGGCGCTGACTGCTGACCTGTATATAGACTGCACCGGTTTCCGTGCTGCGCTGATAGGTGAAGCACTGGGCTCACCTTTCCGCAACATGAATGATGTGTTGTTTGTTGACCGTGCCGTGGCAATGCAGGTGCCATATGCACAGCCAGATGCGCCCATTCCGTCTTACACGATTTCCACCGCGCATGAGGCTGGCTGGACCTGGGACATAGGCTTGCAGCAAAGGCGCGGCATAGGCTATGTGTATTCCAGCCGCCATACGGACGAAACGCAGGCAGAGCAAGTCTTGCGTAATTACATAGGGTCAGCTGCGGACGGCATGTCAGCCAGATTACTGAAGCTCAATGTTGGTTACCGCGAAACCCAATGGATTAAGAATTGCGTGGCGATTGGATTGTCCGGCGGCTTCCTGGAGCCGCTGGAATCATCGGGTATAGGTTTGATAGAAACAGCGGCTTATTTGCTGACCTATCTATTCCCTTTTAACGGTGAACTGGCACCGGTTGCCACCCAGTTCAACCAACACATGAAAGCGCGTTATGAGCGCATTATCGATTTTGTCAAAATGCATTATTGCCTGACCCAGCGCAAGGACAGTGCATTCTGGCGCGACAATGTTGACCCCGCCACAATCCCCGATAGTCTGCAGGAAAAACTGGCGATGTGGCGTTGCCGCCCACCAAATCGCATGGACTTTGTTACTGATCTGGAAATGTACCCTCCCTCAAGCTGGCAGTTTGTCCTGTATGGGATGGAATTTCAGACCGACATGGGCGTCAATCAATTTTCCTATCCGCGTATGGAAGAAGCCGCTAAAGAATTCCAGATGATTGCGCAGATGTCGCAGCATGCTTTGGCTGATTTACCCGATCACCGGAAACTGGTTGACCGTATGTGCAAAACCTATGCTGACATACAGGTGGCACGCCGAGCTTAGTCACATTGTTTACTGTCCTGGCCACCGCTGGCCGATGCTGGGCCAGCTTGGGGTTGTTGATGAGTAGTCATGAGCAAAAACTGATTGGTACCGTGTGCATTTGCTCATTTGAAAAGAAGCATGTTATGCTAATCGTGAAAAGCTTTTCATGTTTGCGTAGCATGATCTGTTCAAAAAAACATCCCGTTTGACAGAAGGTATTGCGTGGTTGAAAAAATTAGAACAAAAAATGTGCCAGTGACTTTATTGGATGTCGCGCGTGAAGCAGGTGTTTCACCCAGTACCGTGTCACGCATACTCAATGGTACTGCCAAGGTGTCACCGGACAAGCGTAAAGCAGTTGAAACGGCCATCGCTGAAATGAAGTTTGAGCCAAATCAGTTGGCACAGGGACTGAAAAGCGGACGTTCCATGACTATCGGTATTGTGGTGCAGGATATTGCCAGTCCTTTCTTTGACGAAACCCTGCATGGAGTGGATGAAGGACTAAAGGGTACAGGCTATGCGTCCGTCATTGTCAGCGGTCACTGGAATGCAGAAGAAGAGGCGGCGCGTATCAAGCTGTTGTTGGCGCGCAAAGTGGATGGCATTATTTTGCTGTCAGGCCGCATCGCTGACAACACGGTTCTTGAATTTGCCAGAGACAAACCGATTGTCGCCACTGGACGAGCCCTGCAAAGTAAGACGGCGGTCGGTTTTAAGCTTGACAATGCACATGGTGCTTACCTGGCGACCCGACACTTGATCGAGCTTGGCCATAGGCGAATCGCATTTGTCACTGGTCCGGCTAATAATACAGATGCCTCTGAACGCCAGGAAGGTTATCAACGTGCCTTGCAAGAATCGAATATCGCATTCGAAGAAAGTCTGATAGTTGAAGGCAATTTCCATGAAGCCAGTGGCTTGATGGCGATCAACCGTCTGCTTGAAACGCAGCAGCAATTCAGTGCGGTGTTTGCTGCCAATGATCTGTCTGCTTATGGCGTGCGGCTTGGTCTGTACAGAAAAGGCATACGGGTTCCGGAAGATATTTCACTCATTGGTTTCGATGATTTGCCCAGTTCGCTCTACACCACACCACCGCTGACTACTATCCATCAACCTCTGTATGACATGGGTTTACTGGCGACCAGGACACTGCTGGGTTTGATTAGCGGGACTGAAGTCGATATGACCTTGCCTGATCTGGAGCTGATAGCCAGGGAAACCACACGTCGTATTCGATAGCAATATGTCAGCCGGCAGCATCTTGCGAACATGATGCTGTTCAATCGTATTCAATAATAATCCAGGATTAGTTGTTTCTTTTGTGCGAACTTACAACAGTATAATCTTAAATTACCAGGTCAACGCCCTCTGGCCGTAATGAAGCAACGCAGCAAATAACGACTTGATCGTTGAGTCCTTGATTGCGTGTATCTATGTCAACCTGGCTCGTCCGAAAATCATGTAATGATGGATATTCATTGATCAATATCCTACTCATGACGATCAATAACGCATTAAAGTCGTCGTTGTAAAGCCTACCATTTCCCACTACTCCATAACATGCTTGAACATGACCTTAGTCAATAGATGTGGTTTTATTTCGTGCTGTTCGCAATACTCAGATTTATGTCAATACTCTCTCAATTAAGCTGATTATCATCCGATCTGTCTTACAAATATTTGTCAATATTTATAACTTGGAAATAGCGTGGTTACGCTTTTTTGCAAGTACTATTACCTTGTAGAACGGTATTTAAGTCGTTGTTGAAGTGTTTTGTACCTCGCGACCGTTGTTGAAGCCGCACTACTTCTTACCGGAAAATCATGTTTAATACATACCGGCGGTATACAGTGGTAAGTATAATGCCCGGTGTTTTTAGCCGGGCGTTCGTGAGTTGGTTATTCTTATTTGTAGGCCTGCTTATTTCTGCGCTGGCATACTGGACGACACTTCACTTAATAGGGCAGGAAGAACAAACGCGTTTCAACTTGCGTGCAGAGCAGGGCAGAGCCGCAATTGAGCGAAACCTTGTTGCCAATTTCGAAGTAGTGCGGGCATTGCAAAGCCATTTTGTCAGTAGTTCAGATTACGACAGACAAAGTTTTCGCAATTATTATTCTTCGCTGGGACTTAAGCAACGCTATCCCGGCCTGCAAGGATTGACTTTTACTCGTTGGTTACTCCCTGAACAAATCAAAGACTATGTGGCTCGCGTACGAACAGATCGCTCGATTAACCCGGATGGTTTTCCAGATTTTTCAGTCAAGCCCCTCGGGCAACGTGACTTTTATTGCATAGTCGATTTGCTTGAACCACTGGAAGAAAATCGTCAGCCATTTGGTTTTGACCTTTGCAGTGAGCCAGCAAGGCGCAGCATGGTTGAACGTGCACGCGACAGTGGCGAATTAACCTCAAGTGGACCATTGACACTGTTCTTATCTTCCCGCGGAGTGCAGGGTTTCATTCTCGCACTGCCGATCTATTCGTATGGCGCACAGTTGACTACAGAAAATGAGCGTCGTCGTGCTTTTCTCGGTGTGGTAACAGGTGTCTATCGATATAAAGAAGTGATTGCCAGTGCTTTGGGAGACGTTTTTTTGCAAGAAATAGAAGTTGCCGCTTACGACACGACAACTAATTTGAGTACGCAGCCAGACGGTACGCAACAAATCTTTGGAACAACTACCCACGCAGCGATATTACCTTTGGTGCAAAATAATCTTATGGTAGCCGGACATCCCTGGATGTTCAAATTTTCCCCCCACGCTGATTTTCGGGCATTCTCTGACAAGGTTTTGCCTATGCTGGTCGCGATAATTGGCTTGCTGGTTACCTTTAGTGTTTTCGCAGTTTTGCGCTTACTGTTGATGATGAGCCGGCGTGCAGAAAGTCGCGCGTTAGCCAGTGAACAAAGATTGGCATCCGTAGTTGCTGCACTTCCGGATCTGATTTGGTCTATCGGATTACCCGAATATACTTTGCAATATTTGAGCCCGGTAGCGACTAACCTGCTAGGGCAGAAAATATCGGACACTGCATTAGGAAAGAAGTGGCAAAGTTTGTTGTATGAAGCAGACCAGGGGCTTATGGATATCTGGTTACAAAACATACAAAAGGGTGGAAATGAGGCACTGGAGCTACGTGTCGTACTGGCTGATGGAAATTTACGCTGGCTGCAAATGCGAGCCAATGTTGTCGTTGATAAAGAAAATAGGCCTATACGCATAGATGGAATAGCAAGCGATATTAGTGAGCGTCTAGTTGCAGAAAGCCATGTCCGGAAGCTGTCCACCGTGGTCGAACAAAGTCCCGCTGCAGTGGTCATTACCGATATTCATGGACATATTGAATATGTCAATCCACGTTACTGCCAACTCACCGGATATACGCTTGAAGATGTTCTGGGGAAAACGCCTAACGTTAATGCTTCTGGCCTGACGTCCAATGCAGTGTATGCAAAACTTTGGAAAACCATATTGGCAGGCGGCATTTGGCAAGGTGAATTATTGAATCGGCATAAGGATGGTAGTTTATTTTGGGAATTGGAAGTCATTGCGCCTGTTTTCGACGATAAGGGGCGCATCTGTAACTTCGTTGCAATCAAAGAAGATATTACAGAAAAAAAACATGCTGAAGCTGAATTGCAGCGCATGAACCGCACTTTGCGCGTGTTAAGTCGTTGTAATGCGGTCTTAGTGCGTGCTGTCAGTGAGGACGGTATACTTGAAGCAATGTGCGACGTACTGGTTGAGTATGGCGGTTATCAACTGGTATGGATAGGTTTGCCGAAGCCAGATCACACACTGCACGTTGCGACACAACGTGGATTTGATACTCAAGCCCTGATGGATCTTATCGCTGCGGCGAGGTGGGATGATAGTCCATGGGGTAGCTGCCCGGCTGGGCGGGCTGTGAGGACTGGTCAGATTGTAACGGAACACTGTTCAGGCGTGGACAAGCAGCAGCCATGGTTCATTATCCACGAGAGCAAAGGTGTCAACGCGATTTCCAGCTTACCTCTTGTCGCAGGTGGGGAGGTGCTGGGTGTCTTGAATCTATTTAGTGGCGACGCATTAGCCTTTGATGCTGCCGAACTGGAATTATTGTCCGAACTGGCAGATGATCTGGCCTACGGGATAGCCAACTTGCGTAGTGAGCTTTTACATCAGGCTGGTGCGTCAGAACTGCTTTTGATGCGCCGTGCGATAGACGCAAGCAATGATGGCATCATGGTCGCTGATCATAGATTAAGTGAGATTCCATTAGTCTACGTCAACAACGCCTTCGAACAAATTACCGGCTTTACCACAGCTGATGCATTGGGACAAAGCCTGGCTTTTCTTTATGCTCCAGAAGCGCGGGGCAGTAGCCTGCGTGAGCTCAACGATATGATTAACTCCGGACGAGAAGATCGTAAGGAACTTCGTATTGTCCGAAAAAATGGATCGGTGCTATGGAGCGAAATGGCCATTGCGCCTGTACGTGAATCAAGCGGCGAGATTAGCCACATCATTGGGGTGCTGACCGATATTTCAGAGCGCAAGAAATGGGAAGCTCAACTCGAATATCAGGCCACACACGACGCACTAACGGAATTACCGAATCGGCTCTTGTTAGCAGATCGTGTTAATCGGGCAATCGCTTCAGCCCGACGTGAGAAAAATAGTGTCGTGTTGATGCTACTTGACCTGAATCGCTTTAAACTTGTCAACGATAGTCTTGGTCATGAAGTGGGGGATCAGCTTCTTCAACGTATTGCGACGAGGCTGGTGGAGCATGTACGCGAAGGGGATACCGTAGCCCGGCTCGGTGGTGACGAATTTGTCATCGTTGCAAATGTTCACGATGAGCATGGAGCTGCCTCTTTGGCTGTCGCGCTGATGAGTGCGATTGCCGAGCCAATAGTTATTGATGGACACATTTTCTATACGTCCTGCAGCACAGGTCTGGCGATGTTCCCGCGTGACGGTGATGAATTACTTATTCTATTGCGTAATGCTGATGCCGCCATGTATCGTGCGAAAGCAGAAGGGAGTAGCTGCCCTCAGTTTTATTCGCAACACCTCACCGCTAGTACCGGACGTCGACTGCAATTAGAATCCGCTCTCCGGCAAGCGTTGGAGAACAAGGAATTGCATCTTCATTTCCAGCCAAAAATTCGTTTGGATACGGGCATACTGATTGGTGCTGAAGTGCTATTACGATGGCAACATCCTGAATTCGGGGCAGTGAGTCCAGTAGAATTTATTCCTATTGCTGAAGATACTGGTTTGATACTGGACATCGGGAATTGGGTACTGCGCGAGACATGTCAACAAATAAGTCGGTGGCTGGCCCTTGATCTGCCGGTAGTGCCGCTGGCGGTTAACCTTTCGGCTCGCCAGTTTTCTTTACCAAATTTAGTCGAACAGATTGTCGGCATTCTGCAAGAAACAGAAATCGACGCGTCTTTCCTGCAATTAGAGTTGACTGAATCCATACTTGTGCATCGCCCTGACGATGCAGCCGTCATGTTGTCACGTCTTCGCTCGTTGGGGATTAAATTGGCCCTGGACGATTTTGGGACTGGATTTTCTTCTCTCAATTATCTACGTCGTTTTCCTATTAATCTTCTAAAAATAGATCAGAGTTTTATCAGTGAACTGGTACGCGACCCCGACAGTGCGACGATTGCGTTATCGATTATTAATCTGGCCCATAGTTTGCGCATGGAAGTGATTGCTGAAGGTGTGGAGACCGAAGCACAGTTGCAATTTCTGCGTCTTCACGGGTGTGACCAGGTGCAAGGTTATCTGACTGGCCGACCAGTACCCACGAATGCATTCCAGGACATTCTCGTCAAGGCGGAGAAACTGGTCAGCAGCGAAGACGCAGGTATAAGCAAGCGTACCTTGCTTTTGCTCGACGACGAACTGAACGTATTGAGCTCTTTGCGGCGTGTGTTTGCGCTCGAAGGCTACCAGCTACTGTCCACGACTAGCGCTAACGAGGCATTGGAATTATTGGCTATGCATGATGTTGACGTTATTCTGTCTGATGAGCGCATGTCAGAAATGTCCGGAACTGCATTTTTCCATCGTGTCAAAATCATCTATCCTGACACTGTACGCATGATATTGTCAGATTATGCCGACCTTGATACTGTAGCCGGTGCTGTCAATGAAGGGACAATTTATAAATTTTTGACTAAGCCATGGGAAAATGAACAATTGCGAGAACATGTGCGCGATGCTTTCCGCTATCACGAATTGATGCAGGAAAAAAACCGACAGGCAGGCAAGGTCCAGAACGCATCCCTATTTATGAAATGAGTTCTAGAGTACATTCCTCTTTTTGCGCTGCGCTTAGTTGCCCGTACCCCGCTGATCCCGTTGAGGCGGGCTCGCTACAGACCGTGAACAGATTCTAAGCAGGTGTTTCATCCCAATATTCACGGCCTGTTCCAGATTTCTAGTGCTTGGGTTCCCCAATTTTGCATTCTGTCGCATTGTGATTGTCGTAAGTTAGCTCGCTTGGCAGAATCCTCGCAGGTTAAGAGAAAACGCGCCTGTTGATGGCGGTAGTGTAGGGAAATGTTATTTCAAGAGAGTGATATTAATTTGTTATTTATCGGATGATATTTAAAAGAAAAGTAATTATCTTTCATGCAAAATCAGATCATCTTGCCTGTGGCGGTGCAATGTACTTTGCTGGTTGGGATAGTTAGCTATGACCTGTCGAAAGAGGTAACAAAGCTAAAAATTGATCGCGGTTTTGTCGTTTCATTCAAGGTTTTATTCTGAGGTCATATGCGTTTGTCTTGACGCTGAAAGGGACGGGGACTATATTACTGACTCAAAAGTAAGTTAATTGAGTTGTTATTATAATGTCATGTCCTTTTAAGCCAAAGTGGGAGCGTCGTAAGGATGCTCGCCCACAAGAGTTACTTGCTGCTGCCCTTGACCTGTTTGTTGAGCGCGGTTTCGCTGCCACACGTCTGGACGACGTAGCACGCGCTGCCGGTGTCTCCAAAGGAACCTTGTATTTGTATTTTTCCAGCAAGGAAGAATTATTCAAGGCGGTAGTCAGGGAAAGCATCGTGCCTTTGATCGGGGCGGCAGAGGATGCAATTGGACAGTTTGAAGGTAGTAGCGAAGAGCTGTTTCGCCTGATTACACATACCTGGTGGCAAAACGTGGGTCATACCAAGTTGTCAGGCTTGCCGAAACTGATGATGGCAGAAGCTGGAAATTTCCCTGAGCTGGCCAGGTTTTATCAGGAAGAAGTTGCTGACCGCGGTGAAAATTTGATGACAACCGTGTTGCGACGAGGTATGGAGCGGGGTGAATTTCGCAAGGTAGATTTGGAAGTTGACACCAAGATACTGACAGCACCCGTAATTATGATGATGATGTGGAAACATTCACAGGGTATCTGCCAGATTGATCCTGACAAATTGGATACCTATCTTGAGCATTACATAGAAATGGCGCTGCACAGTTTGCGGATAGTGCCTTAGATCTATAAAAATTTGATCCACCCAGAATGTTGCGGTCCAGACCATGACAAGAGGCGGGTGCAATAGTGCCCAGGCGTTGCATGCGTGCAGCGTTGCTTGCAGTCTTGGGCTTCGTTCACAGGACGGGCGCAACATTGTCCAAACAATGCTACCACTGTCGGGTGGGGGCCTTTGCAAGGTAATGGATGTTCGTGTCACCGGTAGGCAGCATGTTCGTTGAAACACCGACCGCAATGCAACTGGACGGTTTTGTGTAAGTTCTAATTTAGATGCGCTGCTTGACCCTTACACAGTGTCAGGCTTTAAAGTCAGGGTTTCATCGACCTGAGGTGTTTGCTGCCCTTGTTTTTCCAGGTCTCGAAACAACCACTTTTTGGAAAAAAACATTTATGTTAAAGCGCAGGACGTTTTGGATCATCGCTGTAGTGGTCTTATTTGCCGCTGGGTTGGTGCTGGCAAAAAGAAAATCACAGGGCACCACTACGACATCTGCCGATATAAGCACTGCCAGCACAACCGCCAATGCAGCAGTGCAGGTACTGGAATTTTTACCCGCTGATATTACGGAAGTCAAAACAACCGAAGTCAGAAAATTGCTGGCATTGTCAGGCGCCTTACGTGCTGTCAATCAGGCTGCTGTCAAAGCCAAAGTAGCGGGTGACATCACCGAAGTGCTGGTGCGCGAAGGCGAAGCCGTGCAGGCTGGTCAGGTCCTGGTGAAGATGGATGCCAGCGATTACCTGGCGCGGCAGGAACAGGCGCGTGGTGCGCTTGCCGCAGCTCAGGGGCAACTGGAAATCGCCCGTACTGCGCGTGACAATAACCGCGCCTTGCTCGACAAAAGTTTCATTTCCAAGAATGCCTTCGACAATACCAATAGTCAGTATGCGATTGCTGTAGCGAATGTCGATAGTGCCAAAGGCGCGCTGGCGGTTGCCCAGAAAGCCCTGGCGGATACTGTCATCCGCGCGCCGATTACTGGCATGATCAGCAGTCGCATGGTGCAGCCGGGTGAAAAGATATCCCCTGATAATCGTTTGCTGGATGTGGTCGATTTGCGCGTACTTGAAATGGAAGCATCTGTACCAACTCAGGACATCGCCAGCATCAGGATAGGCCAGCCAGTGCAATTGAAAATTGAAGGTGTGACTGCTGCAGTGGATGGCAAGGTCGTCAGGATCAATCCGTCTACGACTGCCGGCTCGCGTTCCATCATGGCTTATGTGCAGGTGGCTAACCCGGATACCTTGTTGCGTGCTGGCATGTTCGGTGAGGCGCAACTGGTCGTGGATAAGAAGTCCGACGTACTGGCTGTGCCCGAGACTGCCATACAGTATGAAGCTGGGCAGGCTTTCGTGTACGTGATAGAAAATAATGTTTTGCAGCAAAAGCCGGTGAAACTGGGTTTGCATGGCGACGGTGCCGGGCAGGCAGTAGTTGAAGTCACCACTGGCCTGACGCCAGACGCGCGTATTGTCCAGACCAACCTGGGACGCTTGCGTGCCGGTGTTGCAGTCAAGTTGATCACTGCCACAGGCAAGGTGTAAGCATGTGGTTCACACGTATCAGTATAGGCAACCCGGTGCTGGCAACCATGATGATGATGGCCTTTGTAGTACTTGGCCTGTTTTCTTATCAGCGTATGAGAGTTGATCAATTTCCTGATATTACTTTTCCGGTGGTGGTCGTCCAGACTGATTATCCCGGAGCGTCGCCGGAAACCATAGAAGCGGATGTGACGCGCAAGGTGGAAGAAACCGTCAACACCATCAATGGCATCAGCGCATTGACGTCGCGTTCGTATGAAGGTACGTCGGTGGTTATCCTGGAATTTGATCTGACGATAGACCCGGCCCAGGCAGCGCAGGACGTGCGTGAAAAAGTGGCGCTGATCAAATCCAACTTCCGCAAAGAGGTCAAGGAACCAAGGGTTACCCGTTATGACCCATCGGACAAACCCATCTTTTCGGTATCGGTGACGAATGACGAAAAGATCAAGAAACGTGATTTCCGCGAATTGACTACCATCGGTGATCAACTGGTCAAAAAGCGTTTGGAAAATGTACGTGGTGTCGGTTCCGTAACCCTGGTGGGTGGCGTCAAGCGCGAGATCAAGATTTACCTGAAACCAAATGAGCTTGAAGCGCTGGGTCTGGGTGTGGACCAGGTCATCAATGCCTTGCGCAACGAAAATCAGGAATTACCTACCGGTGCCATTCGTGCGCTGGATAATGAAAAAGTGGTGCAGATACAGGGGCGTATCCAGAATCCACAAGACTTTGGTCGCATCATTGTTGCCCGTCGTGGTGGACAGCCGGTCTTGCTGTCACAAGTGGCGACTGTGCTGGATGGACAGGAAGAACAGGAAAGCCTGGCTCTGTATAACGGCCAGCGTACTGTGGCACTGGATATTCTTAAAGCGCAAGGGCAAAATACTATAGAAGTTGCCGACGGTCTGACCTATGCCTTGAAGGCAATGGAACCACAGCTAAAAGCACAGTATCCGGGTGTTAAGGTGCAGGTCATCAAGGATGGTTCCCGCCAGATACGGGTGGGTGTGGAAAACGTTCGCCGTACCCTGATAGAAGGGGCTGCGCTGACGGTGTTGATCGTTTTCCTGTTCCTGAATTCCTGGCGTTCCACGGTTATTACGGGCCTGACTTTGCCGGTGGCGCTGATAGGTACTTTCCTGTTCATGGACATGTTTGGTTTCACCATCAACATGATCACGCTGATGGCTCTGTCGCTGTGTGTGGGTTTGCTGATTGATGATGCCATCGTGGTGCGTGAAAATATTGTCCGTCATGCTGGCATGAAGGTGAACGGCAAGTTCAAGGATCACCATACGGCTGCGTTGGAAGGTACGGCAGAAATCGGCCTGGCCGTGTTGGCGACCACCTTCTCCATCGTTGCAGTGTTTTTGCCCGTGGGTTTCATGGGCGGCATCATCGGCCGTTTCTTCCATCAGTTTGGCATTACTGTCACGGCTGCCGTGCTGATTTCCATGTTTGTATCCTTCACTTTGGATCCGATGCTGTCATCCATCTGGCCCGACCCGGATGTCCATGGTCATCCAAAGGTAGATGAAAACGGTAAGTCCATTCGCAAGGGCTGGTATGCAAATAGCATAGGACGGGTACTTGAACAGTTTGAGCGAGGTGTGCAGTGGTTTTCGCGTGGGTATCAAGTCATGTTGCGCTGGTCGCTCAAGCACCGCATCAAGACCCTTTTGATCGCTGCTCTGACATTTTTCCTGGGGCTGGCGATACCTGGCACAGGACTGATCGGGTCTGAATTTGTACCACAGGCGGATTACTCTGAAACCGGTGTCACCTATTACACGCCGGTAGGTTCATCGCTGGAACTGACAGAAACCAAGGTGCATCAGGTGGAAGCCGTGGTCAAGGAATTCCCGGAAGTGTTGGACACCTATAGCACGGTGAACACCGGTGCAGCGCAGGGCAAGAATTATGTGACCACTTTTATCCGTTTGGTAGCACGCAAGGACAGGGCCAGATCGACGGTGCAGATGTCGGTGCCATTGCGCGCCCGTTTAAGCCAGATTGCAGGTATCACGGTCACCCATATCGGTGCGCTGGATGGCGTGGGTGGTGACAACAAGAACCTGCGTTTCAGCCTGCAAGGCAGTGACTTGGCGGAGCTGGGAAAATTGTCGGAGCATGTACAAGCAAAATTGCGCAGCATTCCTGGTCTGGTGGATCTGGATTCCAGCCTGAAGGCGGAAAAACCAACGATCTCGGTACAGCCGCGTCGCGATATCGGTGCTGATCTGGGTGTCGGAGTGGCCCAGATAGGCGGTGCCTTGCGGCCTTTGCTGGCGGGTGAAATTGCCACCACCTGGCGTGCGCCGGATGATGAAAACTATGATGTTACGGTACGCCTGTCGCCCAGTGACAGGAATAATGCCGACGATTTGTCGCGTCTGATGCTGACCAGTTCACAGACGAATGCTGATGGTTCACCGAAAATGGTGCCACTGCGCCAGGTGGCCGATATCAAGCCTTCGACCGGTGCCAATCAAATCAATCGCCGTGATTTGAACCGTGAAGTCGAATTGTCTGCCAATGTGGTCGGGCGCTCTGCAGGCGAAGTCAGTGCTGAAGTCAAAAAAGTGCTGGAAGGCATGCAATGGCAACCCGGCTATCGCTACAAGATGGGTGGCGCGACCAAGAACATGACCGAATCCTTTGGCTATGCCCTGTCGGCGCTGGCCCTGGCGGTGATTTTCATTTATATGATTCTGGCATCGCAGTTTGCCAGCTTCCTGCAGCCTATCGCCATCATGTCGGCCCTGCCCATGACCTTGATCGGGGTATTCCTGGCCTTGATGTTCTTCCGCTCGACACTGAACATGTTTTCCATCATCGGTTTCATCATGCTCATGGGATTGGTTACCAAGAATGCCATTTTGCTGGTAGATTTTGCCAATCAGGCTAGAAAAGATGGCATGGATCGCATGGAAGCCTTGCTGGAAGCTGCCCATGTGCGCCTGCGTCCCATCCTGATGACGACGCTGGCAATGGTGTTTGGCATGGTGCCGCTGGCCTTTGCCCTGTCAGAAGGTTCCGAGCAGCGTGCACCGATGGGGCAGGCTGTGATAGGTGGAATTATTACTTCGTCATTGCTGACTTTGGTGGTTGTACCAGTGATTTATACCTATCTGGATGATCTGGGTCTATGGATTACGCAAAAATGGCGCGGTAATCGTCAAACTGCCCAAGTGCTTTGATAAAATGCCGGTTCCCTATTAATTTTGCAATCGAGTAAAGAAATGAACATTGAAAAAGCCCGCTTCAACATGATAGAGCAACAAATCCGCCCGTGGAATGTCTTGAACCAGGATGTCCTG
Source organism: Undibacterium sp. GW821-FHT11B02 (assembly GCF_058808955.1). Taxonomy (NCBI): domain Bacteria; kingdom Pseudomonadati; phylum Pseudomonadota; class Betaproteobacteria; order Burkholderiales; family Oxalobacteraceae; genus Undibacterium; species Undibacterium sp. GW821-FHT11B02. The sequence goes on along the minus strand of NZ_JBXASD010000004.1, from coordinate 432,901 downwards.
GACATGCTGATCGTTGTCAAACGTGAAGATTATTTCCCGGCAGAACAAAAAAGTCTGGCATTTTTTGACACGGAATTACCTTTGCCTGGTGGCAGCAAGGCCATGACACCAAAACTGGAAGCGCGCATCCTGGAAGAACTGGCCCTGAAAAAACAGGAAACGGTATTGTTGATCGGTGCAGGCAATGGCTATCTGGCTGCACTGCTGGCTTATCGCGCGCGTCACGTTACCGTGCTGGAGTCATCCCCAAGTCTGCGTGACCTGGCCGTTGGCAATCTGGCGAATAACCATGTGAGCAATGTGGATGTGGTATTGGCAGATGCATTCAGTTTCAAAGATACCGGCACGTATGACGCCATTATCATCGCCGGTGGTCTGGAACAAGTGCCTGAGCAATTGCAAAAACAGTTGAATGCCGGTGGCCGTCTGTTGGCTTTTGTTGGTCAGTTGCCTACTCTGACCGCACAGTTGCAGACCCGTACTTCTGGTACTGATGTATCGACACGCAATTTGTTTGAAACCGTAGTTGCCCCTGCTGTTGGTGCGGCGCCGGTTTCTCATTTCAGCTTGTAAATTTCAATTGATACACTAGAACAAACCGGAAAAAATCATGCAACACATCACGGCCACCGAACTCGCGCAATGGTTGAACGATAGCAGCAGAAATCCCCCTGTTTTACTCGATGTACGGGAACCTTGGGAGCATCAGACCTGTCATATCCCAGGTGTGCAACTGATGCCCATGCAAACGGTGCCGACCAGTTTTCATGAACTGGAACCGGATGACGTGATTGTCTGTATCTGTCATCACGGCGGACGCAGTATGCAGGTAGCAAATTTTTTAGAGCGTCAGGGTTATACCCAGACAATTAACCTGACGGGTGGGGTGCATGCATGGGCGCAGCAAATCGACCCGGCAATGCCCACCTATTAATTTACTTTTTTTTCGGAGCGTTACATGCGTAATCCTATTCTTGCCACACTGCTTGCCAGTGCCTTCCTTTCGCTGAATGCAAATGCCACAGATTTGCTGCAAATCTATAAGGATGCGTTGGCAAATGATGCGCAGTATGCAAGTGCCCGTGCTTCTCAGGTAGCTGGACAAGAAAAACTGACGCAGGGCAGATCAGGTCTGTTGCCAGGTATTGCCTTGAAAGGCAGTGATGGCAAGGCGCGTACCGAGGCGGAAAATGATATCGTCAGTGGCAGTCGTTCATTTACCGGTGTGACCAATACCTGGACACTGGGCCTGTCACAGCCTTTGTTCAACTGGGGTAACTGGCAAGTTTATGAACAAGGAAAATTATCACTGTTGATTAGCCAGGCACAGTTTGAACAGGCAAAACAGGATCTGATTACCCGTGTTGCGCAGGCGTACTTCGACGTACTGGCAGCACAAGATACGCTGGAAACTCTGCGTGCGCAAAAAAGCGCAATTTCCGAGCAACTGGCTTCGGCCAAGCGTAATTTTGAAGTCGGCACATCGACTATTACCGATACACATGAAGCGCAGGCACGTTACGACCTGGTAATTGCGCAGGAATATGCGGGAGAAAGTGATTTACAAATCAAGCGCGCTGCCGTTCAACAAATTATTGCCAAAGAAGCTGGCGAACTGGCGACATTGAAAACCGGAATCAAGCTTAGTGAGCCGCAGCCGGCAGTGATTGATGCATGGGTCAATTCTGCTGAAAAGCAAAATTTCGGTGTCGTTGCTTCACAGGTTGCCGTTGAAGTTGCCAAGCGCGAAATCGAGAGGAATCGTGCCGGCCATTATCCGACCGTCGATCTGCTCGCGAGCACAGGCCGTACTTCCAATGCCGGTGCCACCAATCCTAATCTGACCGGCGTCGCCAAGACGACACAAATCGGTGTGCAATGGAATATCCCTATTTTTTCTGGCTTTCTCGTTGACAGTCGTGTGAAAGAAGCGATTGCACTGGAAGACAAGGCGCGCAGCGATTTTGACACCAACCGTCGTGCTGCTGCACAAGGTGCGCGGCAGGCTTTTTTGGGCGTAACTTCTGGTCTGGCGCAGGTCAAGGCGTATGAAGCAGCTGAAATTTCCAGTCAGTCTGCACTTGACTCCAACAAGCTGGGTTACCAGGTCGGTGTACGTATCAATATCGACGTATTAAATGCTCAGCAACAGTTGTATACGACACGGCAGACACTTGCTAAAGCCCGCTATGACACCATCATGAATGGTTTGCGGCTGAAGTCTGCTGCGGGTACTTTGAAAGAAGAAGATTTGGCCGAAGTGAACGCGTTGTTGCAGCATTAAGCTGATTGTATTTACATCAGTCTGTTTAGGACATGATCAAAAGCTCGCCTTTGGCGAGCTTTTTTATTGTGAGTTTGCTAAAAATCAATATACACGGCTTCAATTACAGGACACTAGATCTGGTCAGAACTCAGTTCTATTGATACGTTGAGTTCCAGTTGACATCTGCCCATTCAGCTTGCACCAGGTTTGTGCTTTAATCTGGCGACGAAAAGCTGGCAAGCCGGGCGATACTTAAACCAGGGGGCTTTAGATAACTATGCAAACCGGATTTCTGAACAAGCGCTATGTACTATCTGGTGTAGTGGCTTTTCTTGTCCTTGTCGCAGGCGCTTATTTTGTCCGTCCTCTGTTGTTCGGTGCCAAGGTTAAAGTCTATCAACTGCAGCGCGGGGAACTAATACAAACTGTCGTCGCCAGTGGCCGGGTTGAAACACCTGCCCGTGTTGATATCGGTGCACAAGTGACAGGCAGGGTTGCCAATGTGCCTGTGAAGGAGGGGCAGACGGTCAAGGCAGGGGAGCTATTGATCGAGTTGGAAGCCGCGGATGAAACCGCAGCGCTGGAACTGGCACAAGCCAATGTGCATCAGGCAGAAATCAAAATCAGGCAATTGCAGGATTTAACCCAACCGCTGGCTGAGCAATCATTTGTACAGGCACAGGCCAATTTGTCCAATGTGCAAAAACAATTTGATCGCACGCGTGAACTGGTCGCACAGGGCTTTGTTGGGCAGGCTCAATTGGATGATGCCAAGCGCAATCTGGATGTAGCACGCAGCCAGCTCAATAGTGTCAGGCTACAAATTCAAAGCGCCAAGCCTGCTGGCAGTGATTATCAGTTGGCGGCTGCCGCACTGGATCAGGCCAGGGCTGCTGAAAATGCAGCAAGGGCAAAATTGCAGCACATGCAGATACGGGCTGTCAGTGACGGTGTATTGATATCGCGTGACGTTGAACGTGGTGACATTGTTCAACCTGGCAAGGTGTTGATGGTGTTGTCACCTGTGGGCCTGACCCAGTTGTTGATACAGATTGATGAGAAAAATCTGCGTTATCTGCAAATAAATCAAACTGCCCAGGCAATGGCGGATGCCTATCCGGGACAAAAATTTCCTGCAGTATTGACCTATATTAATCCAGGTATAAACGCTCAACGCGGATCTGTCGATGTCAAACTGACGGTCAGTAATCCTCCTCCATTTTTGAAGCAGGATATGACCGTATCGGTTGAAATTGAAGTTGCCAGACGCAAAGATGCATTGTCTCTCAGTATGGATGCTGTGCATGATGCGGCTAGTTCACCCTGGGTCATGCTGTTGAAGGACAACAAGACAGAGCATAGAGCTATTACCATCGGGGCTCGGGGTGACAAGAGCGTGGAAGTGCTGTCGGGTTTAAACGAGAATGATCTGATCTTGCCGGCTACTGGAATTACTGTCGCAGAAGGTAAGCGTGCGCGCGCCGATTTACCGAAAGAAAACAAGAACGGTAGCAAGCCATGAACAGCCTGTTGCCGTTTGAATGGATAGTCGCGATTCGCTTTTTGCGTGAAGGACGCATGCAATCCTTATTCATTATCCTGGGTGTAGCGATTGGAGTGGGCGTCATCGTTTTCATGTCGGCGCTGTTGTCGGGCATGCAGGGAAATTTATTCAAGCGCGTACTCAGTTCACAACCCCATATCAGTCTGGAACGACCGAAAGAGCAAGCTACAAATATAGTGATGGCGTCACCTGGTAATATCATCGCATCGACAGTACAAAAACCATCCCAGCGTATGAATACCATTGATCAGTGGCAAAAAGTACGTGATCAAATGCAGTCACGTGCCGATGTCCTTGCAGTGTCGCCAAGTACCAGTGGCCCGGCACTAGTGGTGCGTGGCAGTGCAACTCAGGCTATATCACTGGTCGGTATAGAGCCTGACGCCTATATGAAAATAGTCCCCTTACCAGAAAAAATGGTGAGCGGCAGTGTACGTATGATGAATACCGACATGCTGATTGGTGTGCAACTGGCAGATGATATGGGTGTGCAACTAGGTGATAAATTACGTGTTACCAGTGCTGCCGGTGCCAGTCTGAATTTGAATATCGCTGGCATTTTCGACCTTGGTAGCCGCGGCGCTAATCAGCGCACAGTCTATGTTTTATTGTCCACAGCACAGAATCTGCTGGGCATGGTCGGTGGCGTCTCCAGTATCGATCTGACCGTGCGTGACCCGTATGCAGCTGAAGATATTGCCCAGGCAATTGCCAATACGACCGGACTGACTGCGATGAGCTGGATTGCCGCCAATAGTCAGTTTTTCCTGGGTATGCGGGCACAGACTTATTCAAGTCTGTTGATACGTATTTTTGTTGCGCTGTCAGTTGCTGCAGGTATCGCCAGCGTGCTGGTGGTGTCGGTAGTCCAGCGTCAGAAAGAAGTTGGGATATTGCGCGCAATGGGTGGAACTCGCAGACAGGTCATGCGCATATTCTTGATACAAGGGGCAGTCGTTGGATTGCTGGGTTCTGTACTTGGCTCCAGCCTGGCGACCGGCTTGCTGGCAGGGTGGAGGATGATAGCCAAGAACCCCGACGGCACACCCATGTTCCCCATTAGCATGGATATGAGTCTGTTTCTCTGGAGTGCCCTGATCGCGACACTGACCGGCCTGCTTGCCGCTGTGACACCAGCAATTCGCGCGGCCAGACTTGACCCCGTGGTGGCTATTCGTGGTTGATTCTCTACTACGCCTTGAGCAATTAAATAAATTCTATGCTGTGGGTACCCCGGCAGAGACGCAGGTCTTGCACGACATTGATTTGTCGATACAGAAAGGCGAATTTGCGGCCTTGATTGGACCATCCGGTTCTGGCAAAAGCACCTTATTGAATATAATCGGGCTGCTGGACCGGCCCACCAGCGGCAAGCTATATCTGATCAACAAAGAAACCAGCCACATGGATGACGCAGAACTAACGCGTCTACGTGGTGAGGCAATTGGTTTTGTGTTTCAGGCCCATTATCTTCTGAGTGCTTTTAGCGCGACAGAAAATGTCATGATGCCAATGCTGATGCAGAAGGGCAGACCAGATGCTGTCATGCGCCAACGAGCGCAGGCCTTGCTGGCACAGGTCGGACTCGCACAATGGCAGGATAGCATGGTAGGTAACATGTCTGGCGGACAGCAACAGCGTGTCGCCATTGCCCGGGCGCTGGCGTTAAATCCACCGCTTATCCTGGCAGATGAACCTACGGGCAATCTGGACACCAAATCCACCTACGCCATATTTGAGCTCATGCGCAAGGTCAATACAGAAAATGGTACTACCTTTCTGATGGTGACCCACAACATGGAATTGGCCAGACGCTGCGACCGCATAATTGAACTGATTGATGGATGCCTGGTCCCATCCACAGGTTTGCCGGTGTGACACACTTCTGCTTGCGAAATCACTGTTTGACTGCGGACTGTGCTGTTGCACCTACGTTTTTGTAGACATCGGTATTTGCTGTCAGCCAATCCTTGGTCAGATGCAGATTGTCTCTTGCCCATGGCTGGAAGCTGGGTTTGAAGTAAGCCAGATATTGGGGCAAGGAAAACCACAACAGGCCACGGCGACCAAAGTAAAATTTCAATCCTTGCCACAGTGTTTTGACTTTAAATAACTCACCGTCGCGATACAGGCAATGTGCAGTCTGTACAGCGGTGTCAAAGCTGAACAGCATCGTCACATAGAGCAGCCAGGCGACCCGCCGCCAGTAACCACCACCCAGGGCTCGATAAACATCAAAGGCCACGGATTTGTGTTCGGTTTCTTCTATGGAATGCCAGGTCCATAAGCGTTTCATTGGTTCCACTGCATCGTCCACCCACTTTGCTTCACTCAATACACCGTCAGCAAAAATCGCCGTGAAATGTTCATATGCCATGGTGACTGCCAGGTTGTTTTTGACACTCAGACCGGCTGCCATGCGTATGCGCCATCTGACAAAAGGTTCAATGAAATAGCTCAGGCCCTGGGCATTCAGTTGCCGGTTGTATTGTTCGTGGATGTGGCGATGGGTTGATTCCTGACCAATGAAACCTTTGACATCGGCTTTCAGTTTTTCATCGTTTAATAGTGGCAGGGCTGCACGCACACTGTCGATGAAATACTGCTCTCCCAAAGGAAAACTGAAGGACTGTGCATTGAATAACTGTGAGCGAAAAGCATCATTGCCCAACCAGTGACGTGGAAAGCCTTTGGAGAAATCAACATGCAGATGTCTGACCTGCAAAGTTGCATTTGACTTATCTGATACGGTGCCCGCTACGGTGTACGATGCGGTGTTGTCTTCAGCCTTGCTCATCTTGTTCCCTCATGTTTAATCATGGAAAACAGTCTAAACAATATGCATGCAGCGTACTTGTATCAAAGCGTCAAATTTGTACCAACCCGTCATTTGACCGATAAAAAGAGATCATAAAAATCCTGCGTGCCAATGCGGTAAAGCCAGTAGGCTGGATCCTGGCTATTGATTTTCTGTCTTAACTGGGCCGGCGCAATACCTGCCAGCTCCAGATATTCCCTGTGCATGTGAGCCTGATCGTAATATCCGGTGTCTTGCGCAATCTGGGTCAGGTCACCCCAGGCCACATCCGGTTTGATCAGGGAGGGAAGGGATTGACCAAAGCGCACGATGCGCCGGACATCACGCAGCGTGACGCCAAACGCATCACGTACCCGGCGCTCAAGCTGTCTTTGCCCTATGCCAAAGTACTCGGACAGGTCGAGCAAAGGAAAGAAGACTTTTTTATGCGCGGCCAGGAATGCTGCACCTATGCCATTCTTTTTTTTGTGATCAAGTATGTCCAGCAAAAAATCCTGAAACAGACTGACGATACGGCTAATCTCTTGCTCGTTTTCCAATGATTGCAAAAAGGCTGTCAATTTTTCTTCATCTGCCAGCTTATCCATCGTGACATAACCATCCGCGATGTCTTTGGCGTTCAGGCCGGTTGCCTGATGCAGCATGCCGGGCCGCAGACAGACCGAAACCGTCAGGGTATTTGCCGGATAGTGCACATTTACAGGCGTCATCGTTGGGCCGCGCAAGAAAAAACGTGGTGATTCTGTACGACTTTGATCCGCGTTTTCCATGCTGCCGCCCCCACGCACGAACAGCATAACGGCTGGACATAGCGTAGCGGGTAAAGATGCCTCACAGTCATTCAGTTCCACCACCAGTATATGCATGAGCAGTGGAACCAGCCTTGGGTGCACGGGGAAGACGTGATGCCTGACCGGATAAGCGGCGGTATTGGGCTGGTTCAAGATACAGTAAGCTTTAGGCGTTAATTCGATTACTGCATTTTACTGGTTTTGCGTTGATACTGACCCATATATCAAAGCTACTTGTGTGGCCGCTTAATCAACAATAAACAGCTTGGCACCGGTAGTGGTTGACGAGCGATGCGCTTCTGCGCCATCGGCTACCTGATAGCTCATACCTGCCCGCAAGTTCAAGATGCGGCCGTCATCCAGTTCTGTTTGCAATTCCCCTTCCAGGCATAGCAAGATATGGCCTTTGCTGCACCAGTGGTCTGCCAGATAACCGGGCGTATATTCAACCATGCGTACGCGGATATCGCCGAAGTGACAGGTGCGCCAGTAGGCTGTGCCGGTTATTCCCGGATGGGTGGTGGTTGCTATCGAACTCCAGTCTGTGGTGCCAAAGGGGATGTCTGTGATTTTCATTATTCTTTACCATAGTCGCGTAAATACAGCTACGACTTTAGACCAGCCTGTACGCTAGCGCAGGTAACAATTTTGGTTTATTTTGATCACCATCTGTAATCGAGTTTAGTTGCACTGTCAGACACTGTCCCGTAAAACGGCGATATCGCCTGCCGTGATCAGCGCACGTTTCAAGAATGACGTTTTGACATGTTCGGGCGTTGGGTCATTCACGTTGAGTTGCTTTCATTGAACAGTGTTATCAGCTTGTCCTGGTCGATTAGCGTTTATGTGGGTGCAATAGCGAATCTATTAATTGATGCAGGCCAGCAGTCATGGCTTTGACCGAACCTTGCATATCCCATTCATCATTATGGATATTGACAAAATTTGAGATAGCCCGCAATTCCAGGAATGCTTGATTTTCTTGCAGGCAGGTATAAAAAAAAGCAGCCCCTTCCATGTTTTCCAGGTCGACTTCAGCAGTATTTACAAACGGTGCCATTGCTGCATTCAACGACATGCTGCGTGCCAGCGGGAAGAGCGGGTTGACTGGCAGATGCGGGCAGGCAAGGGTATGGCGACGTTCAAATTCCATATCTATCGGCAAGTGGGCAAGATGGACAAAGCCGGAGGGAGTAAAGAATCCCAGATCACCCTCTACCTCACTGGCGACAAGGGTGACGTCACCTATCTTCAGACCAGAATGGGGATAGGCCCCGGCTATGCCTGCCATGATCAGCATATCCCGCTTTTGTTGGTGGATGAGTCTGGTCGTGGCATGTGCCGTGGCGCTCAGGCCGACACCAGAGATGACGGTAGTCACATCGTCGCGCTGGAACAGGCTGGCTTCAGTCTGAGTGGGAAACAGGACGGTGATTTTCATGGGTACTCCATTGCTTTTGCTAAATTCTTGCACTGATTAAGCTGTCTTTGGATGGCAATAGATTATCGCATTGAATTGTTGACATCAGTAAAAGTACAGCAGCGTTGTTCTCAGGTCCGTAGCTATATATGGTACAGATGTGAATTGCCACACTTTTCAATTGCTGTTGTTTGAATTGAGGATGAAATTTATCAACTATACTAAGCGAAAATAGTATTTTTGCCGCTTGGCAAAATAGCTAAGCTGGAAATATCGGGAATCCTGCCGTTATAACGGTAGAGACGGGCTGCTTGAATGCAAGTGCCGTTGCGTATTATTCCTATCCTCTGTTGTAAATCGTTCAGGTGCAATGATGGCCAAAACCAATAAAGAATTTGTCACGGGTCTGTTTCAGGTATTGTGGGATAAGCCGGCTGATCAGGCAACGGTAGACTTGTATGCAGCGCGCCTGGATTCTGGCCTGCTGACACGCGCCGGTGTTGAATACAATTTCCTGACCGCGTCTGATTACAGCCCTGCGGCTGAGCAGATAGTGCGTCTTTATTTTGCCGCCTTTAATCGCATCCCTGACTATGACGGCTTCTTGTTCTGGATGGGTGTACAAAGAAATGGCGGCACTAATTTACAAATTGCCCAGACCTTTGCACAGTCAGATGAATTTGTTACCAAATACGGTAGCAACATATCAAATACCCAGTACCTGGATCTGATATACCAAAATGTGCTGGGGCGCACTGCCGATGCAGCGGGTCGTGATTATTGGCTGCAGCAAATGGCAGGCGGCATGTCACGTGGTGAAATTCTTAACCAGTTTGCACAGTCGCCAGAATTTCAGACTTCGGCGGCAACCAAGGTATATGCCAGTGTAGTGTACACCACACTGCTGGGGCGTATGCCTACCGCTGCCGAGGTTGCTGTTGCCCCCACCAATGTCGAGCAATTGGTATTGAAGGTGGCGCAGGCTTCAGAAGTTGCACCTACAATAGGCAGCATTACTTATTCTTCCACAGCATTTAATGAAAAACAGATCAATGACGGCAGCATCGTCAATACCATCACCTTGACACTGACGGGGGATACCTTCAAAGGCAATGTCGGCACCAGCCTTGGTAAGTTGACAAATGTACCTGCTGGCTTAACAGGTAGCCTGACCAAGACGACCGATACAACCGCGACTTTGACACTGACAGGTTTTGCGACCAGCAACTATAGTGTCAATGATGTCAGCAACCTGACCGTGACGCTGGACAATACTTCATTTACCGGTGGCAAGGTGGCGAATATCATCAATGCCGTCAAGTCTGATTTGCAGATCAACTATATCGATATACCGTTGAATGAAACCAACCATCTCTTGAGTGGCAAGGGGGCATTGACGACACCCCTGTCGGTGGACCTGCTGTTGGATAAACTTACGCTGGATGGTAAAAACCTGGATTTACTCAGTGGCAGCATACAGCAGGTGAATAATGTTGATCTCAGCAGCCTGGCACCAGCCACCACCACGACCACCACCGGTGGTAGCAAGGTGACAGTCACCACCACCATCAAAGGGGATGACGGCAATAATATTTTGACAGGGTCTGCTTATCCGAATTTTTTTGTCGGTGGCAAAGGGAATGACACCATGCAAGGTGGCGCAGCTATTGACACCTATGCTTTTGGCATTACGCCTCAGGATAATGGTAACGACCTGATCACCAATTTCACGATAGGCAAGGGTGGGGATGTATTGAATTTTTCATCCTTCCTGAATAAAACCGGTACCACCAAAATTGCTGCCGTGAACGCCGCCAGCATCGTTCCCAAAGCATGGTCAAATGGTGACGTACTGACCGTTCAAGGGAATGCGCTGGACCCGACAAAACTGGCAGCGCTGTTTGGTGCTGGCAAGGCTTTTGCTGCACCGACGGTAGCGACCAAGATGGTACTGATTACTGCGGACATTATTGGTGACGCCAGTATCTGGTACGTGATTAACCAGAACGACGTTGCGAATATCACGTCGGATGAAATTACCCTGGTTGGTACGCTCAAGAATATCAATAATCTGAGCCTGGTTGGTTTTGACGTGACAAATTTTTTGTGATGCGCGGTATCTGAGGGTTTTATTTGACTTCAGGCAAACCATGCCTGAAAAACATGCGCAATTTATACGGAATTAAAGAGAATACTTTGAGGTAGCCAGACTGGCTGATAACCCGCTTGCTTTGTATTTTGTCGCGCCAAATAACCAGCCTTTTTCTTTCCCGCCATTGTGATTTCAAGCAGCCCCAATAGATTTGGCTGAACAATGTCCAGCGCTGTTTGAGGGCTGCAAGTACCAGACCTTCCAATAACAGCATGCACAGATGCAGCGGTAAAAGCAGATAAATTAACGGTGCCGGGGTCGTCATGACCATGACAAAGGTTTTGTTACGTTCGGATGCCACACGTCGCGTCAGTTTGGTACTGAGTTTGTTTTCAAGCACCTTGCCGCCACCCAGGCTCTGTCCAACCCAGTGACGAAAACCAGATGTGCCCAGGGCTTGCACTGGATAGGCGTACAAGCGCGCTACGCAGCAGACATACATGTCTTCCGCAAGCGAGCCAAACCAGTCCGGAAAGCCGCCGATTTCTATCCACAGTGTCCGTGGCATCCACAAGCAGGCACCGATGATCATGCCTGCGTTCTGCATTTGCGGATCCAGATTGGGCACGGGGTTAAGGAAGATATCAAAACTGCTGCCTATGTCGATCAGCTTGCCTGTCGCCGCGTCATATTGTGGCAGGCCGAGTATGGCGGGCTGCTGCAAATTTTGTGCATGTGCGTATAGGGTGGCTATAGCATCATCGAATAGCTCTGCATCATTGTTCAGCAAGAGCAGGTATTCACCTGTTGCAATGTCGGCCATGCGGTTATTCGAGATGCAAAAACCGACGTTGTCATTGCTGACAATGAGCCGGACATCAGGGTAGTGGGTACGGATATAATCGGCTGACCCATCGGTTGATGCATCGTCATGGACGATGATTTCTATTGCGCCAGAAAATTGTTGCTGCAAGACGGATTGCAGACAGGCATCGATGAGCTTGAGTCCATTGTAATTGGCAATGCAGACGCTGCAGACGGGTGTTTTGTCCGGCGTTGATACTGGAGTCATCTTGCTTTTATCCTTGCAGACTACGCCAGGTCAGTGCTATTCCCTGGTCAAGTGAGACTTGTGGCTGCCAGTTCAATTGCTGGGTGAGCTTGTCGTTATTGAGTACGATGCGTGCTACATCCACCTGGCGCGCAGGCTGGTAATTCACTTTGAGTTTGTGTCCGCATATGGCTTCCATACTGCGTATGACTTCATTCAGGCTATGGCCAACGCCATAACCGATATTGTAGCTGCCACTGACATCGCCCTGCCTGATAATGGACAGGCAGGCATTCACCAGGTCATCGATATACAAAAAATCACGTATGGTTTCGCCATCACCCCAGATATCTATTGCAGTGTCGCGCAATACATGTTCCAGCATGGTACGGATAACACCAAAGCCGGGGCGGAAAGGCTGGCCGCAGCCATACACATTGGAGGGGCGCAATATCGTTACCTTGCTACCTGTCTGTACCTGGCAGACCTGTAAAAATGCTTCTATGGCGACCTTGCCTGCACCGTAATATGAACGTGGTGAGAAAGGCGTATTTTCGGATACCGGTGAGCTATCCGGATTACCATAAAAGGTGCCTCCAGAAGAAAAGAACAATAGTTGTTTGGGGCCGCATTCATTCAGTAATTCAATAAAGCGCAAGGTGGGCAGTATGTTCTGGCTTGCTTCCAGTGTTGGTTGTTTTGCTGATACACCAGGCGTAGTTGACGAAGCCGCATGAATAATCGTCGAACAGCTTGGTAGCAAGCTGCGCAAAAGATCGCTATTGTCCATGCTGCCACGGTGTATTTGTATTTCTGCTGGCAATGCAGGTTCTGCATGCCTCGCCAGAATGTGGATGGGCCGTTGCTGGCTAGCTGGATCATTTTGCAGCCCACGCGCGATGGCTGATCCCATGAAGCCGGTACCGCCGATAATTAAGATGCCATCGTTGCTCATTTTTTTGCCATCAAATCAAAATAGGCTGATTCATAACGACTTGCGCAATCGTCCCAGGTACCGATTTCTGTTTTTATCCAGGCTCGTGCTGCTTTGCCTGTGAGTTCATTATTCTCTGGATCGTCAAGGAAATCCAGTGCCTGTTGCAGTTTGGATTGACTATCACAAATCCAACCGGTGTTTTTGTCCTGCACCAGGCTGGTATGCCCCGGTATGTCAGAGACGATCACCGGCAGGCCAGCTGCCATGGCTTCCAGCAATACCTGTGGACGGCCTTCATCATGCTGACTGAGTGTCAGCACACCAGCTGCTTGAGGGAACCATTCACCAATCAGGGCAGCAGGGTTGGTTGGACCATGATAATGCAGCCAGTCTGGTAGCTCTATCTGTTCCTGCATGGGACCAAAAAGATGTATTTCGCGTTGCTCATGTACCAGATTTTTCGCCCATTCAAGCAAGGTGCCCAGCTTATTTTTAGTAATGCGGGTAATGACCAGCCATTTCTTGACCACCGGGGCTGGTGTTTGTCGCTGCAGGGCAAACCATTTCTTTTCTACCCCAAAAGGAATGACGCGGATTTCAGCGACATCGCCAAAGGCCGCTTGCAATGTTGGCTGCATCCATTCTGCATTCGGTGCAATGATGCAGGGGCGCTGCGCCATGACACGACGCAGTGCGGCTTTCATGCCGGGCAGGCGCAATAGGGCGAAATCGGTGCCAAGAACAGTAATCAGCGCAGGTGTGTTGGTTCCCCACAAAGGCAGGGCATTTTGTAGCCAGTTGACATGGGCAACATCAGGCTGATGCGGCCCGCGATAAGTGCGTCGCAGCAGGTTCAATAGCTTGAGTACGTAAAATACGCCTTTTATGCCCTTGCTGCGCACGATATGAGCGATGCCGCCTTCTGCCAGCATGCCATCCAGCCATAGTGCATCTTCGCCGCTCAGGCTATTGCGGACGTTGGCAGGTATGTCACCGGATGGTGCCCACAGGCTGAGTTTCAGAGTCGGTTTTTCTGACAGCGATTGCAACATGTCAGCAATAAATCGCCCCTGCCAGTCTTTTGCATTTTTGGGGTAGGAGGTGCTGACCAGCAAGACATCAAGACTAGCCTTATTGGCCGGATGGCTCATTGTCGCTATCCTTGTAGTGCAAGGCAGATACCTGTTCCGAGACTATCCCGATCAGGAAGGTGAGTATGGCCGAGATAAACATCAGCGCACTCATATTCGTGAAGCGGTGCGTAGTGATATACGTGTACAGGTAATAGGCCAGTCCTGTCGTAAAGAATGACAGGCTGATCGGCAAGAACAGTTTTTGTGGCGAATACAAGGTACCGATCTTGATAATGATCAGCAAGAACCGGAAGCCATCCTTGATCACGTGTACATGGCTTTTACCGATACGTTTCGGCGCTTCGATCGGCACGTAGGCGATGGCATAGCCGGCCCGGAAGAAGCTCATGGTAATCGTGGTTGGATAGGAAAAGGTATTCGGCAGCAGATACAGGAACTTGCGAAACTTTTTGGCGTTAACGGCGCGGAAGCCGGATGTCAGATCATGTATCTTTTGCCCCACCATCCAGCTCGACAGTCGATTGTAAAAACCATTGGCAACAGCGCGGTGGGCTCCGGCTTGCGATGCACGGTCGCGGGCACCGACCACCATATCGTATTTCTCGCTCAGTTTCGCCAGCAAGCGTGGAATGTCTTCTGGTTTGTGCTGACCATCCGCATCCATGAACAATAGTATTTCACCCTTGGCAGCCCGGGCACCAGACTTGATGGCACCGCCATTACCTATGCTGTAAGGGTGGGAGATAACTTTCACTTGGTTTTGCTGGCATATCTCTACCGTGTTATCGGTAGAGCCATCATCAACGACGATGATTTCTGCCTGATCTGCGTATTCACGTAGTTTAGGTAACAGACTCTGCAGAGAGGCAGCCTCGTTCTTGGCCGGAAGGATGATGGACAGGGTAGCGGACATAATGATGATCTTGTTATTTTTTACTTGATAAGCTTTTCCAGGTCCGTCAGGGAACTGGCATGCGTTTGTAAATGATCAAGCTGGCGAACCACGGCAATTTGTTTTTTTGCTTCTTCGTTCAATTTCAAATTCACGAGGACGATTGCGGTATTCATTTGTGCGTCAATATCAGTTGGTGCCAGCGCCGCAGCTTCGCGAACAGCTTGCAAGGTCGCGGCGTGATCTTGACGGATTTGCAGCAAATAATCACTCCAGGCAAACAGTAATTGTGTTTTTGTTTTACCCGCCAATGTCGGATTTTTGAACGCGGCCTCAAACAACTGTCCAACGATGATATCAATTCCCTGGCAGTTTTTAGCTATCGTGCACTGACTTAATCTTGACAAAGAGTTTCCAGTATTGGTGGCAAATGGGAATTTAGTCAAGCGTTGCGTTAGCGCGGACACCCATGTCTCTTCAACTGGCATCGTTCTATTGGCATTCAATGAAATCAAACCCATTAAGCCCAGCGTGTCCGAGGGTGATAATTCGGCTGCCTTGGCGTAAAACGAGTATGCCTTGTTGTAGTATTCATCAGCTTCTATCTGATTTGTCGCTGGTAACGCTGAATAAAATGCCGCGATATCCATATTGGCCCGGAGAGACTCCGGATGGTGGGCGACTTCCTTCAGTTTCATTTCTACAGCGTCACCCCATTGAACTGCTCTCAGATAACTGATGCTGCCAAGCATGATCAGGATGAAAATTGCCAATAAACTGCGGATTTTCATGCTTTCGTTGTGCTTGCCGGGTACAAACAGGTAGAACATCAGGGCAAAAATCAGACCGAAAGAAGGCAGGTAGTTCCTGTGTTCATGAATTAATTCCAGAGGAATGAAGCTGGACTCCATACTATGGCCTACCAGGAAAAACAATATGCCATAGGCAGCAATAGGCATGCGCTTATAACCAACGATACCGGCTATTCCCAATCCCAATATTCCCAGACAGGCGGGCAGGGTGGTAATGGGTTCCAGCCAGTCCTTGGATAAGGGAATATCGTCATGGAACAGCCCCAGCACATTGATGTCCGGCACAAATACCAGGCGTACATAAAACCAGACTATGCGTGCTTCAGTCAGCAGGCGTTCAGCCAGGGTGAAGTCGCGTATTTTATAAGTATTGCCCAGCCATTCTGGATGCAATGCCAGAAAAATACATATCCCCAGCAGTGGTATCGCCAAGGTGCAGACGTATAAGGTCTTGAGTAATTTTCTGGAAAGAAGCGGCGCTTCAAAGCCAAAGAAAATGCATTCGGTCAAAAAAAAGAAAAATGGTAACAGGGCACCGTTTTCTTTACTAAAAATCGCCAGTGGAGTGAAAATAAAAAAAGCAGTAAATACGTATAGCCAGCCCTTACTGTTGCTTGCCATCTGCAAACGGCCGTGCACATAACAAATCAAGCCAAGAAGACAAAACAGACTGCTCAGGCTGGTCATACGTTGCACGACATACAGCACACCAGATAGATTCAAAGGATGCAGTAACCAGGCGGCGGCAATGCATACACTGACCCAACCAGCATTTCCTAGTGGAATGCTGTTGGCAAATCTTGTGCGATGGGCTTTCAACAGCAATGTGCTAAAGAAATACACACAAATACCATTGAGCAAATGAATAATCAGGTTGGTAAGTTTGAATTGGCCAGGGTTATTTTCTGCGACCAGATAATCCAGGGCAAAACTTAGCATACTGATGGGCCGGCCAAGCATGCCAGCCGTACCTGACATGGCTGCTTGCTTTAACCCTGACCAGTCAAGACTCGCTATGTGCAGCTTATTGTTCTCGAGGATATTGACGCTGTCGTCAAACAGGAAGTAGCCGCTTAGCCCAGGTTGATAGACAAAAAATGTCAAAACCAGAACCAGTAAGAGCGCGAATAACGGGATACGGTCTTTTGTCATCGATTTTTAAAAAAAAGAAGGAGGTCTAAGACCTCCTGTTTTGCAACTAAATTAAGCGACAGCTTAAGCTTTAGGTAAATACTTTGTCGGAATCGTACCGCTGACAGTCCACCGTAATGATCCTACACCACAAGCACCTGTGTATACAACGGTTTTTGCACTTGCGCCTCCCAACTCAGACAGAGTTTGCAGCGTTGCCGTGATCGTCACCGAAGTCGTCGTACCGCCACTGATGCCAATTTTGTTAACATACTTGCCCGCAATAGACACATCAGTAGGGATGCCTGCAGTCGAATTGTTGGTGGCGGACGCCAGCGTGCCGCCAGAGCACATCACGCCAGCAACTTGCAATGCCGGGCTAACCAAACTTCCTACTTCAGCCACTTTTGCTTTAACAGTGTAATCCTGATAAGCCGGTATCGCGACTGCCGCCAAAATACCAATAATGGCAACCACGATCATTAATTCAATTAATGTAAAGCCGCGTTGAGCGTACTGAGTCATTGTTAAGTTTTTATTTTGTTTTTTCATATGGCAAGTCCTTCATTGCTTGGAAATTTCCTGAGCTGGCAGATGTTGATTGGGTCAGCTTTTTGGTACCGGTTCCAAATATGAAGAACGATGCCTTAATTAAGCCTTGGGCAAGTACTTAGCAGGAACCGTGCCAGTAACTGTCCAGCGTAATGAACCTACACCGCAAGTCCCGTTATAGATAATGGTTCCCGAACTGGCGCTTCCCAATTCTGCCAGAGTTTGCATGGTTGCCGTTACCGTCACTGACGTGGTGGTACCGCCACTCATGGCTATTTTGTTAACATACTTGCCTGAAATTGACACATCAGTTGGTATGCCAGCAGCTGAATTGCTACTTGCCGATGCCAGGGTACCCCCAGAGCACATCACACCAGCAACTTGCAATGCCGGGCTGACCAGGCTGCCTACTTCAGCAACCTTCGATTTCACTGTGTAATCCTGATATGCCGGTATGGCGACTGCTGCCAAAATACCGATGATGGCGACAACGATCATTAATTCAATTAATGTAAATCCACGTTGTGCATACTGTATCGCTGTTAAGCGGTTGATCTGAGTTTTCATGTGTACACCTTACGTTCTTTATTGGAAGCCAAAAAAAAACCAAAAGCAATACAAAACGACTTTACTGCAGCCTGCGACGGCATCTCTAAAAAAATAGGGAGATGTTTGAATCTCCCTATTCTTCATGCCATCAATACTTAAGCTAAATTATGCTTTAGGGAAGTATTTAGGAGGGATGCTGCCAGATACTGTCCAACGCAGGGAACCTACGCCACATGCGCCAGTGTATGTAACTGTACCAGCACTTGCAGAGCCCAATTCAGCCAAAGTTTGCAATGTTGCTGTCATTGTGATTGCAGTTGCGCTTGCACCAGAAGCAGCAATCTTATTGACGTATTTGCCAGCGATGGAAACGTCAGTTGGAATGCCCATGTTGGAGTTGTTTGTTGCGGATGCCAAAGTACCACCAGAGCACATTACACCAGCTTGTGCCAATGCAGGAGCGATCAGACTGCCGATTTCAGATACTTTGGATTTAACTGTGTAATCCTGGTAAGCAGGAATAGCAACAGCAGCCAGAATACCGATAATCGCTACAACGATCATCAATTCGATAAGGGTAAAACCCTTTTGCATAGTTTTCATGATAAATCCTTAAAATTGAAGTGAAACAAGGCTATATTAAGTGCTGCACTCACCTATAAGCATGATATGTGCCAGCTTTTTTAAACGAGAAACTTCTGATCAAAACAAAGACAGTTCAGAAGCTAGCTCAGGACAAGCAAGTTGCTTGCCAGCCATATTCTGGCATGGGTGCAACAAAGGCAGTCGATTTTTTTACATCTGCTTACTTGTGCTGCCATTTTTTGTCAGTGCAGGAAATGGCAGTGACAGAATTTGTTAATTGACGATTTTTGTTGTCTGATCTGGCCTGTATTGTGTTCGTCGCCGTGAGATAATTTACTTGTCGTCAATATGAAAAGCAGACTGCTACATGGTTCCTAGCGTATTTTTGAGAGAAAAATCAACAATGGCTATTGCTATTTTTGTTTTTTTGTTAATTTGTTCTTACGCCCATCCTTTTCATATTCATCCTTACCGTACTTATTATCATGACGTCCTGAGCATATTGGGTCTGGTGCTGGCTTTTGCATTTCTCGCAGCGGAGAAAGCGCCACGGTTGCAAATACCCGCCATTATTTATCTGTTTGCGGGTTTGCTGTTATGGATAGCCATGCAGTTTGTCGCTGGCCTTCTTGAAAACGCGGCTGACATCATCCTGCCCCTTCTATATATAGTGGCACTGATCGCTGCAATCATGATGGGGGCAACCTGGGCGGCAAAAGAGGGGGGCGTGGTGTTACTGTGTCAGGCGCTTGCCATTGCCCACCTGTTTGCTGGTCTGTTGTCGGTAGTTTTGCAATGTATACAGTTATCTGGCATATATGCCTGGCCATTCGTTATGTATATTGCGACGAATACCCAGCCTTTCATGCGTCCGTTTGCCAATGTGGCACAACCGAATCAACTGGCTTTGCTGCTTTGCTTTGCTCTTGCTTCAACTTTCTATCTATACAGAGCACGCAAGATGCCAACATGGCTGGCGATAGCGGCAGTGATTTTCCTGCTTTGGGGGCTGACGTTGACGCATTCCCGCATAGGTTGGGTGATTGTTCCCGCTTTTGTCTTGATGTGCTGCCTGGGACGCTCTGCGATCAACGGTAACACAATTGAAAAACATGTCAGCCTGGTATTTTGTATCGCCATGGCCCTGTTATATGCCGGTATGGTCGCGGCCTTACCCTCTTTGGGAGAGGTATTTGGGTTTAATGGCGGCTCAATTGCCGAACACGTAGGCGGACGGTCCGAGCGCATGGTCTTGTGGTCGCAGGCTTGGCGCATGGCGGCAGAACACCCGTTCTTTGGTATAGGCTGGTTTGGCTTTGGGGCCGAACAGGTCAGGATAGCGGCAGATCTGGCTTCTGGTACCTATGCTGAACATGCCCATAACTTGATCTTGAATTTTGCTGCAGAACTGGGCTGGCCGTTCACTTTGGTGTTTATGTTGACGCTGGTGTGGTGGTTTGTTCAAACCTGTATCAGACCTTCAGCTAATCTGGCGATTCAGTTTGCCCGTTTGTGCTTTGTAGCCGTGATGGTGCACAGCATGGTTGAATTTCCTTTGTGGTATGCCTATGTATTGATGCCGGTAGGTATCCTTATGGGAATGGTGCATCAGATGCGCTGGCCAACGGATGGCGTGAGGTTGGTACCAAGTACCCTGTCCGTGCTAGTGGCTGTATCGCTGTTGTTGATGGCCTTGATCAGTCTGGATTTTCAGCGAGTTGTTGCCGGTTTTCAGGCTTTACGCACGGAACAGTCAGGTTATAGCGCGCCGCAGGCACCTATGCAAAAACCTGCGTTTACTCTTTTTCCGCAATTCTTTGAATACTTCATCCTGACCAGAATCAACCCGCACGAAGGCATGTCAGCGGCAGAAATTGCTTATCTGGAAAAGTGGGGTGCGCGATTTGGTTTTGTGCATATCATCAACAAGCTGGCTGAAACTTATGTATTGAATGGGCAACCCAAGAAAGCGGAACGCGCCATGCTGACTCTGCAGCGCCTGCACCCGACAGCCTATGCGGAATACTGGGATTACTGGAAAGCCAAATCCGCCCAGGATGAACGCTACAAGGCCATTTTTGTCACGATGCCGCCACGTGATGCGCCATAAATTCAGGGAGATGCCTTGCTATTTTGACGGCGTTCTTTATTTTGTTACCTTATCTTGCTGATCATCAATCAGGCTAACCCAGTCACCGGATTTACCGCCATGTTTCTCCAGCACGCGTACATCTGTCATGACCATGCCCCGGTCAACTGCCTTGCACATGTCGTAAATGGTCAGCAGGCCGACCTGAACAGCGGTCAGCGCTTCCATTTCGACACCGGTTTTACCAATTGTTTCAACCTGTGCCCGGCAACTGATCGTGGCAGTGGCTTCATCAATGCTAAAATCAACGGTGACCCTGGTCAGCGCCAGAGGATGGCAGAGTGGAATCAGATCGCTGGTGCGTTTGGCAGCCATGATGGCAGCGATGCGGGCGATACCCAGCACATCTCCCTTTTTTGCGTTACCTTGCAGGATGATGGCCAGGGTTTCCGGCTTCATGCGGATTTTTCCAAGAGCAATGGCGCTCCGATGGCTGTCATTCTTGCTGGCAACATCGACCATATGCGCTTGCCCACTGGCATCAAAATGGCTGAGGCCCTGGTTTGTTGAATCGTTACTCATTATTGTGATAACAGGCAAAAAGTGAAGAGAAAAGGAAGCAATTCAGTGTCCCGTCATCATAGCATTGCGAATACGGTCCGTCGCACATTTCGCCGGACTTCTATATGTGCTGCTGTCGTGCTGATCAGCGGCATGGGCAATCTTGGCATGGCACCAGATCTGGCACATGCGCAAAACCTGCCCACATTGGGTGATACTTCGCGTGAAGAACTGTCGCCACTGGCAGAACGTAAATTGGGTGAACAGATCATGAGTGTGGTGCGCCGTGATCCTGATTTCATGGATGACGCCCCGGTATCAGAATACCTGAACCGCCTTGGCAATAAAATGCTGGAAACCCGTCCTGATGCTCGTGGGGAAACATCCTTCAATTTTGAATTTTTTGCCGTCCGTGACCCCGTGCTGAATGCCTTTGCATTTCCCGGTGGTTTTATCGGATTTCATTCTGGTCTGATTTTAGCAGCTCAAAATGAATCGGAACTGGCTTCGGTCATGGGGCATGAAATTGGTCATGTTGCCCAGCGCCACATTGCCCGTATGCTGACCAGCCAGAAGGGCGACGCATTTATTCCTTTGGCTGCACTGGCATTGGCCGTGCTGGCTGCTCGCTCCAGCCCGGACGCTGCCATGGCACTGGCTGCAGGTGGACAGGGCTTGGCGATTCAAAAGCAATTAAATTTTGGTCGAGATGCCGAACGCGAAGCGGATCGGGTCGGTTTCCAGATTTTGCGCGATTCCGGTTTTGACCCGTCAGGCATGGTCAGTTTTTTCGGACGTTTGCAAAACTCTACACGTAATTACAGCGACAATGTCCCACCTTTTTTGCGCAGCCATCCACTGACCAGTGAACGTATTGCCGACATTCAGGCACGTCTGATCGACCAGCCCTATCGCCAGCATGCCGATAGCCTGGAATTTTTGCTGGCCAAGGCAAGGGTGCGTGTATTGCAAGATCCCACCACCCAGGGCCTGATGGATGCCTTGACTTTCTTTGACGTTCAAGCCAAGTCCGGCAAACTGGAAGACCAGATCACCTCCAAATATGGCCACGCCTTTGTTGCCTATAAACGGCTGGACTACAAGACAGCCAGAACCTTGCTTGATCAGTCGCAGAAACTGGTTGAAAAGGATAACAGGTATAAAGAACTGCTAACACAAAGCAATATGTTTGCTGACCTGTCTATCGACATCCTGATCGCCAGTCAGCAAACTGCCGCCGCCGTCAAAGAAGCAGAAAAAGCCATGCGTGATCTACCCTTGTCACGTGGCGTGGCCCTGCAATATGCAGAAGCTTTGCTGGCAGATAAAAAAGAAGAACAGGCCGCCGCATTTCTGCGTGACCAGATCGTTTTGTACCGGCAAGAAGCACAATTGTATAACCTGTTAGCCAAAGTGTATGACGCCCAAGGCAAACAAGCAGCCCAGCATCTGGCCCTGGCCGAAGCCTATGGCATACAGAGTAATTGGGACGCAGCCCTGCAACAGCTGGAAATCGCCCGCCGCGACAAGGATGCCCAGTATTTTGATCTGTCAGTCATCGATGCGCGCGAGCGGGAATGGAAAGAGAAACACAAGGATCAGATGGCGGATGAGAAGAAGCGTCGTTGATGGTTAGGTCAGGTGAAATGAATCGAATTTTTTCCATTTGTACCTGTTTTTTTCTGCACAGGTTGAGATAAGCACATTTCTTCCTGATATCCACGCGGTTTGAACACAGTTATAATAAGCCACGTTCAATTAGAATAAAATTTATCACATGTGATATCCACGATGAAAATCTGATTCTGGCACATCAAGCCGGTTCAGCCTCAATGAAGACATGGTAGTGCCCAGCTGGAAGCGTTTTAACGCGATGCGGCTTATCGGGTAGTGTCTTTTCATTTCTGATTTTCATATTGTGTTCACATGCAAAAATCTCATTCTGTCAAAATCAAGACAGTGACTAAGTCCTCTGTCGTCAAATCCGTTGTTATCAATCTGTTGCGTCAACCTGGACAAATCCTTGCCTTGCTCAGCGATGAAGTGGATGGCGTGTTGCAGCCAGGCTTTCGTCAGGTCTGTCTGTCAGTGCTGGATAAACGATTGTTTCCCCAAGCAGCCGATTTGCTCGCAGACTGGAATAGCCTGCAAAATGCGAATGAACTTTCCAGTGTGTGGCCTGCATTCTGGCGTGTGTTCTGGATGACCGTGCCTGACCCGGCGAATGTGGTTACTGCAAATCTGCACCAAGTCATGACAGTGAAGAAACCCGTTGCTACGGCGGCCAACCCCCGGGCTTTTCGCGGCACCAAATACCAGCCGCCCAAGCAGGCTAAACCGGACTTTGATCTTTGTACCTGGCTGGCTGAGCAGAGACTACTGGATGCTTTCCTTGCCAGGCATGACTTTGTGAGCTTGCCAGTGCTGGATGCGCAAGGGCAGCTTATTTCAATGACTGCAGATGAGATCCCAAGTAGCAACGCATTGTTTTTCCATTATAAGCAACAGCCAGTACAAGGATTACCGGTTTTTCCTGAAGGTTTTCGCCGCTGCTTCCTTTGGCATCTGCGGACATCAAGCGAAGATCTGCAATTTGCCTGGTTACAGATATGGCATAGCCATACCAGCATTCATGCAGATGACGAATGCCGTTCAGAAAACCTGCACCTGCTGGCACATCTGTGCGCGATGGCTGCTACACAATGCCATGGTGCGGAACTGGCGCAGTTGTTACCAGCATGTCGCCAGAATATTTTCCTGCGTTTATTCATACGTGAAATGCAAGGGCAATTGTCTGTGCAGCAGATGACCCCTGAACAGCTTATGCGTCTGCATGACCTGACGGAAAATGATGCGCGTTTTGAATATTATCTGGGTAGTGTCTTGCACAACTTGAGCAAGCAGGTGAGTGTGGAATATAGCCTTGCTGGTTGCCTGTTATTTGAGATGAGCGGTGAAACTGAATTACGCGAATACGGACTGACTGCAAAACATGATTGCAAGGATGTGCCGGTAGACGCGATCGCAAATGTTTGCGCCGCCACAGGTCTCAGATCGTGGATATGTTTATGGGGTTATTGCGCCGAATTGCCCGGACTTGCGCGGTTACTGCGTGAAACGCACTGGAAAAGACTCGACCTTCAGACTGCCGATACTTGGCTTAATGTCATTTACAACTTTATTGGTAAAGATGATAAAGATAGGAAGCAGGCAAAGTGGAAGGTGTATTTGAACATATTTTCTACCTGTCATGATGTACTGATATCAATGCCTGCTGAAAGGCAAAGCAAGCTGGCCTTGATGTGGAGCCGCTTCATTGAAGGCTGGGACGATGCTCTTAGTTTACCCAAAGCAGTGAGTGATTTCCTGCCTTTGATGCGTAAATTATGTATGCCACCATTCTCAGAAAATATCGATTATGGTCATGCCTTTGTCAACATAGTTGAAACCTGGGCAGAAAACGAAAGACACGAGATTCTTGACCTCGACGATCGTATCTGGCGGCAATTTGAACGCACATGTCGTCGACAGGATGCTACGAGACTGCTGGTTTTTGGAACCTACACTTTTGCTAGTGTAGCCCCAGATTTGTTACGGTCTTCTTTCTTAGCAGCTCCGGTAAGATTTTTTAAGACTGCCATTTTGCTTGGTGGTATGCATTATGAGCGCCGCCAGCTTTTCATGAGGAAGCAGACAAAAACGGGCTGGTTCACCCTGGACTGGCAAGAGATGCCGCTGCAAGACGCTTGTCAGCAGTTGTTGAAGTTAACCAGAGAAGCCGGACTGGACAGCCCCTTGCCAAGCCGCCTGCGCGAATACTTTGAAGGCAGCGCGAATTTGTCGCCTCAGCAAATAGCGAGACATTGCAAGCTGAGCTTGTCACGGCTACCTGCTTTGCGTCTCCGTGCTTTGGAGGCTGCTCTTTGGTTGGAAATGGATGCGGCGTTCCAGTTGCGTAATTCTTCTGTATCTGCAAGGCATGCCCTGCGCTTATTGACTGGAATGAACAATTTTTCCAAACGCAACCGAAAGGGCTTGCGTCGGTTTTTGATTAGTGCCAAAACTGGTAATGTTTTGGATTACATTCAGCACCCACTCAATCAAGCCTGGTATGTCAAACATCCACGGGTCCAGCAAGCTTTGTGGTGCGGCGGGCTGCAACATACAGTCCAAACTACTCAAGGAAAGTTGACACTTGGGTTTGAGCAAGATCCATTTGAAATTCTCATGATGGGTACCTATGTCGGCAGTTGCCTTGGGATAGGCGGCTTGTGTGATTACTCTACCGTCGCTTGCCTGCTGGATGCCAATAAGCAGGTTTTGTATGCGCGCAATGCCCAAGGCAAGGTGGTGGCGCGTCAGTTACTGGCTATCGATGAGGCCGATCAATTGGTTTGCTTTGCTGTCTATCCTGAAAACGTATTGCCAGACTTAAAAGCCGCAATTAAGTCCTATGATTTTGAACTGGCTGCTCAATTGGGTTTGTCTGTCTATCAGGAAAAAGGCGATTCCAGCTATGATGTTGTCACTATCCTTGCGCAGGAATGGTGGGACGATGGTACTTGGAGTGAAGAATAATTGTCCATGACATGAGTTGCAGCATTGCTTTAAGCACTGTTTTTGTGGCAGTGTTGAAGAAGCATAGTCTTCCAAATAGTTGGAGGCTAATTGGCAGCGATACTTTCCAGTCTCGGCCTCTGCACATACCCAAATTCCCGCATCAGTTGATGCTCTTTGCAGCGTTGAACATCAATGCAAAGCCCGGTCATGCCGGGTGGGCGCAGTTGCAGGCAGCCTGGCGCATTGCCGTCTTCCAACCATTCCAGCAATGCTTCATCATGGATGGGCTGTTGATCAAGGGTGAGCCATGGCAGGCAGGTGGCCAGGTCGCGGTCGTCCAGTTGTGCAAGGGTGGTACCGTTGCTGAGTTGTAATCTGCCCTGTGGGTCAAGGAAGGCCAGTTCGGGAGTGAAAGCCTGCTCGCCGTGTTGCAGGGCAAAGCTGCCGTTGGCTGTGGTGGTAGCAATAAAGGGAGTGGCTTCCAGGTCTACATACACGCGTTGCGGGCCATTCTGGAAATACCAGCAGCCATCTTCATTGCACAGATAATTGCGGGCGATGAAAGCCAGCAGGGTGGGGTGGCGGATGATGTCGCCGGGCAGGCTCAGTGCCTGGCAGCGGTCATCGCGCATGCGCCAGTTGCCGCGTGCGTCAAGAGCCAGCCAGCCATAGCAATGGGGTACATTTGGCCATTTTGCCAGTGCTGCCTTGACGATCTCATCCATCAGCTATTCGCCTCAAAGAAATGCAGTATCTTTTGCGGTAACCAGTTCAAATGACCGGGTACATTGCCCGCCGCAAAGCCGACGTGACCACCATGCTCAGGGTAGTCCAGTGTGACACAGTTTGCTGCCTGGGCGGGTAAATGCTGACCGGGCAGGAAAGGGTCATTTTTTGCGTTCAGCACCAGCGTCGGAACGGTGATGTCGTTGAGTATATGCTTGGCGCTGGCACGGTGCCAGTAATCATCGGTATCCAGATAACCATGCAGGGGAGCAGTAACGACATTATCGAACTCATACAGGTCCCTGGCGTTGAGCATGGCATCTTTGTTGAACAAACCGGGGAATTGATCGAGCTTTTGCAGACATTTTGGTTTCAGCGTCTTCAGGAACATGCGCGTGTAGATCATGTTGAAACCGCTGGACAGCGAAGCACCACCTTGTGCCAGATCCAGTGGGGCAGACACGGCACAGGCGGCGCTGACGATGTCAGCATGATGTTGTGATTCACCCAGCCAACGCAACAGGGCATTGCCACCCAACGAGACGCCTGCTGCATAAAATTTGCCGCTGGCATGTTGCTGATGATATTGCTGGTAAAGACGTTGTATGATCCAGCCTATTTCTTGTGCGTCGCCAGAATGATAAAAGCGCGGGGCCTGGTTTAGTTGGCCAGAACAGCCACGAAAATGCGGTATGGCACCTGACCAGCCACGTTCACGCAGGGCTGCCATCATGGCGCGTGCATAGTGGCTGTCGCTGGAGCCTTCCAGACCATGAAACATCACTACAAAGGGTTTGCCCGGTTCGCCATCCAAAAAATCAACGTCCACAAAATCTTCGTCTGGCGTGGCCCAGCGTTCACGTCGCAAGGGTGTGACGGGTTTGTGGATAAACACAGCCGGGTAAATCGTTTGCAGGTGGCCGCCAGGTAACCAGCGTGGAGACAGGTATTTCATGTGACTCTATTCCGGTAACGCATATGCCAGTGCAGTTTAATTTAGTGCAGGGTGCTGGCTTTGAACATATCCAGTGGTGCCTTGCCTGACGCGACTGACGCATGGTGCATGGTGATACGCCATCCGTGCGGTGTTTTGACATAGACATTGGTGGCAAGCACATGGACATCCTGTTTGCCGTCACCTGTGCGCTGAAATTCTTCTATGATGCTGTGCACGGCAGTCAGCATATTGTGAGTGGCATGCAGTTGCAAGGGCCGGATACTGACACTGCCGCGTTCAAAGATGCTTTCCCAGGAGCTGCGTATGGCAGCATGGCCAATCAGCCGGCCAGCACCTGGATGGATGCAGACGATTTCTTCATCTTCGGCCCACAGCGCCATCATACCCTCAAGATCGGCACGGCTGAGTGCATCATAGAAAGCAGCTTCAACTTCGTCTGCACTGCCATTCATTTGCTTTTTTGCAGGCATGGTCTTAAAAAATCAATGCGCCTTGAGCACAACGCCCGGCGCCAGTTTGTATTGCGTGCCGCAATAAGAGCAAGTTGCAGTACCGCCATGTGACAAGTCCAGAAATACGCGCGGGTGGGACGACCACAGCGGCATGGCAGGATTAGGGCAGTGTGCAGGCAAATCCTTGGCTTGCAATTCGACGATATTACTGGTGGCGCTGGTTGATGTGGACATGGTGACTCCGGTAAATAATGTTGGTGCGGGAAGCTGCCGGACCTGCTGTCAGGTAGCCTGCTTCTCCAAAATAGAAATTCCACCGCGATTTTAACGGATTCTGGGCTAACAGAGTGAGAATGCGTGGTGCCGTTTGGTCAATTTTGAGGTTTGTCAATTTCCCTGATATCAGGGCGTGTCAGGCAGGTTTTTTATTTCCCCGTTACAATAATGGACTTTTCTGCACTTCCTCCCCCACACATGTCATTCGATACCGACAAGGCCGCATTCAAAGAAGGTTTGAGAGTGGGCGCACCTACCTGGTTTGGTATTGCCGCCTGGGGTCTGGTGGTCGGCATCGCCATGATCAAGGCTGGTCTGACATTGCCACAGGCGCTGGGCATGAGCCTGCTGGTGTTTGCCGGATCAGCCCAACTGGCGTCATTACCCTTGATGGCCGCACACGCGCCGGCCTGGGTGATTTTTGCGACCGCGCTGGTGGTTAATCTGCGCTTCCTGATTTTTTCTGCCATTCTGGCACCGCATTTCTCGCACCTGCCGTGGCGTACCCGTGCCTGGCTGGGTTTTATGACGGGCGATATTTCGGTTGGGCTGTTCATGCAGCGCTATCCCGAATTTGGCGAGCAAAAGGGCAAGCTTGCATACCTGAAGGCGCTGGTTTTTCCTAACTGGTCATCCTGGCAACTTGGTTCCATTATCGGTATTTTGCTGGGTAGCCAGGTGCCTGCCAGTTGGGGGCTGGGTTTTGCAGGTACTTTGGCAATACTTTGCATTATGCTGCCACTGATTGTTAACCGCGCTGCGTTTGCCGGTGTGGTGGTAGCCGGTATTTGCGCCTTGCTGGCAGTGAACTTGCCATACAAACTGGGGCTGCTACTGGCAGTTTTGCTGGGCATGGGCACGGCCATGATGCTGGAAGAATTTTTGGAAGGCAAGAAAGCCGACCATGACCAGACTGGCAATGAGTCTAGTAAGGAGTCAACATGAACGATTGGGAAGTCTGGCTGATCATATTCCTCCTGACCCTGGCCACCTTCATTGCCCGTAGCGGCTTCTGGCTGGTCGGGCATCACATCAGTTTGCCGAAACGGGTGCAGGAAGCTTTGCGTTATGCACCAGCCTGTGCCTTGGCTGCCATTATTGTGCCGGATCTGTTGTTGTCCAATGGCCAGGTGGAAATCGGCTTGAACAACCCACGTCTGCTGGCGGGCCTGCTGGCGACGGCATTTTTTTTGGTGCGCAAGAATATGTTGCAAACGATATTTTTTGGAATGGCGGTATTTACTTATATTCGCCTGGGGTTGTGAGTCAGGTACCGGCCGGGTGACCAAGAGGCTTTCTTTGTCACTCACAGCTGAAAACTGGATAATGCTTTAGTAAGCGCCAATGTTGCCGAGGGGGAAAATTCGTAGTTTCAGGCCACACTCGGCGCCTGGTTTTGTTGCGATTGACATGTGAACGAATACTGCACCGCACAGCTATGTCGAACAAACAACATATCAACAAAAGATATCTATAAATTCTTAGAAGAATTATTTAAATTTCAATAATCCAGGATTTATAGATAAAATAAAGCTTTCGCACAGGGGGCTGCGCCATGCATGGTCTTCAAGGTAGAGAAATGGAGCAGTTGTTTTTGCTCATGACAGATACCTTGCCAATAGGTGTGGCAGTGCTGGACCTTGACCTGCGATTGCAATTCATCAACCGTCGGCATGCGGACCTGAATCGCATTCCGATAACGGCGCAGCTTGGTCATCACGTGCGTGATTATTTACCCCAAGTGGCCGACGTCATCGAACCCAAACTGCGGTTCGTTCTTGAGACGGGTATCCCGCTGGTGCGTCAGGAGATACACGGCGATGCTCCAGGAAATGAACAGGAAAAACTGTTCCGCCTGGCTTCTTATTACCCCAGGCGAGATGATAATGGCAATATCTGTGGCATCCTTGCCCTGATACAAGATGCTTCCGTTGACTCATTTGAAGCGCAGGTGGCAGAAGAAAGCTCGCAACGTCTGTTGCAGGTGCTGGATAATCTGTTTGCCTTTGTTGGCGTGCTGGATCTTGATGGCACCTTGCTGACATGTAACCGTGCTCCTTTGGAAGCGGCAGGTATTGGCATTGAAGACGTACGCGGTAAAAAACTGTGGGACACGTACTGGTGGAGTCATGACCCCCAATTGGCTGAGCGCCTGAAAGATGAAATCAGTCGTTGTCGTCAGGGCGAAACCATACGTTATGACGTACATGCCAAAATGATCAATGACAGTCGCATGTGGGTAGATTTCATGCTTGCTCCATTGCGCGACGAAACCGGCAAGGTTACCCACCTGATACCGTCTGGTATCGACATCACAAAACGTCACGACAGCGAAGCAGCGTTGCACCAGTCAGAAGAACGCTATCGCTCTGTCATCGAATCGTCTGATGACGCCATTATCACCAAGTCACTGGACGGTATTATTACAGGTTGGAATCCGGCTGCTGAACGACTGCTTGGTTACCGTGCCGAAGAAGCACTGGGTAAATCGATAGCTATTCTGTTTCCAGCACCATTGTTGAATGAAGAGCAGCATTTGCTACGTCGTATCGCCAATGGCGAACGTATTCCACCGTTCGATACCGTGCGCATACACAAATCCGGGCATCTGGTGGATGTATCAATCACGATATCACCATTACGTGACCGCAATGGCACTGTTATCGGTGCCTGCAAGCTAGCCCATGACATAGGCAGCAAGAAAAGACAGTGGGAAGCACTGGAGCAAGCATTGGAAGAAAAGACAGCCTTGCTGCATGAAGTACATCACCGCGTCAAAAACAATCTGCAGATTGTTTCCAGCCTGCTCAACTTGCAGGCCCGGCAAGCGTCAGAAGAGGTGGCTCGTGTGCTAGGCGAGAGTCAGGGCAGGATAAGGGCCATGGCGCTGGTGCATCAATTATTGTATGACTCGGAAACGATGTCCGAAATTGAATTATCGGAATTTATCAACCGTCTGATTGCCCTGACAGTTGCCAGTCACGATACGACCAAGCTAGGGATCAAGCTACAATATTCAGGGCCGGAAAAAAATATTTTCATGAGCGCACACCGCATGATTCCACTAGGTTTGATCATCAATGAACTGATACTCAATGCGATCAAGCATGCTTTTCCTGCAGACCGCTTATCTGACAATGGCCATGTTCAACCCCGTATTGATATCCGTCTGCGAGAAGTTACTGACGACAAGTTACACTTGCAGGTTGTTGACAATGGGTGTGGATTGCCGGCTGAATTCAATTGGGATGCAGCGAAAGGCTTGGGAACGCAACTGATCCCCATGTTTGTCGCACAGCTGCATGGCGAACTGGTGACAACTTCGTCTACCTCGGGTTCCTGTTTTACGATAGAACTGAGCCCAAAAAGGAAAGGGATTGCCTGATGCGGGCTGAACAAATTCTGATCGTGGAAGATGAACCCGTGGTGGCACTGGATCTGCAACAGACGCTGGTGGAACTGGGGCATCGCGTATGCGGCATACGTAGCAATGTTACCCATGCCCTGTCTGCAGTCTCCCAGCTTGAACCTACGCTGGTGCTGATGGACATCCATTTAGATGGCGCAGAAGATGGCATTGAAGCCTGCCAGATGATCTACCAGCGCTGGAAACTACCCGTCATCTTCCTGACTGCCTATGCTGATGACAATACCGTCAAGCGCGCCATTGCCAGTAAGCCTTTCGGTTATGTCATGAAACCATTTGGTGCCAAAGAACTGGCAGCAGTGATACAGGTCGCGCGCTCTCGTCATGATGCTGAAATTGCCCTGGAAAAATCCGAGGAACGTCTGGTGATAGCCCTGGAGGCTGCTGAGCTTGGTATCTGGGAATGGGAAGCGCAGCTTGATACGGTGAACGGTGACGAGCGCTTTCATCGCATGTGGGATAGCGCCCTCAGCCCCTTTCAGGCCAATTTGCTCACCATGCTGGAATGCATACATCCTGACGACAGGTCGGATGTCCAATATGCATTGACGCAGTCTGAAGTATTTAACTGTTGCTTTCGTGCGCTTCGTGCCAGTGGTGATTATGCCTGGTTGGAAATGGTAGGAAAACTGCATACAGGGCATGCCGGGAAGCAAACCGTGATCGGTGCCTTGCGTGATATCACCCTGCGCAAACTGACAGAAGAAAATCTGCGGCAGGCCAGTGTGGTTTTCAATTCAACGGCAGAAGGCATCATGATACTGGATGAGGTCGGTAAGGTATGCTCAATCAACCCGGCACTGACACGACTGACTGGCTATCATCAGGAAGAAATACGTGGTTTCTATCCCGATGAAATTTTACTGGGGCGGCGCGACAATGACCCCACCTACCAGGACATTGCCACCATGCCCGAAGGGCATTGGTCAGGCGAGGTCGCCTGCAAATGCAAGGATGGCCGTATTTTCCCTGCACTGCAGCATATCTGCGTGGTGCGCGATGAGGCAGGTGTGGCAAAGCAGTATGTACACGCCATTTCTGACATCAGCTTCATTCGCGAAGCGCAGCGGCAACTGGCCCATCTGGCCTACCATGATCCATTGACCGGCCTGGGCAACCGTTACCTGCTGGATCAGCGACTGGAAAACGAAATCCAGCACACAATCAATGCTGATAATCATTTTGCTGTCATCTTTGTTGATCTGGATGAATTCAAATCCATCAATGACACCATGGGACATCATGTCGGTGATCGCGTCATACAGGAAGCTGCGATGCGCATCGTCCGGCAGATCCGTCGCCACGATGAAGCCATACGCCTGGGGGGAGATGAATTTGTCGTCATCGTGTCCAGCCTCAATCATCCCTCAGAAGGGTTGCTGGTCGCTGAAAAAATTCTTAAATCCTTTGAAGAGCCGGTGATCATCAACGACCATCATTTTGTGATTGGCGCCAGCATAGGCGTTGCCAAATTTCCCGGGGATGGCAATACCAGCCATGAAATCCTTGGCGCCGCTGATAGCGCCATGTATGAAGCGAAGCGTTGTGGCAAAGGGAAAATCTGTGCCTATGCCAATAACCTCAGCGATAAGTCAGGCACACGCCTGAATATTGAACGAAGCCTGTACGGAGCTGTGGAAAGAAAAGAATTCGAACTGTTTTACCAGCCCGTCGTCGATCTCAGTGATTACCGCCTGATCGGTTTTGAAGCACTGTTGCGCTGGAACCATCCCGATTCCGGCTTGCTGGAGCCCGGGCAATTTATTCATATTGCCGAGGAAATCGGGCTGGTTGAAAGTATAGGTAACTGGGCGCTAACAGAGGCGTTGAAACAATTGCGCAGCTGGAACGAAGCAGGGCAGGGGCAGTTATTCATGGCAGTCAATGTCTCGCCTGGCCAGTTCAGGAATGAACGATTCGCCATGCATATCAAGAGTGAACTGGACACACATCAATTGCCAGCCCATTTGCTGGAAATTGAACTTACCGAAACCATGCTGCAAGACTTTCATCAGAGCCGCAAAGCGCTCAATAGTCTGCGTGAAACAGGGGTACGCGTTGCAATTGATGATTTCGGCTCTGGATATTCTTCCATTGCCTTGCTCAAGCACCTGCCGGTATCACGCATCAAGATAGACCGTTCTTTTGTGGTTGCCTTACCTGGTGCACAACGCGATGTGGGCATGGTCGCAGCCATTATGCAAATGGCAAAGAGCCTGGATCTGGACGTTACGGCAGAAGGTATAGAAACGGCAGAGCAGGCGTACATGCTGCGTGAACTGGGGTGTCAGGCAATACAAGGCTATTACTTTGGCCATCCGATGGCTGCTTACGACTATTCCTGCGACTGGATTAGCCTGGGCATGGGTAAGAACTATTTCTTGCCCCGCCCTGGCCGGTAAGCTGCTTGCCTTTGTGCACATAGGTAGTAAATGGCTGGAAATTAATAAAATTGATACAAATTATTACAAGTATTTACTATATATCACCCCCTTTTTATTGGATTTTTACTATTATTGCTATAAGTAAACAGTCTCGCCAATGGACAGGTATTACCAATACCAATTTCATTAGTCTCCTTCCCAATGAACACCGCATTTTTAGATGTAATTGCCGACAGTAAACTGGCTCACGACCTGAGGCAGATTGCTGATGACTTTCAATTCCTTGAGTTTTTTGATAAGTACGGCAGCTGTTGCTTCGCCATTTCTGCCATGCTGGCACATATCCTTGAAGAAAAAGGTTATACCGCCAGAGTACAGGGCTGTTATGCCGAAATCCGGCAAAACAACGGGACTTTCTATTTGGGCTATAAGGGCTTTGTGCGCGACAGGCAAAGAGAAGGACATGCCGTTTGCATCATCAATGAAAAATATCTGGTCGATTTTGGTCTGGGCGCACTGAGAAAATATTTTGTCAGTGATTTTTCCCAGGCGCTTGCCAGTGAAGTTCTGGGCGATGAAGTCATGCTGGCCAGCCTCGCTCTTGGTAACGACATGCATATAGACTGGCGTATAGACTGGATTTCACCCGTTGTTGACAATGAGTTGCAGGAACAAGTGCCTGTCATACAAAAAATTTTGGCTGGGTACGACGATTTTCAAAAAAACCGCATGTCCTATCTCGTCAAAAAGTTATTTGTAAGAGAGCATCAATCACCGCAGGATGAAAATTTATCAGGCACCGCATTGTCAGCCTTGTTACTGGCACGTGCCAAGACCGGTAGTGTCAGTCCAACACAGCCTGCCGCGTTACACGACTAAAATCTGAACCGGATTGACCTGGCATGTCATCAATCCATGTAAAGGCGTTTAGCCACGTGTATGTTCAAAAATGAATGTGAATACATCGACATTCTTGGTGATACCATTCTTCCTGGTTGTGGAGTAGTGGCCAGAATCAAAATCGACACGCATTAATACCGGACGTCTGGGATCGTGACTCTTTTGCATGCGTGCCACCATCTTGGCGACTTGCCAGGGTTCTACCCTAATGTCGTTGGCACCAGTCATCAACAGTGTGGCCGGATAGCTGACGTCCGGTAGCACATGGTGATAGCTATCCATTTCCAGCAGCGCATGGAACTCGTCTTCCTTTTTCACGGTACCAAATTCTTCATCATTGCCTGGGCCATTCGATGTCAACTCAAAGCGCAAGGTATTAAAGATTCCCACCTCACCAATGGCAACCGCAAATAAATCGGGGCGCTCGGTAATGGCGCGGCCCACCATGATACCGCCGGCAGATGTGCCCCATAGTGCGATCTTGCCCCGTGAAGTCCAGCCATCTTTGATTAAAGCTTCTGCCACGTCTATCGTGTCACGCCAGGTATTGGGTTTGTTGGCTTTTTGCCCCGCCAAATGCCAGTTGTCACCTTTTTCACCACCACCGCGCACATGGGCATACACAATCACACCACCCTGATCCAGGAAAGCCAGTTTTGAACCCTGAAAACCCGGGTCGAGGATGATGCCATAGGAGCCATAGGCTTCGATCAGTACAGGGTTCTTGCCGTTGAGTTTGGTATTGTTTTTATGCAGGATTTCTATCGGTACTTTTACACCATCGCGCGCCGTGATTTCCCGACGTGTGGTCAGGAAAGGGGAGGTATCAAACGGTGCTTTCGGGCTGAGGCCAATATCTTTCGCCTTCAGATCGGCACCAGTGTGCAGGGTGCGGGCAAACCAGGTCAGACCGTCCATGCCAAACCATGCGCCTTCCAGCATGGGGTTGCAATTGACATCCCACACGGCACCGCTTAAAGGCAATGCAACGTCCTCCACCTTACCGGTGGTAAAACTGTAGCGGCGCAGCGCACCCACCTGTCCACGCAACTCATGAATATACAAGCCATCTTTTGCGAGACTCAGGCTGTCAATGACATATTCGCCTTGCGCTACCACCACTTCACGTTTGGCCTTGTCCGGGTCACGAATGCTGACCTTGAAAACTTCTCCCCTTTCGGCCTTGCCCTTGGCCAGCACATACACGTCATCACCAACCGTCAATGCATGGACCGCGACATCATCCTTGCCAAATACGGCCACCCAATTGGGTTTGCCCTGTGTCAGCTCACTCGTGCGTGCCACCATCCCGTAGGCTGGCCATTCGCCATTACTGTAAATGGCACCAAGCGCCCAGTCACTTACAGTGCTCGTGAGTACCATCGGCATTTCGCGTTCGGTCTGACCCATGGCCGGGCCATCTGACCAGCGCAATGCCATCGTGTCTTGCGTTGCCTCAGTGTTCATCCTGTGCAGCCAGGTTGCGGTGTCGAACGAATAATCGACCTTGCCCTTGACAGCGCCATCACGCAGACGCGAATAAAAAAATCCGCTGGAATCGGGCAGCCAACTGGCCGGCAAGCCATTTTGCTGGGTGATCAATACATCCTTGCCACCATCCAGTGTCAGCACGCGCAATTCACGTATCTCATTGCCGCCCGTATCGATGGTGTAAGCAAGATGTTTGCTGTCTGGTGACATCAGCAAACCGGTGACCCGGCGCGGGGCTCCATCCTTGGTGCTGGCTTCGGGGTCTATCAGCAAGAGGTCGGCACCTCCTGTATGTGGGCGCGCATAAATTTTGTAAGTCTGTTGCCCGGGCAGGCGGCGCGCAAAAATGATATAGCTACTGCTGATCAGGCGTATTGCCACATCGGTCACTGCTGTGGTGAAACGTGTCACCGATGCTTCCACCTGACGCCGGCCCGGCAGGCGGTCCAGCATCTGCCTTGCATAGGCACCCTGCGCTTTCAGGTAGCTGACAAATTCGTCGGTATCGGGTTTCTGCTCCATCCAGCGATACGGGTCCACAACAGACTTGCCCCACAGAGTGTCGGTCACCGCTTCTTCTCTTGCCACAGGCTGGCGCAAAAGGGCCGGTATTTTCCTGATCGCAGCATGAACATGTGAACTGATTGGTGACAAGGCTAGTGTCGAAAGCGACAAAGCAAATCTGCGACGGGTGATCATCAGCGGTTTCCTCTCAGTAAAAGACTGTGCTGACGAGTATAGATGGATTCGCAACGGAGTGACAATATACAAATTCCATGATGGCGACATGCTAATCGTAGACAGGCAAAACGAAGCTTTCAAAAACTGACAGGCAGTTTTTTGCGCTTTATCAAATCACAATAAACCAAATTGGACTTAGATACCGATAGTACAGATAGTGAAAGTCAATTGCCTTGTATAGTACGTTACCGCACAGTGATTTTCCGGTCTGTATGGCAAGCTGCTCGTGATGTATTATTGTTAATATTGTGGGCATGTGTACCGCTTTCATCATTTGGGTGAGAGAAACGAAACAATCAGGAGAAATTCCCATGCGCAAGTTTTGGCTGCTGTTGTCAGCAATACTCTTACTGAACCTCTCTGGCTGCGGATATAACAGTTTTCA
The DNA here is from genome assembly GCF_058808955.1 of Undibacterium sp. GW821-FHT11B02. Lineage (NCBI taxonomy): Bacteria > Pseudomonadati > Pseudomonadota > Betaproteobacteria > Burkholderiales > Oxalobacteraceae > Undibacterium > Undibacterium sp. GW821-FHT11B02. Next base: position 395,397 of record NZ_JBXASD010000004.1, on the reverse strand, counting down.
AAGTGGGGATGAGCAAGTTAAATCCAGCTGGTCAGAAGTTTTGAACCAATACCAGCGCCGTGCCGACCTGGTACCTAATCTGGTCAACACCGTCAAAGGCTTTGCCGCCCAAGAAAAAGATGTCTTGCTGGGCGTCACCAATGCCCGTGCCAAAGTCGGCAGCGTACAGGCAACGCCAGAACTGTTGAATGATTCTGAAGCCTTTGCTAAATTCCAGGCGGCCCAGAGTCAATTGTCCGGTGCATTGTCACGGTTGTTGGTCGTCACAGAAAATTATCCGCAACTGAAATCAGATGCCAATTTCCGTGATTTACAGGCACAACTGGAAGGCACAGAAAACCGCATCACCGTTGCCCGCAACCGTTACATCAAGGCAGTGCAGGAATACAATGTACTGGTCAGGTCTTTTCCGTCCAACCTGACAGCCATGATGTTTGGTTACAAGGTCAAACCTAACTTCGCTGTCGAAAATGAAAAAGAACTGGCCAAACCACCGGTAGTGGATTTTGGTGCACCCGCGGCCAAGCCCAGCAGCGCGCAATGAATATCCTGCTAAACGTAAAGGCGGCAAAGGTAGCAAAGACAGCAAAGGCGCTGCTGTTGAGCTGCATGTTGGCGTGGGCCGGTGCCGCCTTTGCCCAGATCGTGGTTCCACCCATACAGAACCGCGTCACTGACCAGACTGCAACGCTGACCACTGAACAAAAAGCCGAACTGGAACAAAAGCTGCGTGATTTTGAAAGTAAAAAAGGCAGCCAGATTGCTGTCCTCATCGTCCCCACTACAGCGCCAGAGACAATAGAACAGTATGCCTTGCGCGTTGCCGAGCAATGGAAGTTGGGGCGCAAAAAAATTGATGATGGTGCCATTCTGGTGATTGCAAAAAATGATCGCAGCCTGCGCATAGAAGTCGGCTACGGGCTGGAAGGTGCACTCAACGACGCCACCAGCAAACGCATTATCAGCGACACCATCACCCCCTATTTCAAACAGGGTGATTTTAGCGGCGGCATACAGGCTGGTGTTGATCAAATGATGCGTGTGGTTGATGGTGAGCCCTTGCCCGCAAAACCCTTGCGCCGGACCAGCGATGTAGACGGCTTCCAGCAATATGCCCCGGTACTATTTATCATGGCATTGGTGGTCGGTAGTGTGTTACGTGCACTGTTTGGCAGACTGCCAGGTGCCATTGTCACTGGCGGCATCGTCGGTGGAATTGCCTGGCTGATCGCAGGTGCCATATCCATGGCCTTGATTGCGGGTGTGCTGGCATTGTTCTTTACCTTGCTAAGCGGCAGTCTTGGGGCTCGTGGTATTGGTGCATATTATGGCGGTAGTGGCAGAGGTGGCTTTGGAGGTGGCGGCGGCTTCAGTGGTGGCGGTGGTGGTTTTGGCGGCGGTGGCGCATCGGGGCGGTGGTAATCATGAGTAACTTCAATTTCAAACGCATCACCAAACACTTGCTGACCACCCATCATCAACTTAGACGTGCCTTTCCGCCACTTAGCTTGCAGGCCATAGAGCAAGCCATCAAAACCTGTGAATCCAATCACCTGGGTGAAATTCGCTTCGTTGTCGAAACGGCGCTTGACTGCAGCCCCTTGTTTTGCGACCAGACAGCCCGCGCACGCGCCATAGAAATTTTTTCGCAATTACATATCTGGGATACAGCCCACAATAATGGCGTGCTTATCTACGTGCTACTGGCTGACCGTGACGTAGAAATTGTGGCAGACCGTGGCATCCATGCCAAGGCAACAGCTGACGAATGGGAACAAATATGTCGCATGATGGAAAGTGCCTTCAAGCTGGGGCAGTACGAAGAAGGCGTGATCCGTGGCATACAGGCCGTAGGCCAGCATTTGACGAAACACTTCCCTGCGGATGGCGATAATTTGAATGAATTGCCAGACGCTGTTGTAGTGTTATAGCCGTATGGAAGAGAATAATCTGGCAACCCAGTAATCAGGTCAAACAACATCTGTCGAGCCACAAAGATAAGCAAATTCAAAAAGCAGTTATAATCAGGCCCATGAAAAAACTGGTTCGCTTATTGTTGTTGTGCATCATGATGCTGACTATCCCTGTGCAGGGTGTCCTGGCAGCCACCAGGCTATGTTGCGCTGACGAACCGCATCCTGTCTCTTCTGTCTCCGCGACACAGCAGCAATTACACCAGCACCATACTGACACGTCAGCAGAGCAACACCCTATAGATCATGCTGCATCCGTCGATGCGTGTTGTATAGCGACTGCCATCCTCAGCCAGGATGTCGTGCTTCCACTTCTTCGCCCTTCCTCAGAAAGAATCGACCTGATTTTTTCTTCATATACAGGCCACATCAGTGATGGCCTGGAACGCCCACCCAGGTTCTGATACTTCCCTTACCCGGATATAAGCTGGCATTGCCAGGTCATTAAATCATTTCCGCAGGCATCGTATGCCTGCGAACCATGCGCGCACGTTCAGTATTGGATGTTGAACGGTAGCGGCATTGCGTTTCCACATTCATGGAAAAGAAAGTATCTTATGAAAACCGTTTTAAAAAAATCAAACACCTTGTCGACGGGCCTCGCTGGCCTTGCTGCTTCCCTGTTATTTTCTTCGGGTGCCGTGCTGGCGTCTGGCACACATGCAGGTGGGCATGACCATCATGAAGAAGCAATCGGCAAGCCCGGCATAGCCAGTGCAGTGACACGCACCGTCAATATCGACATGAGCGACAGCATGCGTTTCACGCCAGCCAGTGTTCAGGTAAAGCAAGGCGAAACCATACGCTTTGTCATCAAAAATTCTGGCAAGTTGAAACATGAGTTTGTGCTCGGTACAGAAAAAGAATTGAAAGAACATTACGAAGTGATGAAAAAAAATCCTGAAATGGAACATAGCGACCCCAACATGGTGACTGTGGCCGCTGACCAGACCGGTGAAGTGCTATGGCAATTTACCAAGGCCGGCAAGATCGATTTCGCCTGTCTGCAACCTGGCCATTACGACGCAGGCATGAAAGGTGAAGTTCAAGTCGGCAAAGCCAAAACCACTGCCAGTGCAGATGACCACCAACACCAGGCACAATGAAAGGGCGTACCATGAAAAGTATGAAAATAATGGCGCTTGCTGTGGTGTTTGGCATGAGCCTGCCATTTGCGAATGTCTATGCTGACAACGCCAGCCCTGCAGGGCAGGACAATTCAGCGGCTGCAAGCACAATGGCAGATGCAACCGATGGTGAAGTCATCAAAATTGACAAGAGCAGCAACAAAGTCACTATCAAGCATGGCCCCATCAAAAACCTGGACATGCCAGGCATGACCATGGTGTTCAGAATCAAAGAACCATCCATGCTGGATAAACTGGAACCCGGCAACAAAGTGAAGTTCAGGGCAGAAAAAGCCAATGGCGCAATCTATGTTGTTGATATTCAAGTCGTAAAATAAATTGATAGCCAGTGCAGTCTGCCAATGTTGTGTTAAACGTGGCAGGCTGCATTCAATCTACATTGTGGGGCCGCGCACGTGCGGTAAATAATGTACAAAAACATTGTCAAAGGATGAACGACTGGTGTTTAATGTGAGCAATGTTGCAAGCAAAATTTGTTTGCTCTGGCTTGTTTTCCCAAGATAGCTATCTCCCTGACCTTGACTGAAGGCGCGATACATTGTGAAGCCCTGAAAGGCTACAAAGTCGTCAAGATCGGTATCCTGACCACAGCAAAATTGCTGAAGGCCGAGAACCTCGATGAACCTGACAAGGCACGTACCAAGCAGGAGTAGCAGATAGTTTTTCCTATCAACACCAAAAAAAGGAAACAAAATGACAAACGACGCAACAACCCTCACAACCCTGACCCCCGGAAAGCTGACCGTCTGCACTTACGGCGGATTTGCGCCAGTTTGCTACAAAAAAAATCCAGAAGATAAGCCCATTGGCTTTGACGTCACCTTCCTGGAAAAATTCGCACTTTGCATGGACTTGCAGATCGTCTGGATAGAACATGAATTCGATCTCATCTGGACCATGCCTAACGAAAATAAATGCGACATCGCCGCAGCTGGCATCCAGCAACGTGATAACCGGGATGTAGGGCCGGGCGGCTGCTGGAGCGAAGCCTATTTCCAGGTACAAAGATCATTATTGGTGCGCAGCGCCGACAAAGCAGCGTTTGACGACTACAAAACCGTGGCCGGAAAAACGATAGTCGTGACCAAAGGGTCAACCGCAGACATCGACGCAAAAGCGCGTTACTACCCGCGTTGCCCGATAGAATTCGTTGACAAACTTGTTCCTGATGGTCAGCCTGACGCGCAAGAGTACATCGTCAGGATGCTGTTAGAAAACAAGATCGATGCCTTCGGTGAAGGCGATGTCAGCAACCAATACCTCTGCAAAACCTACGGCAAGGACATTGAAGGCGGCCTGGCATTGGCGGATATTCATCATATCGACGGCAGCAATGAAACCTTCAATTTCATCACGCGCAAGGCCAGTGCAGGATTGCTTGAGCAGTTGAATGCCTACATTGCGACTAACAAGAAAACCTACGGTAAAGCTTAAGAATGGCACAGTGAAGCGGGAAAAATTTGGACTGAACCGCAAATCGTAGTTGCATGCCCATTGTTGTATGGTTGTTACGTTCGGCGTTCAGTTCAAACTGCCAGGATGGGAGATACAGACGGGCCGCATGGACGCATGTTACTGAGCCTTGCATACAAAATCAGTGATCCAGATCGAATTTATGGCCTGGGGGCGGTGGTATATCCATCTCCCTCAATTGAACTTGCAGGTGATGTGTGCAAGCAACCATGCTACATTACGTCTTTTGCTTCTTACTCAATTCGCCATGAATTCAACCGTGGCCCGCACCATGCCCCTGTTGCGCTACAGCGTGGTACATGAAACCCGCTACACTTACCAGAGCCTGGTGACACTGTCGCAGCAGTTGCTGCACATGGCACCGCGTTGTTTTGCCGTACAGCAGACCGAATCGCACCACTTGTTGGTCGATCCCGATGCGGACGAAGGTGCCGATGGGGTCGATTTTTTCGGCAATGCCACCCGCCGCTTTACCGTAACCACGCCACACAAGGTGCTGCGTGTGCGGGCCGAGTCGACCGTTGCGCTGGCAGCCCGTCCCGGCATTGAGCGTATTGCCGTTTCGCCGCGGTGGGAAACAGTGCGCGACACTGTGCAACAGTCGCGCCAGCCAGTCATACTCGACGCCTGCAGCTATTTGTACGAGTCGCCACATGTGCGCTGGAATGCGGCAGTAGAGCGCTATGCACGGACCAGTTTCACCCCTGGCCGGCCCTTGCTGGACGCTACGCTGGATCTGACCAGTCGCATCTTTGACGATTTCGAATTTGACAGCAACGCAACCGACATCGCCACCCCGCTCGAACAGGTGCTGGCTGGCCGGCGTGGCGTGTGCCAGGACTTTGCCCAACTGATGATAGGCGGCATGCGCAGCCTGGGCCTGCCAGCCCGGTATGTCAGCGGCTATATCCAGACCCATCCCCCGGCAGGGCAGCCACGGCTGGTCGGGGCGGATGCCTCACACGCCTGGGTTGCGGTATTTTGCCCGGTACTGGGCTGGGTCGATTTCGACCCGACCAACCGTTGCCTGGTGCAGCGCGAACATCTGACACTGGGCTGGGGACGTGATTTCAGCGATGTCACCCCGATGCGGGGTGTGGTGCTGGGTGGTGGCGCCCACGAGCTGCAGGTCAACGTGACGGTCACCCCCTTGTCCTGATCCGTTGCGGGCGATGTCGGTGCGCATTGCACCAGCATGGGGTGTGCCGGGCGAAGCCGGGCGCAACACACACCGCTGGCAGCAGAGTATTTCCTTGCACCAATGGCATAGATCCTGCTAGATTAACTGGGTCGCCCCTCACTCACACAAAGGTCTCCGCATGGCAATCCGAGTCGCGCTGCACCACAAAACCAGCTACCGTTATGATCGCCTGGTCGCATTGTCACCCCATGAAGTGCGCCTGCGTCCGGCGCCACATGCCCGTACCCCTATCCTGTCGTATTCACTGACAGTGACGCCAGAGCAGCATTTCATCAACTGGCAGCAAGACCCTTATGGCAACTATATCGGTCGCTTCGTGTTTCCCGAGAAGACTGACCGGCTGGAATTCACGGTCGATCTCGTGGCCGACATGACGGTCATCAACCCCTTCGATTTCTTTGTCGAGAAATATGCCGAGACCTTCCCGTTCGAGTATCCGGCCCAGCTCAAGGCCGAACTGGGGCCTTATCTGCAGAACGAAGAACCCGGCGCAATGCGTCAGGAATGGGTGAGCCGGATGCGCAGCGAGCTGCTCAAGGACGGCATGGGGACCAACGATTTTCTGGTCGCCATCAACCAGCGCCTGCAGACTGACATTTCATATCAGTTGCGCATGGAACCGGGGGTGCAGACTCCTGAGCAAACCCTGGGACTACGTGCCGGCTCCTGCCGCGACAGCGGCTGGCTGCTGGTGCAGATACTGCGTGACGTAGGCCTGGCGGCCCGTTTCGTGTCAGGCTACCTGATCCAGTTGCGGGCCGATCAAGAAGCGCTGGATGGCCCCAGCGGCACCACCGTCGACTTCACTGACTTGCACGCATGGGCCGAAGTGTATGTGCCGGGTGCTGGCTGGATCGGCCTCGACCCGACTTCTGGCATGCTGGCCAGCGAAGGCCACATTCCCCTGGCGTGTACCGCCTTGCCGTCATCGGCGGCACCGGTCACGGGCTATACCGACGAGACCGATGTGACGTTCGAGCATGAGATGACGATCACCCGCATCCATGAAGACCCGCGCGTGACCAAGCCATACTCAGACGCGGACTGGCAACGGATCGACCACTTGGGCGAGCAGGTCGATGCCGACTTGCGGCGTCAGGACGTGCGCCTCACGCAGGGTGGCGAACCGACCTTTGTCTCGATCGATGATATGGATGGGGCACAGTGGAACACCGAGGCTCACGGCGACGACAAACGCCGCCTGGCGGGCAAGCTGATGCACCGTCTGAAAAACCATTTCGCACCCGGCGGCATGTTGCACTATGGCCAGGGTAAATGGTATCCGGGCGAGCCGCTGCCGCGCTGGGCGCTGAATATCTATTGGCGCGTGGATGGCCAGCCGATGTGGCTGGATGTCAGCCTGTTCTCTGACGAAGAGGTCAACGATGGCTACGGCCCGAAGGAGGCCGAACGCTTCGCCGCAGCACTGGCACGCGCGTTGCGCCTGCCCGCCGACAGCCACCTGCCGGCCTATGAAGATGTACTGCAGCAGGCCCGGCGTGAACAGGAACTGCCAGTCAATCTTGATCCGCTGAGTGTTGACCTGGCCCAGTCCGATGAACGACGCCGCCTGGCGCGCCTGTTGCAGACAGGTTTGGGAGAGGTGGTCGGCTACGTACTGCCGCTCAAACCGGAACCAACCGACCAGTCGCTCGCCATCGGCACCCTGTGGCGCACTTCGCGCTGGCCGCTCAAGCGCGAGCATCTGTATCTACTGGACGGCGATTCGCCTATGGGCTTGCGCCTGCCACTGAATGCGCTGCCGTGGGTGATGCCGGAAGACGAAGAGCCGGTGTTCGATCGCGATCCTTTCGCGCCACGTGATGCACTGGCACCGCCGCTTTACGACAAGCAGCCCGGACTGAACGTGGCCGCTGCCAAGGCTGGTCAGCAAGTTAAGGCCAGTCAGCAAGTTAAGTCCGATCAACAAGTCAAGGCAGGTCAGCAAGTCAAGACTGATCAACAACTCAAGGCCGATCAACAACTCAAGGCCGATCAACAACTCAAGGCCGATCAACAAGTTAAGGTTGATCAACAAGTCAAGGCCGGTCAGCCAGCCGGTGCAGCGTCCAAACTGGCACCACGCGACGTGATCCATACTGCGCTGTGCGTGCAAGTGCGCGCTGGCCGTTTGCACGTGTTCATGCCACCGCTAACCCGGGTCGAAGACTATCTGGCGCTGGTAGCAGCGGTTGAAAGCACTGCCGCGCTGCTGAAGGTGAAGCTATGGATCGAAGGCTATCCGCCGCCACGCGACCCGCGCATCAAGTTGCTGAGCGTCACGCCCGACCCCGGCGTGATCGAGGTGAATATCCATCCGGCGGCCAGCTGGAAAGAGCTGGTCTACAACATGTCCACCTTGTATGAAGAGGCGCGCCTGTGTCGGTTAGGCACAGAAAAATTCATGGTCGATGGTCGCCATACCGGCACGGGTGGCGGCAACCATGCGACACTGGGCGGTGCTACCGCTGAGGATAGCCCGCTGCTGCGACGCCCCGATTTGTTGAAGAGCCTGATCACCTACTGGCAAAACCATCCATCGCTATCCTACCTGTTCTCGGGCACCTTCATCGGTCCTACCAGCCAGGCACCGCGGGTGGACGAAGCGCGCGACGACAATCTGTACGAGCTGGCGATTGCCTTCCAGCAGATGGACCAGTTGCTGCCCACGCTGCATCCTGGCGATAAGCCGTGGATGGTTGACCGGCTGTTGCGCAACTTGCTGGTTGACCTGACTGGCAACACCCACCGCGCCGAATTCTCTATCGACAAGCTGTATTCGCCAGATGGGCCAACTGGCCGTCTTGGCCTGGTCGAATTCCGTGCCTTCGAAATGCCACCGCACGAACGTATGAGCCTGCTGCAAATGCTGTTGCTGCGGGCGCTGGTGGCGCGCTTCTGGCGTCAGCCTTACCAGGCCAAACTGGTACATTGGGGCACGGCACTGCACGACCGCTGGATGTTGCCACATGTGGTGGCGCAGGACATCCGCGATGTTGCACGCGACCTGCGTGAGTCGGGCTACGCCTTTGAAGATCACTGGTTTGACCCCTTCATCGAATTCCGCTTCCCGCGCTACGGCACGGTGGTCTACCAGGGCGTCGAACTGGAGCTGCGCCAAGCGATCGAACCATGGCATGTGCTGGGCGAGGAAATGAGCGCTGGAGGCACCGCACGCTATGTCGATTCGTCGGTCGAACGCATGCAATTGCTGGTGCGTGGCCTGACGGACGGGCGCCACGTGGTCGCCTGCAATGGCCGCATGCTGCCGCTGCATCCGACCGGCGTGCCAGGAGAATACGTAGCCGGTGTGCGCTTCCGCGCCTGGAGTCCATGGTCGGCGCTGCATCCTAGCATCAAGGTACAAGCACCGCTGACTTTCGACCTGGTTGATAGCTGGAGCGGGCGCGCAGTGGGTGGTTGCACCTATCATGTCAGCCATCCGGGTGGCCGTGCCGAGAATGGTTCGCCAGTCAACGCCAACGCCGCCGAGGCCCGCCGCTTCGCCCGGTTCTGGGCCTATGGACACACACCAGGGCCGATGACCGTGCTGCGCGAAGCGCCCAATCCCAGCTTCCCAATGACGCTGGATTTGCGCTGGCAGCCGGGCTAAAAGCAAAATAAAAAAGCAGAAAAAAAAGCAGAACAGGAGACGCATGGACTACACACTACTGGCGGGTTATCCGGGTACACCCGGCAGTTACGATGAAATGATGGAAGCAAGCATGCGGCCACGTGGGCACTGGCGCGCCATGCTCGATAGCCTGGCCGGTGAGCCGCCAGGCATCATGCGTCAGCGTATCGAGGTAGTGCAACGCCAGGTGCGTGAGAACGGTGTCACCTACAACGTCTACGCCGATGCCAAAGGCATGCAGCGGCCATGGGACCTGAACGTCCTGCCGTTGATCCTGCCATATGAAGAGTGGGCGCAGGTGGAGGCAGCAGTGATACAGCGCGCCACCTTGCTCAATCGCATCCTGCTCGATGTCTACGGCGAGCAGCGTCTGCTGGCCGAGGGCCTGCTGCCACCGGCACTGGTGCACGGCCATGCTGGCTTCTTGCGGCCTTGTCAGGGCATACGCCATCAGGGCGATATCGCCTTGCATTTCTATGCGCTGGACCTGGCGCGCGCGCCCGATGGCCGCTGGTGGGTAGTGGGCGACCGCACCCAGGCACCGTCCGGCGCTGGTTATGCGCTGGAAAACCGCGCCGTCGTTGGTCGCATCTTCCCCGACCTGCTGCGTGACCTCAAGGTGCGCAAGCTGGAAGGTTTTTTCGACACCATGCGCGACAGCCTGGCACACTGGGGGCGGCGCAGCGCCGGTGCCGGACTGCGTGCGGGCGAGCCGCCACTAATGGTGCTGCTGACCCCAGGCCCGCATAACGAAACCTATTACGAACATACCTATCTGGCACGCTACCTTGGCCTGCCGCTGGTGGAAGGCGGCGACCTCACGGTGCGTAACGGCATGGTCTGGCTCAAGACCCTTTCCGGCATGCAGCGCGTGCACGTCATTGTGCGCCGGGTTGACGATGATTTCTGCGATCCGCTGGAACTGCGCGCTGATTCCGCGCTGGGTGTGGCCGGCCTGACCGACGCCGTCCGGCGCGGCACGGTGCTGGTGACCAATAGTCTGGGATCGAGTTTATTAGAATCAGGTGCCTTGCTGGGCTTCTTGCCGTCACTGTGCCAGCGCTTGTTGAGCGAACCGCTCAAGATGCCGTCGGTGGCGACCTGGTGGTGCGGCGAAGCAGCCGCGCTGGATACAGTAGTCAGCCGCCTCGACAGCCTCGTGATCAAGCCAGCGTTTCCGCAACTGCGTCAGGGGCCGGTATTCGGTGCTGACCAGCGCGGTGAGGCGCGTGCTTCACTGATTGGGCAACTGCGCGCCAACCCCGGCAATTATGTGGCCCAAGAACTGGTCCGCCTGTCACAGGCACCGGTTTGGAAAGAGACACCCCGCGCCGGATTGTATCCCTGCGCCACTGGCCTGCGTGTATACGCCTGCGCCACGCCCAAGGGCTATGTCGTGATGCCGGGTGGGCTGACCCGCGTGGCCACCGGGCCAGATGCGCGTGTGATCACAATGCAGCAAGGTGGCGGCAGCAAAGATACCTGGGTCCAGGCCAAGGCCCAGCAAGACCTGCCACATCATGAGCGTGGTAGCGCCGAGCGGCGCGAGCCGGTACGTGATGACACTCACCTGTCAAGCCGGGTGGCAGAAAACCTTCACTGGTTTGGCCGCAACGCAGAACGTTGCGACAACATTGCCAGGGTGCTGCGCGTCACGCTCAACTTCCTGTTCCAGGTACGTCCCGATGATCGCGGTGCCGAATGGGCAGCCATGACCAGCCTGTGCCACTGGTACTCGTTGATCGAACCGCCTGAACCAACTGATGCCACGGGTGCACCAGAGCTACCAACCGCAGTGTTGACCGATGCTGAAATCGAATCGGCACTGCTGCGGGCCGTGGTGTCGCCGGACGTGCCAGGGCTGGTGCAACAACAACAGCAACTGTACCGCTGCGCCAGCCAGTTGCGCGAGCGTATTTCGCTCGATAACTGGCGTGCGATCAGCAAGATGCGGCAGGACAGTGCCGTCGAAGAACAACCATCCCAGGCCGAAGCAATGCGAAGGCTGGACGACGCCACCGAGACCGCCATGTTAATGTCCGGCTACGCGCTGGACGGCATGAGTCGAGACCTTGGCTGGCGCTTCCTGTCACTGGGGCGGCGGCTGGAACGGCTGCAATTCCAGTGCCAGATATTGCGGCGTGGGCTGGCCATGGATGGTGGCGACTTGGAGTGGATGCTGCTGTTGTCTGATAGCATCATCACCTACCGTGCGCGCTATCAGGCGCGGCCAGAATGGTTGCCCCTGCTAGACTTGCTGCTGCTGGATGAAAGTAATACCCGCTCCATTGTGTTCCAGGTCGACGGTATCCTCAAGACCTTGCAGCAAATGGCACCTGGTCGCGGCCCGTCTGGCACCGAACAACTGGCAGCGCTGGCAGACGAATTGCAGGCGCTGACACCAGAGGCTGACTTGGTCGGCGGCAGTCTCTACCTGCGCGATCTGCTACAACGCCTGATCCAGGCCAGCGAAACCTTGTCGGAACAGATAGGCGTACAATTCTTCAGCCATACAGGAAAACCGGCGGGAGAGGGCAGCTAGCAACACCTCTTTCCCCCAATGCCGGGTAACCGTACTCACCTGATGCCGGACACGGAATGCGTCCGTGGCGCGACCACTTATAAATTAATGCACAGCCTTTAGATGAGCTTATGACTGGAAGAATTTACACAGATATGTTGACAGGCTCTTTAAACCCGATTTTTGTAGTAAACCTTCTGTATGAAAGCGCACAGAAGCTTTCCCCTTGCCGAGGTAATATGGCCTGAAGCAGGCCCGAATTCTACCCACAGAGTAATTATGGCAGTTCCCAGAACAGTAAAAATCATCATTTGGACCTTTGCCGGTTTATTTACGGCAATGGTGGCCCTGTTTGTTTTCATCGCGACCTTTGACTGGAACCAGGCCCGGCCTTATATCAATCGAAAAGTTTCGGAAAGCACCGGGCGCGAATTTGCCATTCGCGGCAACCTCAAAGTACAGTTGACGCAAGGCACTGACACAGAACCGGGTTGGTGGCCTAACCTGCCAAGGCCAGAAATCAGCGCTGAAGATGTGCAAATAAGCAACCCCGCATGGAGCACCGCAGGCCCGCAGATGGCCAGTGCCCGCCGTATCGTGGTCGCCCTGCATCCGTTCGCTTTGCTGCATAAAAACATTGTGGTGACGGACCTGTCCCTTGATTCCGCATTGGTGGCGCTGCAGCGACGGGCCGATGGCAGCAATTCATGGACGCTGAAAAACAACGGACCTTCAGACTGGACCGTAGAAATCCAGCGCATAGCCCTCACAGAAGGCAATGTGCGTTACCTGGACGAAAGCATCAAGCTCGACATGCAGGCAAAGGTCACATCCCTGGCCGACAAAGACGCTGTCGCCAGATCCAACACCAAAGCCAACGCAGCAGCTTCCACCCAGAAAGCCCAGGTACAAAAGTTCGCCCTCAAAATTGATCTGGCCGGCACTTACCGCAATGCCCCAATCACCGGCAGCGGCGAGGCAGGCGCGCTGCTGTCCCTGAAAGACCAGCATACGATTTACCCGGTCGAGGCGCATGCCAATCTTGGCAAAAACAAGATCGGCATTGTTGGCACCCTGACCGACCCCAGGTCGCTTTCAGGCATCGACCTTCAATTGACACTGGGTGGTGCCAGCATGGCAGACCTGTATCCGCTGACAGGCGTATTGTTGCCTGAAACCCCTGCCTACACCACCAAGGGCCACCTGACAGGCAAAAAAGTGAACGCAGTCTGGAACTGGCAATATCAGGACTTTACCGGTACCGTCGGCAGCAGCGACCTGGCTGGCAGCCTGCAATACCTGCGGCAACGACCCCGCTCTTTACTAAGCGGCACGATCACATCACAACAATTGCGGCTGGAAGACCTGGGGCCAACAATAGGTGCAGATAGCAGTGCGGCCAAAGTAGCCGGGAACAAGGCAACAGGTCAGCCGGATCAAAAAGTGCTGCCGGTGATGCAATTTAATACCGCAAAATGGGACGCTCTTGATGCCGATGTCATATTCAAAGGCAAAAAACTGATGCGTACCCATGAAATACCCCTGCAGGACGTCGTTGCAGAAATACACATGAAAGACAAAGTACTGAGCCTGACGCCTTTGAATTTTGGCATGGCAGGCGGCGACGTGACATCCAACATCTCGCTTGATGGCCGCAACGAAAAAATTACCGCCCAGATCAAGCTGTCCGCACGTCATTTGAAAGTCCGCGAATTATTGCCTGCACTGGAATCAATGCAGGCAAGCTTTGGTGAAATCAATGGCGACGCCGCATTGACAGGCCACGGTAATTCCATCTCCACAATGCTGGCTACCTCCAATGGCCAGCTTGGCGCTGTCGTCACCGAAGGCACAGTCAGCCACTTCATGCTGGAAATCGCAGGCATGAATCTCGCCAATGCCATATTCGTTAAAGTCTTTGGCGACAAACAAATTCACCTGAATTGCCTCGCCAGTGACTTCAGGGTGAAAAACGGTCTGGCAGAAGTTAACCGTTTTGTCATCGATACCGACGACGCAGTGATCGACGTTACCGGTGACATCAACCTCGCACAAGAACGTCTGAACCTGGACATCAACCCCAAAACCAAAGGCGTACGCATCATTTCTTTACGGACGCCGCTATATGCCAAAGGCACATTCAAGCACCCGGACATAGGCCTTTATAAAGGCCCCCTGGCGCTAAAAGCCGGTGCCGCAGTAGCACTGGTCGCCGTCGCCCCAGTTGCAGCCCTGCTGCCACTGGTTAATCTGGGTAACACCCCAAATACCGACTGCGCAAGCGCGCTGGCGAAGGCAACGAAAATCATGCAGGCACCAAAGACAGAACGGGTAGCCGCCCCAGCCAAGGCTGTTAGTAAAGAACAAATGAGGAAGGTGAAGGACGAAAAAGGCAAGTAAGGTCAAGCGAACACGCGCAATTATTCGTAGGTGCTAGTGATCTCTAAATCACATTGACAGCAGATTTGCTTTTCCCCGATTTGCGTTTGGATACCGACTTCATTCGTCAGCGTCAGACAAAGGCGCATCAAGGTCCGCATCCATTTCACCGACCAGGTTTTGAATACGCTGGCGTAAGTCGTTATCCATCGCCTTGATTTGCTCAGGATGACGGGTAAGATCCTTGGCAAGAAAATTCAAGAATGGCACAATAAAATTCATTTTTACATATGGTAATGCAATTGTCTCGTTAGTTATCATAAAAACTTTATTGTCAAGCAATTGGATGCTTCAATCTATTGTGCATGCAATTACTCATCTTGGTTTAGAGGCCTGCAGGTTTGGCTTTAATCTCCTTGTATGATTTCACTCGTCGGCGAAATGCTGCTAAGTCAAGATCTGCCATATTGATGGAGATTTGATCACTTCCATGTGCATGTGAAATAAGTCTGTGATATGGTAATTTGAATGGCGCTTGAATAGTTGTGCCACCATATTGGCCAATATTTGTGATTACGATATGTTGAAACATGTGAAAGTGCAATGCCGCTGCCATATTGTCAAAAGTATTAACGTCAGGGTTATGCGCGGCTACTACAAATAAATCGGTCTTATCTCTCAAATCTGCTGCCAATCGAATGTCCGTCGCATCATAACAAATCGCACCAGACAATCTAAAAGGTCCTTCTGGATGTCCATAAATCTCAATAAGATGTTGACATGGGCGGTAGCTAGTCACACCTAATTCCAATTCACCGGGTATCATGTATTTTTTGCCTTGATCTCGGACAATCCATTGGCGACCGCTTTCTCGAATATCTGGAATCTGCAGCAGGCCATAAAGTATTTGGTTAGGGAAAAAAAGATTACAGGATAACAGGATTACAACCTTTGTTCGTCTTGAAAAAAATATTATAGACTCCACCGAGGAAAAATTTGCAATTCATTCATCACTTACGAGTGAAGGCTTTTTTTCTGTTTTTTTATATGAACGTGAACTTAGTCTTAATGTCTAGCTTGTTTTGGTTAGTAATAGGGCGACGTTTAATGGCCGTCAAAAGATCATTCTGGATCGACGCAATATCTTAGATATAAGGGGGAAATCAGTTGCAATCTATCTTTTTCGACGACTGTTTTGGCGTTTTTCAAGGCGGCGGAGCTCGAGCAGCGGCTCTGGCTGGAGCATATAAAGAAGCCTGCGAATCAGGTGTTCAGATGTCCGCGGTTGCCGGAACATCTGCTGGATCAATTGCAGCAGTCTTAGTGGGGGCAGGGGCAACCCCCGAATTCATAGAGCAGGCGCTCCGCGATCTGGACTTCATTTCCCTGCTGAAGCCACCAGAGCGACACAGTGAATTTCCTCATCTGTGGCCTCGAATTTTTGGCATTCTGAGTAGCCCAATTGGATGGATATCGACTCACTGGGGCATGGCATCCAAGGTGATGAGATATGGTGGTTGTTATTCGTCGCGCGGCGTTGAAGAATGGGTTGAGATGCAGTTGCGTTTGTTGCTGCCTGCCGCAAAGTCACCAATCACATTCGGCGACCTGCGCATACCGACATTCGTAGTTGCTACTAATTTAGGTACACAATCTGCGAAAGTCTGGAGCACACGAGAAAATCGCAATGACAGTGTAGCACTTGCAGTCCGTGCTTCTTGCTCGATCCCGCTGTTCTTTCAACCGGTACTTATTGGTGGAACACGCATTGTGGACGGTGGGATCCTGAGCAATCTCCCTGCCTTTGTGTTTGAGAGCGAACAATTTTCAGCAAGACGTATCCTTGCGTTCAGGCTGCAGGGAACCGAAATGCAAACAGCCGAATGGGGGCCAAAGATCATGGCATCCCAGCTTATCGATTCCGTAGTTAACGGAGCAGCACAGCTTCAAGTCGATCTACTTCGCTCTGTTAGCTGCATTGACATTCGCACTGATGGAATTCTCGCGACCGATTTTCACAAGATGAATAAGGAAGTACTCGACCGACTTATCGCCGGAGGACGGACAGCGGTTCGGGATTTTTTTGCAAACGAGGTTATGCAAATCTCACGTGCCGAACCGAAAAAGGAACCGCTAAGAGACCGTGATCAAGTGTACCTTGAAGTGGTCCGACAAACAGGAACCTTACCTGAGGAAGTGCTCATTTCGGAGAGAGACAGCGGTTGGTATTGGAAAATTTTCCCGACAGTACTCTATTGGCGAGCTCGCCAAGTAAAAGTTAGAGTTCTATTGGAGCCAGCGCCAACCTCAGGGCCGGACGCTGCAAAAGAGCGTTTTAGACGCAACAGCATGCGTGGTATTGGTGTGATCCTTCAGGAGTCTGAAGCACTAACCCTTCAAGGCTATGTGTTTGTGCGAGATGCGGCTGGAGCGAGTGTAGCGATACTTTTCCAACCACAAAGTGCACATGGTCCAATTGCTGAGCGTTACGAGGGAGGAACAAAACAACAAGTCGTTCGCCTAATACACAAAGAACTTGCTGCTCAGTTTTATGTCGCTGACTCCGCATCTACCTTTGTGCCGACTGTAGTTCCAGCAGGCCACGACGAACTATGTCAGGCATTAAAGCAAGGTGTCAGCCAGTATGTAAACCAGGCCGTAACTGTTGCAGTTGAGCGAGTCCCAGTTATTAAGCTACGCACTATTACGAAGTTGGTTCGGTCGTACAAGTACGAACAGATGCTGCGGCTCGGTGAATTGTTCCAAGAAAATGGAATTGAAATTTTTTCTCCGGTCAAAGTGACGCTCGTCGATGGCACCACATCACTTATGTGCCCGCCCGTATTCGAAGTTCATGGGGAAGAACTTTATATTGGAGTAGAGGGAAACACACGAACACTCCTTGCTCTAAGGCGGAAGCTAGAATCCATCGTTGCCGTTGTTGTCCGCGGAGTATCTGCACCGCTCCCTGGAAAATCTGTCGCTGTACAGGAGGCTTCGTTGATAGATTTTGCAGAAGATTCAGCGACAACCATGCCAGGTTTTGCGTATGAACATTTTCGGCGGATCGAAGGGGCATGCCATCCGCACCGTACCTGAGAGATGTGAATTATGAACGAATTAATTCTCGTACGTGGATTGCCAGGAAGTGGAAAGACGACTTTGGCGCGTCAAATGATCGGATACCGCAACCTAGAGGCCGATATATACTTTGAAATTGACGGAGTATATGAGTTTAAACCTAACAGACTGCCCTCGGTACACGCCGCCTGCCTAAGGGATACACGCTCTGCCCTTCGCGATGGTGATCGAGTAGTTGTTTCGAATACTTTTATAGAACTGAGTGAGCTTGATCAATATCTGTCACTTTCAGAAAATATTAGAATCATCGAGTGTCATGGAAGGTTTGGCGACATCCATTCCGTTAAGGAAGAAGTCGCTCGTGACATGGCTTCTCGCTGGACAAGCACCCACGGTCTGTTTGATATTATTGACGCTGCAAGCTCGCCAACTGTTGGAGAATTCTGGCATGAGATTGCACGAAAGAACAAAGACGTTGCCGAGTACTCTTTGGTCAAATTTGACTCTGCTCCGCAATTGCAATTCCGCTTACCGGCGAATGCGCATGCGCAGCCAGCTATTCCAATTGCCGCAAGTCTGGCTGCTAAACATGATTTGCCATTTTGGGATGCTTTACTGACAGTTGCATTGCAACAAGGACTTCTTGACGACCAACTCCTCGATGCATCAATGCGCTCATACCCGAGGGCATTTGAACCAATTTGTATACCGAGGGATGATCTAACCGTGAGCCAACTTCAGAAGAGATGTGAATCCTTAGCTCCTGACCAATGCCTCGCAATGCTTTCGGCAGTCAAGATGACGTCGGGCGATACAATGCACATTCCAATGTTGGATCTTCGCTGCAAATCTGATGCTTCTGGTGTGTATCTAGCTTGGCAGATTGGGCGCCGTCTCATTCCAGAAGGTGGTGCCGTAATCCATTCAGGACGGTCACTTCATCTTATCGGCACTCGACCGGTCAAATTGGACCGATTACTTGAAATAATGATGCAGGCGCTGTTCTTTTGCCCATTTGTGGATAGGAATTATATCGCCCATCACCTCCGTCATAAAACTTGCAGCTTGCGCGTTTCAGCGAAAACTAAGTACCCTTCCGTGCTATTAATCTATTGACCAAGGTTAGCAAATGCCCAGATTGTCGTGGTGGTCAGAAAAAATCTCTCAATCTCTCAATAACTTGAGTTTAGAAGGGCTGCCGCATGTAGTTCGTGGTCGAATGGCCTCACAATTTGAAGGCGCAATGTCTGAAGAATCCTTTTCATTTGCAATTATCGCATTCGGTAGTATCGCAAGGCTTGATTCCTCACGCGATTTAGACCTACTCATATTGGATTCCACTGAATCCGCACCGTTTCATGAATATGGACGAATCTCAGCGGGTTCTGTCAAAATTGATCTAAACGTCGTAGATGAAAAATGGTTACGCAATGCGCCGCAGGACGTTGAGTGGGGTAATTGGTTGTCTGAAGCATTTCCACTAGCGGTCAGAGGATTTCCGTTGGAGGTGTTGTGGCAATCCGCAAGTGAATATTGGAGAAAAAAAAGTCGCGCCTTGCGCCAAAATGAACATGAGAGTATTTTTCAAGCCTTGATTAAAGGAGCGACCGAAGCAAGGGACATCAAACGCACATTAGTCTCACGACTACTTTCGCACGAAGCTGCTCGAACTTTAGTTATTACCACTCTTGACCATCACGGCAGCGAAAGGGTTTTTTCTCATCGTACGCTACGAAGTGAGTATTTAGCATGCGCGAACGTCTCGGAGGGCATTCAGGTGGCCATGAAGTGGCAGTGCGATAACAAAGATTACCTTAAACTTAGGCAATTCGTGTCGGGCGTCCTACGCGATCCTCAAACGCAATGCGAGACTGGCTTCGCCCCGGGACTTCCAAGGGTTGAGCGCCTCAAGTTACTCGCGGCATGCGGGAACTCTTCGAGCGGGGCATTTCTCGAAACTGCCCTTCGGAATGCAGGGGGCCATCAGTGGTTGCCGCCTATGGTTGAACATCCACCAATCAATCTACCTGCCAGCAATACCAAATTGACTTCCAATCGAAAACGAATTCCTATTCAGAAGATTGATGTGCCCAAATTGAACTCCATAGAAGGCGCGCGCTGGGTCACAATGGAAGGGGATCGACTAAAGGTAATCCTGAATTCGGGTGGGTGCAGTACTCCGACGTGCCACTTTTGTACGCTCCCACTATACGGACGTTCTTCGCCACGCTATGACATTGTGGCTACCGTTGAAAAGTTGCTCGTGCAATACCGCCCGAGAAGACTAGCCCTTTACAACGACGGCAATTTCTTCAGTGAACGAGAAATTCCTATTGAAACTTTGGACGGTATTTGCAATGCAATCGCGGCCCAAAAAGTTGCCTCTTTAAGTGTCGAGTCAGCGCCGCGATTTGTCAGTCGCGCAAGGGTCGCATACCTAAGAGAACGCAGCAATGTAGCCGAATTGGAAATCGCCCTCGGCTTCCAAGCTACCGGAAACAACTTCTCAGTGGGCCAACTCGGTAGGCCTGACGTGGATGCATGTTTTGACTGGGCTATCGACGAGATCCACAACGCCTCCGGGAAAATAAGACTCTATTTGTTGTGGAACTATGGACATTTGCCGATCACAGACTGGGTTAAAAAAACCATAACATCGTTGGAATGGGCAGAAAGGCGGGAGGTGGACAGAGTCAGCATTTGCGTCTACAAGGCTACTCATGGGGTTAGTGGTGACGGAACCGTTCTTCACGAGCTAATTTCAACGTGGAAATCGCAACATACCAAAGTGGACATCGTAGACTATGACAACCCATCTTGCGCTAGTTAGTCGCCATCACAACTAAAAATGACGCAATGCGTGTTGGCGCTCTTTGGGGATGCTATGCAACTCCCGCCGCATGGCATCCCCCAAGCGTGCACAGCTACGCTCTGCAGAAGTCAAAAATCAAGGACGGTTTGGCATGGCGCGAAAAACGTCTAACTTAGTTCAACTCCTTGTACTCGCGACTACGCAATATTTGTTATTCGAGCAATGAGTGTTAGTTTGCGCTGGATTATGACCCGTGGGTCAATTTTCAGTGCAAATCAACATAATTGATCAAAGTTTGACTGTAAAAGTGTTGGACGTAGGTGTAAAGCGTAAGACAAAACAAAAAACCCGCTCAAGCACAAGGCTAAAAGCGGGTTTTTTGTATCCAACAGATCGCTCTGCCAGAAAATTCTGGTGGTGATAGGTGGACTTGAACCACCGACCCCAGCATTATGAGTGCTGTGCTCTAACCAACTGAGCTATATCACCAAGAAGCCTGCGATTATGTCAGTTTGGGCTTGGGGTGTCAATACTTTGGACTTCATTTTGCTGGAAAACGCCCCTGTTTTGGCATAAAAAGCAATGGTTTTTGTGGCTTTGTCGGGTTTCTGCCAGGTGGTTGGTGGGGCTTATTGCCTGGTTTTGGTCTGGCTTTGTCCTGGTTTTGTCGCTGTTTAGTGTCAGTATTGCGAAGATGCGTTGCTGGTTTATGCTGCCAGTGCCTGGTGCACGCTGGCCATGATCTGCGCTTGCGCATCGGCTGCAAGGCAGTCGATGATGATGCGGTTGGGCATGGATCTTAGCCAGGTCATCTGGCGTTTGGCCAGTTGGCGGGTGGCGATGATGCCTAGCTCGCGCATTTCTGCCAGGGTGGTTTGCCCATCCAGATAATCCCATGCCTGGCGGTAGCCTACGCAGCGTATCGACGGTAGGTTGGCGTGCAGGTCTGGCCTTTGTTTGAGCGCTTTCACTTCATCGATAAAACCTTGTTTGAGCATGGTGTCAAAGCGCTGGGCAATGCGCTGGTGCAGCACGCTGCGGTCAGATGGTTCCAGCGAAATGGCGTGCATGTCGAATGGTGGAGCGGTGCGCTCTTGTTTGGCCAGCAGGGCGGACATGGGTTGGCCGGTGATGGCGATGATTTCCAGGGCGCGTTGTATGCGTTGGCTGTCTTGTGGTTTCAGCCTTGCTGCGGTTTCCGGGTCCAGGGTTGCCAGTCTGGCGTGCTGGCCGGGTACGCCTATGCGGGCGGCTTCGGCATCCAGTTCTGCGCGTATGGCGGGGTCGGCACCGGGCAGGTCGTCCAGGCCATCCATCAGGGCTTTGAAGTACATCATGGTGCCACCTACCAGCAGTGGCAGTTTGCCCCTGGCTTGTATGTCGGCGACCAGTCTTTGTGTGTCTTTGCGAAACTGGGCGACGGAGTATGATTCTGCCGGGTCGATGATATCGATCAGGTGGTGTGGCACGGCGGCCAGTTCTTCGGCGCTGGGTTTGGCTGTGCCTATGTTCATGTCGCGGTACACCAGGGCAGAATCAACAGAGATGATTTCTGCCGGATAGTGGCGCGCAATTTCCAGCGCGGCAGCGGTTTTGCCGGAGGCGGTAGGCCCCATGATGGCGATGACTTTGTTTGCTGGTTTATTGTTTGGGGTATTCATACACACGGTGTTTACTGGCCACGCAAGAACATCTTGTCGAGGTCATTCAAACCCAGTTGCACCCAGGTTGGGCGGCCATGGTTGCACTGGTCTGAACGCTCTGTCTGTTCCATCTGGCGCAGCAGGGCATTCATTTCTGGTACGGTCAGGCTGCGGTTGGCGCGCACGGCGGTATGGCAGGCCAGGGTACCCAGCAATTCATTGCGCCTGTCTATCAACACGCGTGAACCACCAAATTCGCGCACTTCACGCAAGACATCCCTGGCCAGTGATTGGGCATCGGCATTCTTTAACAGGGCAGGCACGGCACGCACCGCCAGGGTGGTGGGCGAGATGGCGGCCATGTCAAAGCCCAGTGCCTTCAAGGTGTCCTGATGTTCTTCTACGGTGCCGACTTCAAGGGCATCGGCAAAAAAGGTCACGGGTATCAGCATGGGTTGTACGGGCATGCTGTTTTCGTCGAGGGCGTTTTTTAACTGCTCATACAAAATGCGTTCATGTGCGGCATGCATGTCCACCAGTACCAAGCCCTTGGTGTTTTGTGCCAGTACATAGACGCCATGCAATTGCGCCAGGGCGAAACCCAGTGGGTGTTCACCTTCGGGCAGGCTGTTGCCTGTTTGGGCTGATGGGTTGAAGGCAGGGTTGATGCCAGAACCATCATTGCCTGATCGGAAAAAAGCGCCGTAGTTGTCCAGGCTTTGTGATACGCCGCCATTATCTTGAGGGCGATAGGGGTTTTGATAAGGGTTTTGGTAAGCACTACCATTCATACCGCCGCCACTTGCATAGCTACCGCTGTTACCACCGTTACCACCATAGGGCGATGGATTGGCAAACTGCGCCGCAAAGCTGGTTTGTTCACCACTGATCCAGGGCGTGCCCTGGCCAGACGGCACAGCTGTGGCTGGCCCCGGCACGGTACCAAATGATGTGGCAGATGTCTGCGCCAGTGCACGGCTGACAGCATGAAACACAAACTGATGCACAGACCGGCTATCGCGGAAGCGTACTTCTATCTTGGATGGATGCACGTTCACATCGACCAGCGCAGGGTCCAGGTCCAGCCCCAGCACGTAAGATGGATAACGGTCGCCATGCAATACATCCTGGTAGGCTGCACGTACCGCATGGGTCAGCAATTTGTCGCGTACAAAACGGCCATTTACATAAAAGAACTGGGCATCGGCGCGTGCCTTGGATGCCGTTGGCAAGCCAACAAAACCATGCAGGCGCAAGGGGCCGGCGCTTTCATCAAGCGACAGGCGGGCATTTGAAAACGCATCCCCCAATATCTGGGCGCTGCGTTTGTCGATGGCACTGACATTCCAGTGGTCTACAGCCTTGCCGTTGTGGCTTAAAGAAAACGAGACATCGGGGCGGGCCAGAGCAATACGGCGCACGATTTCTGCGCAGTGGCCAAATTCTGTCTGTTCTGACTTTAAAAATTTGCGTCGTGCCGGGGTGTTGTAATACAGGTCTTGCACATCCACCGTTGTGCCTTGCGCGCCAGATGCGGGCGAGACCTTGCCGTTTTCTATCTGCCAGGCATGCGGGGCATCGGCAGTGCGGGTGGTCAGTGTCAGCAACGATACGGAGGCGATAGAGGCCAGTGCTTCACCACGAAAACCCAGGGTGGCGACATGTTCCAGCTCGTCCAGGCTGGCGATTTTGGAGGTGGCATGGCGGGCCACGGCCAGTGTCAACTGGTCTGGTGGTATGCCACGGCCATTGTCGGTAATCGCAATACGCTTGACGCCGCCTTCTTCAAGACGGATGACGACATTGCTGGCACCGGCATCCAGCGCATTTTCTAATACTTCTTTGACAACGGCAGATGGCCTTTCCACCACTTCGCCAGCGGCGATCTGGGAAATAAGGTTGTCGGGCAGGGCCTGTATAGGGCGATAAGTAGGGGCGTTCGCATTCATGCCATGATTATACCTGTCAGGGCGTCTCAGACATTGCGGTCTGGTGTATGATTGCGGCGGCTTCGTATTGACCCTGGGATAATAATGGATTTTATGCAACTCCTCGATATGCTCTTGCATGTCGATAAAATGCTGGGCACCGTCATTGAGCAATATGGCACCCTTGTTTATTTTGTGCTGTTTGCCATCGTGTTTTGTGAAACGGCATTTGTGATTTTCCCATTCTTGCCGGGGGATTCACTGCTGTTTATTGCGGGCACCTTTAGCGCTACAGGGTCTATGAATGTGTGGCTGCTGATCACTTTATTGGTGATTGCGTCTGTCACGGGTAACTCTATCAATTACTGGATAGGCAGTTTGATCGGTCACAAAGTGCTGGAAAAAGACTTTCGCTGGATAGATCGCAAGGCGCTGATGAAGACGCATGAATTCTATGAAAAGCATGGCGGCAAGACCGTGGTGCTGGCGCGTTTTATTCCATTGGTACGTACTTTTGCGCCATTTGTGGCAGGTATTTCAGACATGACGCACCAGACCTTTCAGGTCTATAACGTGCTGGGTGCGGTGCTGTGGGTATTCAGCGTGGTACTGGCGGGCTATTTTTTCGGTAACATCCCTTTCATACGTGATCATCTGAACGCCATCGTCCTGATCGGTGTGGGTACTGCTGTTGTGCCTGTGGTGCTGGGCGCATTGTGGAAGCTGTTACGGGGTACCCGCAAAGCCAGCTAATCGACGGCACTCTGCCAAGGGGGGAGATGCAATGAGCTCTACTATCATCTGGTTAAAAGCCGACGCCCCGATGAAGCCCGCCCTTGGTCAGCCTTGTAATGGCTGTGGTGTCTGTTGTGCAGCAGAACCCTGCCCGGTGGCACGGGTCTTTTTATGGCAGTTACGCGGTAGTTGCCATGCACTGGAATGGCATGCAGACGTGCAGCAATATCGCTGCGGCATGCTGATACAGCCATCTGCTTATTTGCCCTGGTTGCCAGCAAGCTTGCAAACCTGGTTTGCTCGCCGTGTCAGTCGCTGGATAGCGGCAGGTACGGCCTGTGATTCAGATGCCCTTGCCGCCAGCGGCGTCCGGCCTGAAGATCAAACCTGAATACATTGTGTAGGTGCAATTAGCAAAGCGTAATCGCACGCATGCAAGCCGTCACTTGCTATCTTCAACCGCAGGTTTGCTAAAGAAAATACAAAAATCACACACAACATGCGTATCAATCACCGCCAGCTATATCCGCCACCACATCGCCACACCAGTTGAGAGGATATATTCCCGCATCGACATAGTGATGAAAAGTGGAGTAAGGCCAATCGCAGACGCGTTGGACCAAGCCATGTTTCAATGGATTGACGTGCACATAATCGACATGTTTTTGGAAATCCAGCTCGTCGCGAATCAAGTGCTCCCAATAATGGCGTTGCCAGATTCCCCGTTCACCGGCGGCCTGACGTACTGTAGAAAGCAATTCTGTTTTGGGTAAGGCGCGTGAGAAACTGCTTTTGATCAACCGCCAGCGCAAGCTGAAATCACTATCTCCTTCGGGCAGGGTGAAAATGCAATGCATGTGCTCAGGTAAAACTACCCAGGCATCGATATGAAATGGATATTTATCGCGAACGTTTCTCACCACCTGCCGTAATAGATTTATCTCGCGCACCAGAAGGTCATTGCCGTGCCGTTGCAGTAGATTAACGGTGAAAAACCATGTACCTCCGGGAACGAACGCGCGGCGATAGTTGGACATGATATTGTAGGATTTTGGTTATTTGGGAGTACATCATACGTGCGATTACGCTTTGCTAATCGCACCTACACAGGCTCAGTATATCCGTCGTAGGTGCGATTAGCGCAGCGTAATCGCACGTATATTATCTCAGTAATGACGAAAACGATTCAAGGACATGCGTACGATTACGCTGCGTTAATCGTACTACGTTCTGGAACAATTTTGCGTAAGTCCTGTTTATCTGAAAATCAGTGGCAGTATCCACGCAAACACCAGCGCCATTCCGGCATTGCTTGCCACTAGCATGCGTGTCTGACGCATGTCTGGTTTCAAGGCATCGACATTGATTTCTGCTTTTAATGCATTGGCGATGCGGTCTACTTTTTCTTCCTGGGTGGCTGCGCCATCGACGACATTTTTTTCCATCACGCGGGTGATGACGGAAATAAAGTCAAATTTTTCCAGCAACTTGTCGAATATCGCCTTGTTGACGCTTGATTGCTGGCTGATGTTGGCGATGACGGCACTGAGTTTTTCGTGGATGGCACTACCTTTTGCGTGCGCAGTGTCCAGCAATTGTGGATAGGTATCGGCCAGTTTGCCGACTACGAAGCGGCTCAGGTCATCACCATGCTCGTCAACAATAAAATGCAGGGCGGTGGCCGTACCTTGTCTTTTACCCAGAATGAAATACGCAATGGGGGCCAGCAAGCACATCAGCAGCAACAGCATCCATGGCAGGCCGTTGCTGTATCTGCCCGCTGCGCTGGAAAAGAAAATGAGCAAAATCAGGTTGAAGACTATGCCAAAGGCCGTATAACCAATGATGCGTGTTGACAGTTTTACGCCTGCTGCTGTGGTTACATTCAAAATACTTTTAATGGCCATACTGATATCCTGTCGCTGCGGCAGTACCTTTGCCTGCCTTTTGTTGGGAAATGGATAAATTACCAACAAATAATAACATACAGACAATTCGTGCCTGCCAATTTTGCGTGATCAGCGGCGTTGGAGTGTCGTCAGCGTGTCATCAGCAATAAGCGGGCAGCCAGCATCACCAGCACTACCGCCAGCAACCGTGCTTGCAGTGTTGCAGCATAGGCATGTCTGACCAGTACACTGCGTATCACATGACCAAAGCTGCCCAGCAAAGTGTGAAACAGGCTGCTGATTATTGTCAGTGTCAGACCCAGCAACACCAACTGCTGCGCCACCATGCCGTTTTTCGCATCAACAAACTGCGGCAAAAACACCATAAAAAATAATAAGGCTTTGGGGTTGAGCAGACTGTTCAGGCTGGACTGCACAAATACTCTTTGCAGGGAAAACTGCTGCTTGCTGGCCTGCATCATCATGGCTGGGCGACGCAGCGCCTTGTAAGCCATCCACAACAAGTACAGCGCGCCGGCATAGCGCAACAGGTCAAATGACGGTGGCCAGGCTGTGATGATGGCGGTGATGCCGCTGGCAGTCAGCACGGTCAGCAGGATGTCGGCGGCACCTATACCCAGTGCAGCGGCAACACCGCCACGCACGCCATATTGCACACCGCAAGTCATGACAAAGGCCATGTTGGGGCCAGGGGAACACAGCAAAAATAAAACAGCAAGGCTGAAGGTGGCGAGTGTGCTGAGACTGATCATTGTTTGCATCCTGATGAGGGCGGTCATTTGTGATTGCCGGAAATATGCAGGCAGTGTAGTCTTGTGACCTGATACAGTAAAAAAATTGTTCTAGATACTTTCCATGAATTTTCTATGACCCAGGCGCGCTACAAATCCATCGTTGATGATTTTTCACTGCGCATAGCCAGCGGTAGCTTGCGCCCCGGTACGCAATTACCTACCTTGCGCAAGCTGATGCGTGAACAGGGCATTGCCCTGGCAACTGCATCGCGTGTCTATGCTGAACTGGAAGCCAGTGGCCTGGTTGCCTGTGAAATGGGGCGGGGCACCTTTGTACGTGATACCACGCTGCCGCGTGGCCTGGGGCTGGAGCAACAGGCGCTGCAGTCAGGGGACATTGATCTGGTCTTCAATTACCCTACCTTGCCCGGGCAGGCTGAGATGTTGCGTGAAGGCTTGCGCAGCATTGCCAGTTCGGGTGATCTGGATGCCTTATTGCATTCGGCACCGCAAGGTGGCCGTATGCATGAACGGCAAACCATGGCCAGGCATTTGCGCAACCGTGGCCTGCGTGTACCTGCTGATCAGGTATTGATCGTCAATGGCGCGCAACAGGGGCTGGCAGTCACTGTGTTGGGGCTGTTGGCACCGGGTGATATTCTGGTGATGGACGCGCTGACTTTTCCGGGGATGAAAATACTGGCGCAGCAAGCCAGGCTGGATGTAGAGGCATTGCCTTTAAGTGATGGCAAGCTTGATTTGAAGGCACTGGCAGCATTATGCAAGCGGCGACCGGTGCGTGCAGTATATGTGATGCCCAGCATGCATAACCCCATGGGGTCGGTGATGTCGGATGCTGAACGCAAAAAGCTGGCGCAACTGGCAGCACGACATCAGTTTTTAATCATTGAAGATGCTGCCTATGCATTTTTGGCAGAGCCCGCACCCAGACCGGTGTTCACCTATGCGTCAGCACAGACTGTGTATGTATCTGGCTTGTCAAAAAGCGTGGCATCGGGTTTGCGTATAGGCATGGTCGTGGCACCGCCAGCTTTGATACCTGCGCTGGAAACGGCAATACGGGTATCTTCCGGCAACACGCCATCACTGATGGTCAGCCTGGCTTGCCAATGGATAGAAGCAGGCGTCGTTGATAGTCTGGAAGCGCAAAAACGTAAAGATGCCAGACAGCGCCAGCGGCTGGCACGCAGTATTTTGCAGGGCTGCGATGTGATGGGGCATCCTTCGTCGTATTACTTGTGGCTGACATTGGCGGACGGCATGCGGGCAGACCAGCTTGCAGCCACGCTGGCGCAGCAGGGGGTGATGGTGAGTACCGCCAATGCCTTTGCTGCTGGTGCCAGTGCACCTCAGGGGTTGCGATTGGCGCTAGGCTCCATTTCAATGGAAGCACTGGCGACTGCCCTGCGCAAGGTGCAGTGGCTTTGTTGTATATAAGCTGGGAGTATTCTTCAGGTCATGCGGTTTTTTGCCAGCGGCGGGTTCTTGGAGAAATACTTCTTGATACCCTTCATGACAGCATCGGCCAACTGATCCTGATAGGCATCGTCAGTCAATTTGGCTTCTTCTTCCGGGTTGGAGATGAAGGCGGTTTCTATCAAAATGCTAGGAATATCTGGCGCTTTTAATACGGCAAAGCCAGCCTGTTCCACTGCGCCTTTGTGCAGCCTGTTGATGCCACTGATTTCATTCAGCACGACCTTGCCAAGCTTCAGACTGTCATTGATCTGGGCTGTGGTGGACAGATCCAGCAAGACACTGGCCAATTGCCTGTCATGGGTTTTGATGTTGACGCCACCGATCAAATCGGCAGCGTTTTCCTTGTCTGCCAGCCAGCGTGCAGCGGTAGAGCTGGCCCCTTTTTCTGACAATACGAACACGGATGATCCGCGCGCGCTGGAATTCACAAAGGCATCAGCATGTACTGACATGAACAAATCAGCCTGTACGGCGCGGGCTTTTTGCACCCTGACGTTCAGCGGCACAAAATAATCCGAATCACGCGTCAGCATGACTCGCATATTGGGATGTTGCTCAATTTTTGCCTTGAGTCGTTTTGCAATTGACAAAACCACGTCTTTTTCACGACTGCCACCACGACCGATGGCACCGGGGTCTTCGCCGCCATGACCGGGATCGATGGCGATGGTGATCATGCGTGTTAGCTGTACTGGTTTGTCAGCTGGCTTGTCAGTTGGTTTGTCTAGCGGCTTATCTGCTGGTTTCTCGGCCATTTTTTCTGGCGCGGTCTGCTGTTGGATTTCTGGCTTGGTTGCTAGTTTTTCGTCAGGCTTATTGGCGTTGCTTGTTACCGCATTCGGTGCATTCGATGTATTTGGTACTGGAATGCCATCCTTGTTCCATTCACCTTTTTCTATCATCGCAGCGATAGGATCAGGCGGATTGGCTGGGTAAAGGTCAAACACCAGGCGGTGTTTGTAATTGCCTACTGGTTCCAGGGTAAATACCTGTGGGTTGACTTCTTCTTTCAGGTCAAAGACCAGGCGCACGACATTCGGTTTGTTCTGACCTACGCGCACCTGTTTGATGTAAGGGTCATTCGACTTGATCTTGGCGACCAGTTCTTTCAGCTTGGCATTCAGTTCCAGACCTTCGATATCAACAAACAGGCGATATGGGTCCTTCAGCACAAAATGGCTGGTTTTCAGTTCACTGTCGTTTTCCAGTGTGACACGGGTATAGTCTTCTGCCGGCCAGACACGCACAGCCAGTATTTGTGCCGCATTGGCTGCTGTCGGGGCAATCACGGAAAGCAGCAGGGTGCCACCTGCCTTGAGCAGGACGCGGCGTTTTTGGGAACGCACCGTATTATTTACAGCGCTTACAGATTCGGGGCAAACTTTAGTAATGCGAGACATGCGATACCTTTGGCAGACAACGCGTGCAATTCTACCTCACGACCGTCACCGGCGACGCGCAAAAATATATTCAAATCGGGTTCTGGCAACACACCATCAGCTTTTTCTGGCCATTCCACCACACAAATATTGCTGTCGTTAAACTCATCACGGAAACCGGCTTCAGCAAATTCATCTGCACTGATCATGCGATACAGGTCAAAATGCATGATGGTAACAGTTTGCCCCTTTAAGTTGATTTGGTAGGGTTCGGCCAGGGTATAAGTCGGGCTTTTGACGTTACCTGCATAACCGGCAGCATGGATCATGGCACGCGTCAGGGCTGTCTTGCCGGCCCCCAGGTCGCCATGCAAAAAGATGCTTATACCGGGTGTCAGTGCATGCGCCAGGCATTTACCCAGCGCCTGGGTGGCTGCTTCATCGGCGAGTGTGGTCTTATAATGTGACATTTCCTGCAAAGTTCTTATTCATGAATTCGCTAAACATAGCACATCAGCCACACTCTGTGTGCAACGCAGGGGCACGGCCATGAGTCTGGACAGCGCCGCCCTGGCCGATCTGGCAGGGCAAATACGCCTGTGGGGCAAGGAACTGGGTTTTGCCGAACTGCGCATCGCCGACGTTGATTTGTCCCATATTGAAACCGATTTCCAGGCATGGCTGGACGCTGGTTACCATGGCGAAATGACGTATATGGCCAGCCACGGCAGCAAGCGTACCCGCCCGGCAGAACTGGTGCCAGGTACGGTCAGGGTGATTTCTGCCCGCATGAATTATTTGCCAAAAACCGATAGCTGGCGTACTGAAGAGCAGGCCGCTGATAAAGCTGTCATTTCATTATATGCACGTGGACGTGACTACCACAAGGTCTTGCGCACCCGTCTGCAGCAACTGGCCGAACGTATAGAAAAAGCAATTGGTCCTTTTGGTTACAGGGTATTCACCGATTCCGCCCCGGTCATGGAGGTGGCTCTGGCAGAAAAGGCGGGGCTGGGCTGGCGTGGCAAGCATAGCCTGCTGTTGAGTAGGGAAGCCGGATCGATGTTCTTTTTGGGTGAAATCCTGACCGACCTGCCTTTGCCGGTGGATGAGCCGGTAGGCCAGCATTGCGGCCAGTGCAGCGCCTGCATCGATGTCTGCCCAACCAAGGCCATCGTCGCCCCCTACACGGTGGACGCCCGCTTGTGTGTGTCTTACCTGACCATAGAATTGCACGGCAGCATACCGGTGGAACTGCGCCCCCTGATCGGCAATCGCGTTTATGGCTGTGATGACTGCCAACTGGTTTGCCCCTGGAATAAATTCGCCCAGGCTGCGGCGGTGGATGACTTCGCCGTTCGCAATGGCCTCGACCATGCCCGCATGGTGCATTTGTTTGCCTGGACCGAAGAACAGTTCCTGCGCATGCTGGAAGGCAGCCCGATACGGCGCATAGGGCATGAACGCTGGTTACGCAATATTGCGGTTGGCCTGGGAAATGCGGCGAGCAGCATGCGGGGAGATGCAGAGATTGTCGCTGCCTTGCAGGCGCGGTTGACGCATCCTTCGGAGATGGTGAGGGAGCATGTTGAGTGGGCGTTGGGGCGGCATGGGGTTGTGATGTAATGAAAATCAAGTTGATTTTTATTCTATGCTTTGCGTTGTTTGTAACTGCCTGTGGCTATTCGGAGCCAGCTTATAACAAGCCTGGATATACGCCAGTCAATGCAAAGGTAGCCATTCCAACTGAGGTGATGAAGGCCCTGATCGGTCTTTGTCATCAGTGCACGTTTGCAGACATTGGCGAAGATTACGAAAAAACGGATTTTAGAAGAGACGCAGCGCTGCCTTGGCGCGGGATTAACTGGGCAGGATATTCTGGTTCAAAATGGGCGATACGGTATGGTCATGGTGGTCGTGGATTTCATTATCACGCGCTTGTTTTTGAAATGAGGCCTTCTGTTCATCTTGTGGCGATAGAAGATGATTCGTGCGATTTCCCTGATATGAAAAATTGCGAGTTTTAATGTACAAAAGTGCTGTGCTTTGATTGAAGCAATTGCCTTTCATGAGCACTAGCCGCATTTCGGTAAATCAACGGCAATTATCATATCGTCGCTCCAGCGCAGGCTGGAGACCACCGGGCTGGCGCTCCAGCGGCGTTCGCCGCATACCGTTTCATTAATTAAACCGACTAGCCTTCGTGGATACAAGCCGGGTCTCGGCCCGGCGGCCGAATTCCTTTCTTTGCTTCGCCAAAGAAAGGAATCAAAGAAAGGCGACCGCAGGCTCGCTCCCTGCGGGAGTACCCATTTATGTAGCGCAAAAAATGGGAAGGTCCGCAACTCGCCTGCGGCTCAAACATCGGCCCTTCTTTTTCCATTTTCTGCACTACACAAATGGCTTCGGTGTAGCAGGGAATTCGGAATGCCTGCATTCCGCCTGCGTAACGACACAGCCTTGCAAGGCTGTGTGTCTCCCTTCAGGGACACAGGGCCCAAGCGGATTAAGGTCAAAAACAACTACAACTTCAAAAACAACTACAACTTCAAAAACAACTACAACTTCAAAAACAACTGCAACCCCCACACCAACGTTAATTGACGGCTTTCAAATAAATATGAATGAGCTTGTGTTGACGTTGGCTTTGACTCGTGGATACAAGCCGGGTTTTAGGAAATCAACGGCAATCATATTATCGTCGCTCCAGCGAAGGCTGGAGCCCAGCGGCGTTCGTTGTCTGCCGTACGTTGATTTAAACGATTGCCCTTCGTAGACACAAGCCGGGCCGAGACCCGGCTTGCCTCCATGGAGAGCAATCGTTTTACATACAACACAAGTATGAAACAAACGCCACTAGGCTCCAGCCTACGCTGGAGCGACGATATGCTGATTGCCGTTAATTTACCGGAATGCGGCTTGTGTCTACGAAGGGTAATCGTTTTAATTGACGAAACGGTATGCCGTGAACGCCACTGGAGCGCCAGCCCGGTAGCCTCCAGCCTGCGCTGGAGCGACGTCATTAAATATTCGGTCCTACGAACGAAATCGCTCCGGTGTCAGCTAGCGAAAATTGCTATTGTTGCGCATGTATGTAATTCAAGCTCAAGCAATCTTCTTCTGCATGATAATCGCCCCACCAAACTCAGGATTCAACTCATACGGTGCAAAGCCCTCAGAACGATACAGGTTTTGCGCCCGCGTATTTCCTTCCAGGACTTCCAGCGTCATCTTGCAATAACCCAGTTGTTTGGACAAGGTGCTCAGGTGCTGCATGATGCCTTGTGCCACGCCTTGGCCGCGAAAGTCGGGGGCGACGGCAAAGTCGTGGATGTTGAGCAAGGGTTTGCAGGCGAAGGTGGAAAAGCCTTCTATGCAGATGGCGAAACCGGCGGCCTGGTCGTCAACGTAGGCCAGGACGGCGCGGACGGTGTTGCGTTGTTTTAATTCTTTGATCAGGTTGGCCTTGGCATAATCGGACAAGGCTTCGCTGCCGCCCATGGGGTCCAGCGCATACATATTGAGCATGCGTACCAGGTCCGCGGCGTGAGTGGAGTTATTCAGATCTACGTTGGTGATGGTGAGCATGTCTGTTTGTCTGTATTAAACGCGTAAAAAATCTTCTTTATAACCTAGCCAGCGTTCCAGATGGGCGATGACGGTAGCGGGGTCGTTTTTCAATAAATCGTCGGCCAGGTTGCGGGCTTTTTCTACCAGCCACTGGTCGGTTTCGAGATTGGCAAAGCGTAGCATGGCTTCGCCAGACTGGCGCGCACCGAGAAATTCGCCGGGGCCACGTAGCTCCAGATCTTTGCGGGCGATTTCAAAGCCGTCATTGCTTTCGCGCATGGTGGCCAGTCTTTGTTTGGCGGTGCCCCCCAATGGGCCTTGATACAGCAGCAGACAAGCGCTGGCGGCGGCACCGCGACCCACGCGGCCACGCAACTGGTGCAATTGCGACAGGCCAAAACGTTCTGCATGTTCGATCACCATCAGGCTGGCATTGGGGACATCGACGCCGACTTCAATCACCGTAGTGGCCACCAGCACCTGACTTTCGTTACGGATGAAGGCTTCCATCGTGGCCTGTTTTTCTGCCGGTTTCAGGCGGCCGTGTACCAGGCCCACACGCAGTTCTGGCAGGGCTTCTGCCAGCATGGCATGGGTGTCGGTGGCGGTTTGCAATTGCAGTGTTTCAGATTCTTCGATCAGTGGGCATACCCAGTAGACTTGCTTGCCTTCCTGGCCTGCCGCCTGCACGCGGGCGATGACTTCATCGCGGCGGTTCTGGTCGATTACGCGGGTGACAATGGGGGTGCGGCCCGGTGGCAGTTCATCGATTACCGATACTTCCAGATCGGCATAATAGGTCATGGCCAGGGTACGCGGGATGGGAGTGGCTGACATCATCAGTTGATGCGGCACCTTGCCGGCTTCCGTCTTGTTGGCCAGGTTCAGGCGTTGGCTGACGCCAAAGCGATGCTGTTCATCGACGATCACCAGGCCCAGTTTTTTGAATTGCACGCTGTCTTGTATCAGGGCATGCGTGCCTATTACCAGTTGTGCTTCGCCAGAGGTGATTAGGGCATTGGCGGCT
This sequence comes from Undibacterium sp. GW821-FHT11B02, assembly GCF_058808955.1. Lineage (NCBI taxonomy): Bacteria > Pseudomonadati > Pseudomonadota > Betaproteobacteria > Burkholderiales > Oxalobacteraceae > Undibacterium > Undibacterium sp. GW821-FHT11B02. The sequence continues at coordinate 360,749 of NZ_JBXASD010000004.1, read as the reverse complement.
TCTTTTTCCTTTTTCTTCAGGCTGCCGGTCAGCCAGGCAGTTTTAACACCCAGGGGTTCCAGCCAGGCGGCAATTTTCCTGAAATGTTGTTCTGCCAGGATTTCGGTCGGGGCCATCAGGGCCGCCTGAAAACCATTGTCTATCGCTTGTGCTGCTGCGAGGGCGGCGACGATGGTTTTGCCGCTGCCGACATCGCCCTGCAACAGACGTTGCATTGGGAAGGCTTCGCGCAAATCGGCGCGTATTTCGGCCAGCACTTTTTCTTGTGCCTTGGTCAGTGAAAACGGCAGGTTCAGCAAGAAAGCATTGCTGAGTTCGCCAACCAGTGGCAGGGCATTCGCGCCTTTGCTGCGGCGGGTGATCTGGGCACGCTTCAGCGACAATTGCTGGGCCAGCAGTTCATCGAACTTCATGCGTTCCCAGGCGGGATGTTCGCGTTCTATCAGACTGTACTGATCCACGTCAGACGGTGGGTTGTGCAGAATGCGGATGCTGCTTTCAAAATCTTGCAAGCCCAGCGCGGTCAGCCGGGCAGGGGACAGTGTGTCGCGCCAGTTGACGCGTGTCATGGCGTTGGCGATGGCCTTGCGCAGCAGGGCTTGCGGCACGCCTTCACCAGAAGGGTAGACAGGTGTCAGTGCGGTTGGCAGCGGCGCACCTTCATTGACGACCTTGTAATGCGGGTGCACCATTTCTGCACCAAAGAAGCCATGCCGCAATTCGCCCCTGGCGCGGATGCGTATGCCAACGGCCATCTGCTTGGTCTGGTTGCCGTAAAAATTTAAAAAGCGCAGTACCACTTGGCCGGTGTCATCGGCGATGGTGACGACCAATTGGCGTCGTGGACGGTACTGAATATCGCATTCGGTGACCACGCCTTCGACCTGTACGCTGCTGCCACCACGGAAAGAGGCGTCGCGCATGCTGACGATTTCGGTTTCATCTTCATAGCGCATGGGCAGGTGCAGGACAAAATCCATGTCTTTGCGCAAGCCCAGTTTGGCCAATTTTTCACTGATTTTGCTGGCACTGCTGGCATTTGTTACTTTGCCAGAGGCGGCTTTGGTCTTTTTTGCCGCTGTTTTTGCAGTTTTTATTGGTGATGCCGCTGTAGCAGGCTCCTGCTGGCCGGAAGGCGCATTTTCAGCGTTTGTTGTTGCACTTTGGTCTTCAGCGGCCATGGAGTGTAAAATGGTGGGTTTTGCCGTTAGCTTATTTTTTGTGTAAGCATAGCTGGAAAACTGTGTCCGTATTGTATCGAGAGTGTCTGGATTCATGATGAAGCAAGATATTGTCGTCAAAAAATATTGTCAATTGGAACAGTTTTTACCTGATACTGTGTATTCTACTGATATTTTATACAGTATGCAGCAGCTTTCTGTGGCTTTCCGGCGCTTGACCCTGATTTTTGTGTGATGTCTGATACTTGCATGCGCTATTCCCTGAGTGATTTCGATTTTGAACTGCCCGATACCCTGATCGCGCAAACACCTTTGCCCGACCGCACGGCGTCACGCCTGCTGCATGTCGACGGTGATCAATTGATAGACCGGCATTTTGCCGATGTCATAGACCAGCTGTCGGCAGGTGATTTGCTGGTATTCAATGACACCCGCGTGTTGAAGGCGCGCTTTTTTGGCGTCAAGGAAACTGGTGGCAAGATACAGATGCTGGTCGAACGTGTACTCTCAAACAATGAGCAGGAACGTAGCGTACTGGCACAAATGCGCGCTTCCAAGTCGCCACTGCCGGGCAGCAAAATCCGGCTGGCCGATAGTTTTGATGTCGTGGTGGGGGAACGTGTGGGTGAATTTTTTACCCTGCATTTTCCATCTGACATTTTCACTTTGCTGGAAATCTATGGCCGCCTGCCTTTGCCACCGTATATCGAGCATGATGCCGATGACTTTGATGAGCAGCGTTACCAGACCGTGTATAACCGTGTGCCGGGTGCAGTCGCCGCGCCGACGGCGGGCCTGCATTTTGACCAGGCGCTGTTGCAGCGTTGCCAGGATAAAGGCATCAAACTGGCGTATGTAACCCTGCACGTGGGCGCAGGCACTTTCCAGCCGGTACGTACCGAAAACCTGGCAGATCACCAGATGCACAGCGAATGGTATACCGTGCCGGATGAAACTGTGGCAGCCGTCCAGGCGACTAAAGCAGCAGGTGGCAAAGTGGTTGCTGTCGGCACCACCAGCATGCGTGCGCTGGAATCGGCCTCGCAAAGCGGCGTCTTGCAGGCAGGCAGTGATGACACCCGTTTGTTCATCACGCCAGGCTATGTATTTAAGACCGTGGACCGGCTTATCACTAATTTCCACTTACCAAAATCCACTTTGATGATGCTGGTATCGGCGTTTGCCGGTTATGATCGCGTCCGCGCTGCCTATGCGCATGCGATTGCTCATCAATACCGTTTTTTCAGCTATGGCGATGCCATGCTGTTGACCAATTCCTCCGGGGAAGACCATGCTTGAATTTACACTGATCAAAAAAGATAAAACCACTGCTGCCCGTCGCGGCCGTGTCAAAGTCAACCATGGTGAAATCGAAACGCCCATCTTCATGCCGGTGGGTACCTATGGCTCTGTCAAGGCCATGTCCCCGCTGGAATTGAAAGAAATCGATGCCCACATCATCCTGGGTAATACCTTCCACCTGTGGCTGCGCCCCGGCATGGATGTACTGAACAAGTTTGGCGGCTTGCACGGTTTTATGGGCTGGGATAAACCTATCCTCACCGATTCTGGTGGCTTCCAGGTATTTTCGCTGGGCGCAATGCGCAAGATCACGGAAGAAGGCGTCAAGTTTTCGTCTCCTATCAGTGGTGAACGCCTGTTTTTGTCGCCAGAAATTTCCATGCAAATTCAGCGTGCTTTGAATTCTGACATCGTCATGCAGTTTGATGAATGCACGCCGTACGAAATTGATGGCAGGCCAGCGACGACAGAAGAAGCGGGCAAATCCATGCGCATGTCCTTGCGCTGGGCCAAGCGTTCTATCGATGAATTCAATCAGGGTGAAAATCCGAATGCCTTGTTTGGCATCGTTCAGGGCGGCATGTTTGAACACTTGCGTGATGAATCCCTGGCGGGTTTGAATGAACTCAATTTCCATGGTATCGCCATCGGTGGCCTGTCTGTCGGTGAGCCGAAAGAAGACATGATGCGGGTGCTGTCCCATGTCGGCCCCAGACTGCCAGAAAATAAGCCGCATTACCTGATGGGTGTTGGTACGCCAGAAGATCTGGTGGCGGGTGTGGCCAATGGCATAGACATGTTCGATTGCGTCATGCCTACCCGCAATGCACGTAATGGCTGGATATTCACCCGCTTTGGCGATATCAAGATCAAGAATGCGCGCTACAAGGAAGAAAAAGAACCGCTGGATGCCACCTGCGAATGCTATGCCTGCAAGAATTTCTCACGTGCTTATCTGCATCACCTGCATCGTACAGGTGAAATTTTGGGTGCGCGTTTGAACACCATCCACAATCTGCACTATTACCTGGATTTGATGAAGAATATCCGCAAGGCATTGGATGATGAACGCTTCCCGGAATTTGTCGCGCAATTCCATGCGGACAGAGCGCGTGGTGTCTGATGTAGTATCGGTATGTCAGGCAGATTAAGTTTTGCCATCTGCATTGCTAATCTGCATAATTGTGAATGTTAGAGAACGTCGTTCAATTCATGGAGCTGCTATGAAATGCAATCGATTCGTTATTTTCACGCTTTCCCTGTGTTTGGTGACATTCGCACAGGGGCGCGAAGTCTATAAATGTGTGTCAGCAGATGGCAGGACCAGTTATGTGGACAAACCCTGCGACAAGAACGCGAAAAGTGCGACTGAAGTCATCATTAAAGAGGACTCTCCTACAGCGGCTGAATCAAACAAACAGCACGCAGACTTTATGAGAAAGAGTGATGAATTTACTGAGAGATATCAGAGCCGATTGCGTAAAGAAGAAGCTGATGCAGCCAAGAAAAAAGCTGATGACGAAAGAGCAGCCGTGCGCGCCAAACAACTTGCTGACGAGCAAGAAAGGTTGCAACGTGAAGAAGGTGCTCGTGCAGCAGCAGCGAGGCGTAACGGGTTTTAGTTTTTTATTTTAAGCACCAGTTCCATGCGCTGATAAAACTGTGCTCAATACCGGAATCCATTTCATCATTATTGATGGAGTGGATTTTATACATATAAGCGTGCAAAAGATCACGCAAAATAAAGAAGGTTTTCTATGAATTATCATCCCGTGATCATTGCCGGTGGCGGCATTTCTGGCTTGTATTGTGCGTGGCGTCTGGCGCAGGCAGGGCAAAAAGTAGTGGTGTTGGAAGCGTCATCTGACCGTTGGGGTGGTCGCATTGAAACGGAAGACCTGGATGGCTTTATTGCCGAATGGGGACCTATGCGTTTTGAGCCTACCTTGCAGCCACGCTTTGATAAGCTGTGCCGCGATCTGGGTGTCAAACTGACAGAATTCAGCGGGCCTGAGGGGGAAGAGGTCAATGCACCTACTTACGATTTGCCTGCGGAAGAAATGGGTCTCAATTCCCTGCAATTGCTAAAACGCGGCATCATGCTGGTGATGGGGCAAGACCCGCAAGATCAGGCCTGGATAGATAATCAGACTGAAGCCGATTACCAGCGCATGCGCAAGCACGCGCAACTCAATGGACAGCCGCTGTGGAGTATGGGCTTCTGGAATGCGCTGTCCGCTGAAGGCGTGCTCAGCCATCTGGCGCTGACCAAGCTGAGGGACACCGGTACCTTCTACCATATGATTCCCGAAAACCTGAATGCCATTGAATGGATTATCTGGTGGTTGCGCGCGTTGAAAACTGTCGGCCAACAATTGGCCAGTGTCGATGGTGGCACCGCAAAACTGACCGAAAGTCTGATGGCAAAATTGCGCGGCTCAAGCAATGTCACCTTGGCGGGTGGTCATATGCTGACCAGTTTCAAGCAGGTTGCCATGGGCCAACCTTTGCTGGAACTGGAAGTACGTACCAAAAGCGGCAGCATACAGTTACAGACCGATAGACTGATTTTGGCGCTGCCAAGAATGCCGCTGGTGAAACTGGCTTCCTGCCTGCCCGAACATGTGGCTTCGCAACTGGATGCCGTCAATGGCTTCCCCATGCTGAAACTGTTCTTCGTGACGGATTCACCCTGGTGGGATTATGCGCAACGACCGCAGCAGTACGCGAGCTGCCTGCCTACCCGCGAGATTCATTATTTCCGCCGCCCACAAGGCAAGGACAAGGATGGTCATGGCATGGTCTTGCTCTACATGGACCGTCCGTCGACTGAATTCTGGAAGCATTATGTGATGGAGTCTGACCGTCATGACCGGGCTGAAATCGACCAGAACGTCAAAATTGTGGACGCTTTCTCACTGTTCGTGGCACGCGATGTGAAACGTCTCATTGATATCAAACGTTCTGGCTTGAAACTGACGGATCAGGCTCAGCATATGTTTGAAGAAAAATCGCTGGAAGAAACCCGCGACTACATCAAGAATTCCATAGTCACCTATGGTATCCGCGACTGGGCCAGGGCGCCATATGGTGCAGCCAATCATGGTTGGCAACCGGGTGTGCGCTCATGGAAAGTCATGGATGTGTTCAAGGCTTTTGACTTTGGCAGCGGTGCCAAGAATATCCATATTGTTGGCGAGGCTTATTCCGACTACCAGGGCTTTGTCGAAGGTGCCTTGAATACGTCCGAACTGGCATTGGCGACGATAAAAAACACCTGATCTCGCGTGCCATGCGCAAGTGTGGTTTTGGTGCAGAGACAGATCATTTATTTGAGCGTGTAACAATGACAAGCGAATTGAAGCTTGTTACACTTTCCGCTCTTATTGATGAAAAGCGTTTTTGCCACTACGGAGGAAGTCTGTGAAAATAAGTGCGCGCTGGATTGTGTTGGTGGTGGTAGTGGCGGTGGCCTATCCTGCCGCCTCCTGGTACACCGGGAAACGTGTGGCTTCCAAACTCATGGCGTCGAAAGACCAGCCCATGCAGACGGCTTTCATCAAACTGGTGAAGCAGGATTATCAGCGTGGTGTGTTTTCATCTGTCGAAGACACCACGATTGAACTCAACCTGGCCGGTATTCCCAAACCCGGCCAGCCAGCTCCTTCTGGTGCTGAGACAGCTGGTGACAATACTGGTGCTGATCCCGCAGCCCAGGCTGCGCAAATAGCGCAGGCAGCCAAAAGTGTGCCGCTGCCGGCGATACAGTTGCATTTCATCAGCCGTATCCAGCATGGGCCTTTTCCTGGCCTGCGCAGCTTCGGCGCGGCTTCCATCAAGACTGAACTGGTGTTGGATCCGGCCAGCAAGGCGCAACTGGAAAAAATATTCGGCAATGCCAATCCCTTGCAAATCAGCTCCAGCCTTACCTATGGCGGCGCGGGGCATTTGACCTTGTCCAGCCCGGCTTTCTCCACCATTACCGACAGAGACCGCGACAAACTGGCCTGGCAGGGCTTGAATATGGAGTTAGATTTTGACAAGGATTATAAAAATTTCCGCGTTAATCTGAATGCACCAGGTTTGACGGTGGATAGCCTGGAAGGCCAGTCTTTCAAGATGGGCGCTATCAGCATCAAGGGTGACGCCAGCAAGGCTTATCCTACCGGATCTTTATATGTAGGCAAATCCGAGAGCACGTTGGCCAGTATCAGTTTCAGCGACAAGGCTGATGCAAAGAAAAGTTTTTCCATGCAGCAGTTAAGCTTGAATACGGATGCCAGCATCAAAGATGATTTTTTGTCAGTATTTGCCAGGCTGGGTGTCAGCAAGTTCATGTTTGATCAGCAGGAATTCAGCGACTTTCATTATGATTATGGGCTGAAACATTTGCATGCCCCTTCCATTTCCAGGATTTCTGAAGTCTATTCCAGCACCACTGCTGATCCTGAAAAAATGGCAGCCCTGAAGGCAATGTGGGAGCAGGTGGGACCAACCATCATCAATGGTCAACCAGAACTGGTATTGGAACGCATTAGCATTGTGACCAGTGACGGCGAGGCAAAACTGACGGGTGGAATGAAATTGGCGGACACCAATGTCACCGACATCAGCAATGTGATGGCTTTGTATTCCAAAGTCCAGGGTAATCTGGATATTACCTTGACGGATGTGCTTGTCAGCAAGCTGGGTGGTGCTTCGCAAAAAGACCCGGAACTGCAAAAGGCGGCACTGGATGCCATGAATCAGCAAATCACCAACTTTGTCGAGCAGGGTTATATTAATCGCAACGGTAAACTGCTCAATGCCAAACTTGAATGGGCGCAGGGCAAGTTGACAGTGAACGGCAAAGCTTTTGAAAGGCCGTGACCACAAGAACCTGTTTCCGATCTTACTGCGCGAGCGCAATCGGAGTTCACGCGGGGCTCATGTGCTGCTCAAAATGCTCATGTACCAGAGTACATTCCGCTTTTTGCACTGCGTTTTATGTTGGCCTGACCCCGCTGACGCTCGCTCGCTACAGATCGTAAACAGGTTCTAAGGGCAACACCATGATGTTGCCCTTATTTTATTTGTAGCTTTGGCAAGAAGTTGAGGCTATAAGCAGTTTTTCTCCTTTCCCACCCCTGAATCATCTTGTATATGCTGACAATTGAAAGCAATTGCTACGTGCAATGCTAAAATACGGGGCTTTGCCAATTGAAAATTAAACTTTTGGCGCTATATACCAATAATTGCAACAAAATGTATCCGCTTTTGTGTCGCAAAACTGCTTATGTATTATTAAAATGACAGGAGTCTGAACGTGTTTATTTCCAATGCTTACGCGCAATCTGCTGGTGCCGGTTTCGACGGTAACCTGATGAGTTTCCTGCCGATTATCCTGATGTTTGTGGTGCTGTATTTTCTGATGATACGTCCACAGATGAAACGTCAGAAAGAGCAGCGCACCATGATGGATGCGTTGGCCAAGAATGATGAAGTCATTACGTCCGGTGGTGTATTGGGCAAAGTGACCAAGGTTACTGATGCCTATGTCACCATCGAAGTGGCAGCAGACACAGAAATCGTGGTCCAGAAAGTAGCGATTACGATGTTGCTGCCCAAGGGCACGATTAAAACGCTGTAATCAGCACATACAGGCAACGCAGTCCTACTATACCGGGCTGCGTTGTGCTTTTTAGCTTCCAATTATTTTTCCCATTATGAATCGCTATCCACTCTGGAAGTATCTACTGATTCTGATTGCGCTGGTCTTTGGTGCGCTGTATACAGCCCCGAATTTCTTTGGCGAATCACCCGCAGTACAGATCAGCAGCGCCAAAGCCACGCTCAAAATTGACTCCAGCATGATGCCTGTTGTAGAACAAGCCCTGACAAGAGGTGGTTTGAAAAACAAGGGACTGGCATACGAGAACAACGGCGTGCAAGGCACGATACGCGTGCGTTTCGAAGACACGGATACCCAGTTCAAAGCCAAGGCTTTGCTGGAAAAAGAACTGAATGTCGACCCGACTGACCCAGCTTATACCCTGGCATTCAATCTTTTGTCGAATACACCCAACTGGTTGCAAAGCCTGCATGCCTTGCCTATGTACCTGGGGCTGGATTTGCGCGGTGGTGTGCATTTTCTCATGCAGGTAGATACCAAGGCAGTATTGAATAAGCGCGTGCAGGGTCTGCTGTCCAGTACCCGTGCCACCTTGCGTGACAAAGACGTGCGTCATGCCGGTCTCAGCCGTGAAGGCGATCAGATCAAGGTCAAGTTCCGTGATGCAGATACCCGTGAAAAAGCCAAAGCAGTGTTGAGCAGCCAGATGAGCGATGTGGATCTGCTGGATGTGGCAAGTACGGATACCAGCGAATTTAATTTGCAGATCAGTCTCAAGGCCAAGGCATTGAAAGATGTTGTCGCTGAAGGCATCAAGCAAAATATTACAGCCTTGTCCAAGCGCGTAAATGAACTGGGCGTGGCAGAACCGATTATCCAGCAGCAGGGTGCTGATCGTATCGTTGTTCAATTGCCTGGTGTGCAGGACGTGGCGCGCGCCAAGAGCATCATCAATCGTTTGGCAACACTGGAAGTACGTTTGCTGGACGATAGCGTAATTGGCCCGGTTGATGCCAATACAGCTGTACCATTTGGTTCTGAAATGTATAAGTCCAATCGTGGTGAAAACCTGATCCTGACCAAGGATCCAGTCATTACTGGCGATGATATTACCAATGCAACGGCCAGTTTTGACCAGCACCAGCAGCCAGCCGTCAGTGTTGACCTGAATGGCGATGGTGGTCGCAAGATGGGGCAGGCTACCAGCACCCGCATCGGCAAACGTATGGCGATTGTGCTGTTTGAAAAAGGCAAGGGCGAAGTGCTGATTGCTCCAACCATCAATGATGAATTGCGTAATCGTTTCATCATTACAGGCATGGGCTCTACCGCTGCTGCCGGTGACCTGGCTCTGTTGCTGCGTGCTGGTTCGCTGGCGGCGCCGATGGAGATCATCGAAGAACGCACCATAGGCCCGCAACTGGGTGTGGAAAATATCAAGCAGGGCCGCAATTCGACGTTGTATGGTTTTGCCGCGATTGCCATTTTCATGATGGCGTATTACCTGATGTTTGGCTTCTTCAGCGTGCTGGCCTTGTCCGTCAACCTGTTGCTGCTGGTAGCTTTGCTGTCACTGTTGCAGGCAACGCTGACATTGCCGGGTATTGCTGCGATTGCGCTGGCGCTGGGTATGGCGATTGATGCCAACGTACTCATCAATGAGCGGATACGAGAAGAATTGCGGGCTGGGAAAACACCGCAAAAAGCCATCGAAGAAGGGTTTGGTCACGCCTGGGCAACCATTCTGGATTCCAACGTGACGACGCTGATTGTAGGTTTGGCATTGCTGGTGTTTGGTTCCGGTGCAATTCGCGGCTTTGCTGTCGTGCATTGCCTGGGTATTATTACTTCCATTTTCTCTTCTGTATTCGTATCGCGTGGTGTGGTTAACTATTGGTATGGAAGGAAGAAAAAATTGTCCTCCATTTCTATTGGCCAGATCTGGAAGCCAACAGAAAATGCTGTGAAATAAGCGCACAGCCAAACAAGAATACAGGACTACATTATGGAATTATTCCGCATTAAAAAAGACATTCCGTTCATGCGCCATGCGCTGATATTCAATGTCATTTCTGCACTGACTTTTGTTGCTGCCGTGTTTTTCCTTGCACACAAGAGCTTGCATTTTTCTGTCGAATTTACCGGCGGTACAGTCATGGAAGTGACGTACCCGAAAGCGGCAGATGTAGATGCTATCCGTAAAACGATAGAACACCTGGGTTTTGACGATTCGCCAGTGCAGACTTTTGGCAAGGCGCAAGATGTGGTGATCCGTTTGCCGGAAACCAAGAAAGATGCCAAAGTCCCCGTGTCTGACAAGGTATTTGAAGCCTTGTGCAAGACTGAAAATGGTAATCTGACAAAAGTTGTTAGCAGTGCTGAAAGTGGCTCAGCAGCAGAAAAAATGGTCTGTCAGGATGCCGCAAAGAATGAACCGGTAAAACTGCAAAGGGTGGAGCTGGTCGGCGCACAGGTAGGTGATGAACTGGCGCATGATGGTTTGATGGCCTTGTTGTTTGTGGTGCTGGGCGTGATGATTTACCTGGCCATACGTTTTGAATGGAAATTTGCGGTAGCGGCTATCGTCGCCAATTTGCATGACGTGATTATCATTCTTGGCTTTTTTGCTTTTTTCGAATGGGAATTTAATCTGTCGGTATTGGCTGCGGTGTTGGCAGTGCTGGGTTATTCGGTGAATGAATCGGTGGTTATTTTTGACCGTATCCGCGAAAATTTCCGCAAGCAACGCAAGATGTCGGTGACGGAAGTGATTGACAATGCCATCACCAGTACGATTTCCCGTACCATTATTACCCACGGCTGTACACAGATGATGGTATTGTCGATGTTGCTGATTGGTGGCCCGACTTTGCATTATTTTGCCGTCGCTTTGACGATAGGTATTTGCTTCGGTATTTATTCCTCTGTGTTTGTGGCAGCCGCGATTGCGATGTGGCTGGGCGTGAAACGGGAAGATTTGATCAAGCCGGTCAAAGAAAAAGATGATACAGATGGCGCTGTTGTTTGAAACGCAGCAACTCTGTCGCTTCCATGTAACGGAAGGTATCTAAAATAAGAGCCAGCCTGTGTGCTGGCTTTTTCTTTGTTAGCATTTCGTGTCTGAACTTTTGATGTTGATTTGAGTCTTAGAAGCAATTGCAATTTGGTATGTCTTCCTTACGCCGCCATCTGGATGGCAGTGGTAAAAATGCTTAAACCGCTTATACTTTTACGGTAGCCAGTTTGGTATGGGGACAGTTTGTCAGCCTGATTTTGCAATGACTTCTTAGAGTTTCTGCACTGGATAAAAATAATATGAGTAAATTCAAAACCTTGATCATCGTTGCGGCGATAGCGGCAGTTTCTGGAGTGACTTACACAGTATGGAAATCTTCTGTCAAAGCAAATGCTGAAAATACAGCCAAATCAGCAAATGGTCCTGGTGGCACGCAAAATCGTCCCGTGACTGTGTCGACGGTGATTGCACAAAAACGTGATTATCCGGTACGGTTGACGGCCAATGGCGTTGTATCTGCTCTCAATACCGTAGATATACGTCCGCAAGTCACCAGTACGATTGCAAAAGTACATATCAAGGAAGGACAGTTTGTTCGTGCGGGTGATGTGCTGTTCACATTGGATAGCCGTCCGGATGAAGTGAATCTGGCCAAGGCACAGGCGCAACTTGACAAGGACCTGGCGACGTTAGCTGACAATCAGCGTCAATTGGTGCGCAGTAAAGACCTGGTAGAGAAGAAATTTGTTGCGCAAAGTGCCGTGGATACCAGCCAGACTCTGGTGGATACCCAGCAGGCCGTAGTGGCCTCAGACAGGGCAGCGGTTACCGCTGCCCGTGTTGCTCTTAGCTATAACCGCATCGTGGCTCCGTCTGCAGGCCGTACCGGTATCATCAGCGTGTTCCCCGGTTCGCTGGTGCAGCCAAGCCCGACGGCTGCTGCTCTGGTAACGATTACACAGATGGACCCGGTGACAATTACCTTTCCTTTGCCACAGCGCAATTTGCCGGATGCGCTGGAGAGCATGAAGCGGGCGGACAGTTTTGTATTAGCCAGTCTGCCGGACAACAATGCCAAGTTCAAAGGCAAATTGCAGTTTGTCGACAATGCGGTTGATGCTGCTTCTGGTACCATCAAGGTCAAGGCTGTATTTGACAACAAGGAAATGAAGCTCTGGCCCGGCGCTTTTGTTAATCTGGAAATGAGTGTACAGACCTTGAAGGATGCTGTCGTCATACCGCAAGATGCAGTTGTCGTCGGCGCTCGTGGTAATTCGGTCTATGTGGTTGATGCCGAAAACAAGGCTGTCATGAAAGCTGTTGTCGTGACGAATAGTTTCGGCAATGATGCGGTGGTCACAGGTATTGAAGCCGGTGCCAAAGTGGTGCTGGATGGAAAACAAAATCTGCGTCCCGGTGTCGCCGTCAAGGAACGTAATGGCGATGGCAAACAAGATGGTTCTGCTAAAAGTGACATAACTGCTACGGGTGCTTCCACAGCTTCTGTTCCTGGTAGTGCGTCGTCGGCTTCTGCAGCGAGTGCGCCATGAATCTGTCTGAACTGTTTATACGCCGTCCAGTTATGACGGTGTTGCTGAACCTGTCAATTGTGGTGGCTGGTATTTTGGCATACCGTTATATCCCGATTGCGGCCTTACCTAGTTATAACACGCCAGTGATCAGCGTGAATGCCAACTTGCCTGGTGCCAGTCCGGAAACCATGGCAACCTCAGTTGCATTGCCGCTGGAAAAGCAGTTTGCGACTATACCTGGTTTATCCGTTATCAGTTCCAGCAATACGCTGGGTTCTACTTCGCTGACTCTGGAATTCGACCAGAACCGCAATGTCGACGCAGCTGCTGTGGACGTGCAGGCAGCATTATTGAGGGCTGCCCGGTCCTTGCCGGTGGACATGACATCGCCACCATCATATCGCAAGGTGAACCCGGCCGATGCGCCGGTACTGTTTATTGCCCTGACTTCACCTTCACTCAACCTGTCTGAACTGACCAGCTATGCCGAACATCTGATTTCACCCAATCTGTCGACCCTGGACGGTGTAGCGCAGGTGAATATTTTTGGTAGCAAGCGTTATGCAGTACGTATACGCGTGATGCCGGACGCCCTTGCTGCACGTAACATGACGCTGGATGAATTATCGGCCTCAATCAAGACATCCAATGCAAATACGCCAGTCGGCACACTTGATGGTGACAAGCAGACCTTGACGTTACTGGCGAACAAGCAACTACAAAGCGCGGCCGAATTTGCTGATCTGGTAGTAAGCAACAAAGGCGGTCAGGTAGTGCGCTTGCGCGAAGTGGCACAGGTCGAAGACAGCTATGAACAGGTGAAGACTGCAGCCAATTTCAATGGTGAAAGTTCGGTCACCATGGGGATTCAAAGGCAGACGGATGCGAATACTGTCAAGGTCGTGGATTCCATCAAGGCAGCCTTGCCAGGCTTCAAGGCGCAGCTACCGGCATCCGTCAAAATTAATTTGGTGAATGACCGCTCGGTTTCTGTTCGTGACGCTTTGCATGACGTTAACCTGACTTTGCTGTTGACGATTTTTCTGGTCGTTGTCGTTATCTTCTTGTTCTTGCGTCGTTTGATGGCAACCATCATACCGACCTTGTCATTGCCGGTGTCTTTGGTGGGGGCGATCAGCCTGTTGTGGGGCTTTGGTTATACACTGGATAATGTGTCTCTGCTTGGTCTGACGCTAGCCGTTGGTTTGGTGGTGGATGATGCGATTGTGATGCTGGAAAACATCATGCGTCACGTCGAAAATGGCGAACCACCGTTCAAGGCGGCACTGCAGGGATCTCGTGAAGTTGGTTTTACCATCATCTCCATTTCCACTTCGCTGGTGGCCGTATTTATCCCGATTTTCTTCATGCCTGGTGTGATCGGTCAACTGTTTCATGAATTTGCTGTCATCGTTACCCTGGCGATTGCAGCTTCGGCCTTTGTATCGCTGACCCTGGTGCCAATGCTGGCCAGCCGTTTCCTGAAAAATGAACATGAGCTGAAAGAACCGCCCAAAGCGGTGGCAGCCATGTTGCATGTGTTTGAAAACAGTTTTAATTCATCCCTTCGTACTTACACCCGTGGGCTGGATTTGGCTTTGCGTCACCGTGGAATTGTTTTGCTGATTGCATTAGGGACATTTGCCGCGACTGCTTACCTGTTCAATATCATTCCTAAAGGGTTTTTCCCGCAGGAAGACATCGGTCAGATCAATGTCACGACGGAAGCGTCGGAAGAAACCTCTTTCCCTGCCATGGTGAACTTGCAAGACAGGGTAGCCAAGATCATTCGTGATGACCCGAATGTGGCCACTGCCACGTCTTTTAACGGCGGAGGTGGTGCACAAAATACCGGACGCATGTTTATCAACCTCAAACCGCGCAGTGAACGCAAACCGATGAAAGATGTGGTCGATGGCTTGCGTAAGAAGCTCAATGAAGTGCCTGGCATTGCCGTGTTTTTGCGACCTACGCAAAACCTGCAATTAGGCGGACGCCCAAGCAAGAGCCAGTATCAGTATATCTTGCAAAGCGTGGAAGCCAGTTCACTCAGTGACTGGGCCATCAAGCTGCAGGAAAAGTTGCGCGCTGATCCCGGCTTTAAGGATGTCACCACTGATTCACAACTGAAAGGTCTGCAGGCCAGTATAGATATCGACCGTGATCGCGCCAATGGGCTCGGTGTCAACATGGATAGCATACGCTCGGCTTTGTACAGCGCCTTTGGCGAACGGCAGGTATCTACCATGTACACCAACGTGGATAGCTATCAGATCATCATGGAAGTCGCGCCGGATGCCAAGAAGGATGAAGATGCCATCAACGGTATTTATGTTCGTGCCAATACCGGCGCTCTGGTCCCCTTGTCCAGCCTGGCCACCGTCAAGCGTACTGTAGGGCCAACCGCAATTAACCACGTAGGCCAGTTGCAGGCGGTTACCGTGTCTTTCAATCTGTCTCCAGGTACGGCATTGGGTGAGGCGACTAATCGCATAGAAAAATATAGAGAAGAAATCAAGTTGCCAGCCTCCATCATTACCTCCTATGGAGGCGATGCAGCGGTGTTCAAGGATTCGCAATCTGGTCAGGTGATATTGATCGTGGCAGCCTTGCTGGTTATTTATGTTTTGCTGGGCGTACTGTATGAAAGTTATATTCACCCAATCACGATTCTCGCGGGTTTGCCATCGGCTGCAGTCGGTGCATTGTTGACTTTGCAGTTATTCGGCGAAGACCTGACGCTCATAGCAACCATAGGTATTTTGCTACTGATTGGTATCGTCAAGAAAAATGCGATCATGATGATTGATTTTGCGTTGGATGCACAAAGACATAACAACATGACGCCGACAGAAGCGATACGCGAAGCCTGTATTCAGCGTTTCCGCCCGATCATGATGACAACTCTGGCTGCGCTGGCAGGTGCCTTGCCGATTGCGCTGGGTCTGGGGGCCGGTGCAGAATTGCGTCAGCCTCTGGGGCTTGCTGTGGTTGGTGGCCTGATCTTTTCACAAGCGATTACCCTGTTCATTACACCCGTAATTTATCTTGCACTCGACAGGTTCAGCGGTAAAGGTCCTATCGTTGGTGATCGCCTGAATTAATCCGCCGCACAGGTTGCCGCATTGGTATCTGTACGCATGAAAACCCTTTATCCGTCTTCGCCATGCGGGTAGAGGGAGTAATTGAAATGCCTGATTAAGCTTCGTGGAGAATCAGAATAAGAGCGTGTCGCAGTATATGGATACGGTCTGTTGCCATTAATTGTCGTCGTGCAGATGCTGTTTGAGCTTGCCGAGAGCGGTTTCCAGTTGCAGATAATCTGCCTCTGTATAACTGTTGAAACGCAGTTTTCCGCTTTGTACTACTTTGGGAAAGATATCGTTAAATGTGGCTTCGCCACAGGGCGTCAGTTTGACAAACAATTGCCGCCTGTCGTCGTTGCCACGGTCGCGTTGTACCAGGCCTTTTTGTTCCAGTCGATCAAGTACGCCGGTCAGGGTCCCTTTGGTGATCAGGGTTTTTTCACCCAATTCCTTACAGGTCATGCCGGGAGTATTGCCGAGGGTGGCAATGATATCGAATTGAGAATGCGTAAAGCCGAGCTTGCGCACTGTCCTCGTCGAGGAGTGCTCAAATAATTGCACGCATTCGAAAAGTAATCGTATGCTGCGCAGGAAGCGTTCACCCATAAGAATATTCTAAATGTGAAGGTTTGATCCGCACCAGGCGGATCAAACCTGAAAGCAAAATGACAGCTTTTGGGCTATCTTAGTCTGCCTTGATGGCTTCGACCTGGATCGCCAGTTTTACTTCAGGAGCAAAAGGTGGGGATGCATAGTTCATGCCAAAGTCGGTACGCTTGAATTCTGCCGTTGCATCAGCACCGCAGGCTTCTTTCTTGAACATTGGATGCTGGATGCACTTGAATTTGTTGATGGTCAGTGTGACTGGTTTGGTCACGCCCAACAATGTCAGTTCACCCTGAACGGAAACTGGTGTATCGCCTTCAAACTTGATGGATGTGCCTTTGTATGTCGCTGTCGGGAATTGGGCAACATTAAACAAGTCTTTGGATTTGGCGTGTTCATTCATTTTTCCATGACCAAAATCAATGGAGCTGGCATCGATGGTGATATCAACTGTACCGGTTTTTGCCGCACGATCCAGAACGATCTTGCCTGTTGTTTTGGTGAATTTGCCACGCCATATGGAAATGCCCATATGGTCAGCTTCAAAACTTGGGTAAGTATGGTTGGATTCGATGTTGTAAGTCTGTGCAAAAGCAGGTGCTGCACTGATCAGCAAAGCGGCGGCGATAAGTTGGGTGATTTTCATGTGTTACTCCTGGTCTGGAAAATGAATATAAAAAATATGACGTAATCGTTTTGATGTTACGTCGGGGCTTACGGGGTGGTGACTACGTGGAACTTGATTTGTACTTCATCGGCAACCATGCCTGTATCTTTCCATTCGCCTTCGCCGATATTGAAAGCGAGACGTTTGATAGGAAGGCTACCGTCAAATACTTGATTATTGCCTTCTTTTTTGACGCTCAGCGGGAAGCTGACATCTATGGTTTTACCTTTGATGCTGAGCTTGCCGACGACATCGAGTTTGCCCGCTGCGCCTGCTTTCATGGACGTGGAAATAAAGCTGGCCTTTGAAAACTGGGCTGCGTTAAACCATTCTTTTTTCAAGACTTCCTTGTTGTATTCAGCATCGCCCAGATCAAAACTGGTGACATCAATATCAACCGTCGCCTTGGATGCTTCCGGTTTGGCAGCGTCATAATCGATATTGGCTGTGAATTTTTTAAACTTGGCGTCAACCGGTACATTCATTTGCTTGAAGACGATCGTGACAGCACTCTTGGCATTGTCCAGCTTCATGATGGCGGCCATGGCCGGTGTAATGATGGCCAGTGCGACTGCACTGGACAGCAAAATTTTCTTCATAGTGGGTGATGACATAAAAATTCCTGATAAAAGTGAATTAATGACCGGGACGCATGCGATTCAAGAGCCCGTCCTTGTCGATGAAATGGTGTTTCAGTGCAGCGGCTACATGCAACAAGACCAGCGCCAGCATGACATAGTTCAAACTTTCGTGAACTTCTTTCAAGGTCTCTTTCAGTTCTGGATTAGGACCCATCAGTACCGGCAATTGAAACAGGCCCAGGTAGACCACAGGGTAGCCGGAAGCCAGCGTATAAAAATAACCTGACACCGGTACGGCAAACATCAATACGTACAGCAAAATATGCGTGGCATTTGCTGCCTGCACCTGCAACTTGCCCATGTTGGCCGGATAAGCGGGCGCTTTGCCAAACAGGCGGCTAAGCAGACGTATGGCGACCAAAGCCAGCACAGTCACGCCCAACCACTTGTGATAAGAGTAATATTGCAGCTTGGTGGGGCTGAACTTCATGTCCGTCATGATGGTGCCAAGTGCAAATGCGGCAACAATCAACAGCGCGATGAGCCAGTGCAGCACAATGCTGGCGTTGGAGTATTTTTGCATTTCAGGCATAGGGGCTCCTCTGATGAAAGAGATAATTAGTTCTAAGTAGGACTAATATAGCAAAAAATAGAAAAGCTTGCTGACCGGCCATTTATTTTCCAGCCGTAGCGAATCACATCATAGTAGGAACAAAGTGGGCTTGTTGCAAAATCAAGATGAACTGGCTGCGGTTTTTCAGTTTTATGGCTAGCGGACACTGGTCTGCCTTACAAATTGCAGCAATCTTTTTCACGGCCAGGTAATTAAGTCTATTATCATAGACGTATGTTATTAATTTCATCATAGTCACAATGAAACCTGAAATTCTGGAAAAAAAACTGGTCGAACCTGCAAAGTCCGTTTTGGGGAACGTCAGTCAAGCTGTCAGTGAGACCACAGATTTGCTGGATCAAAGCGGGCCGCTGGAACCGGGCACCGGATTGGCCAGCGGAGTATTAGCGCTGACCCTGGCTTTTCTTTGCCTGCTTGGCGTATTGGCTTTTCATTTTCCGCAATACCTGACCACACCAGAACTCAGGCACAAGTATTCACCTGATCTGATCCGGCATATCCTGTTTGCGGCCTTGCTGTTATCTGGCGTCATCAGTTTGCTCAATGTCTTGTTCAGGCGACGCCGTGGTTTGAATGGAGTTGCCGGCATGCTGGTGTTTGCCAGCCTGGCACTAGGTGGCTCGCATGTTCCTGTGGCTGATTTTCCAGACCATACGCCTTATATAGGTCTGGACTGGTTCATTCTTGATCTGCTGGGGTCCACCATCATTTTCGTGGCGATAGAAAAAATCTTTCCGCTATATAAAGGGCAGTTGATTTTCAGGCGCGAATGGCAAACCGATATGGTCCATTTCGCTGTCAATCATTTCATCGTTGGTCTGGCTCTATTGACTGTCAATTTTGCTATTCACAAACTGTTTGGCTGGATGGCGCATGACAGCGTACGCGCATTTGTGCAGTCGATTTATTTCTTCCCGCAATTGCTATTGTGCATTCTGGCAGCGGACATGGTGCAGTACTGGACCCACAGGGCGTATCATGAAATTCCATTTTTATGGCGTTTCCATGCAGTGCACCACTCAGCCAAAACCATGGATTGGCTGGCCGGTTCACGGCAGCACATCCTTGAGCTGATTGTTACGCGGGTTGGCGTGCTCGGTGCCTTGTATGTACTGGGTTTCGACAAGACGGTGATGGACTGGTACATCATCGTGGTAGGTTTCCAGGCAGTGTTCAATCACGCCAATGTGCACTTGCCATGGGGACCGATTAAATACGTGATCGTCACACCGGATTTCCATCACTGGCACCACTCATCCGATGATGTGGCCATCGACAGAAATTATGCGGCGCATTATGCCTTCCTCGACCATATATTTGGTACGGCGATCAAGGGGCAAACAGGCTTCCCGGAAAAGTATGGCGTACAGGGCGACTATATGCCTGACGGTTTCGTGAAACAGTTGATGTTCCCGTTCCGTTCGCAGAAATAAATAATTAAGTAAGACCAAAAGGCTCACCACAGAGACACTCAGACACAGAGAAAAACAAAAGAGAGAAAAGCAATGTGATGCAAGCTTGCTTTTTCTCTGCTTTTCCTCTGTGTCTGAGTGTCTCTGTGGTTAATGGTCTTCTTGATTAACGATTAGATAGCTTTTGCCAGTTTCGCAGCGATGCCGATGTAATTTGCCGGTGTCATTGCCAGCAGCAAATCCTTAGCATCGCGTGGGATAGCAAGACCTTCGACAAACTCTTGCAAGGCTTCCTTGGTGATGCCTTTGCCGCGTGTCAGTTCTTTCAATTGTTCGTAAGCGTTTTCAACCGCATAGCGACGCATTACGGTTTGTACCGGCTCTGCCAATACTTCCCAGGTTGCATTGAGGTCAGCAGCCAGACGTTCAGGGTTGGTTTCCAGTTTATTCAAACCGCGCAGGCAACTATCATAGGCCAGCAGGGTATAACCAAAGGCCACACCGATATTGCGTAGAACTGTAGAATCAGTCAGGTCACGCTGCCAGCGGGATACCGGCAGTTTTTCGGACAGGTGACGCAGCAGGGAATTGGCAAGACCCAGATTGCCTTCAGAATTTTCAAAGTCGATAGGATTGACCTTGTGTGGCATGGTGGAAGAACCGATTTCTCCCGCCTTGGTTTTTTGCTTGAAGTAGCCGACCGAGATATAACCCCAGATATCGCGATTCAAATCCAGCAGGATGGTATTGACACGGGCGAAGGCATCAAACATCTCGGCCATGTAATCATGCGGTTCTATCTGTATGGTGTACGGGTTGTAAGTCAGACCCAGACGCTGTTCGATGACGTTTTTGGAAAAACTTTCCCAGTCATGATGCGGGTAGGCGGACAGGTGGGCATTGTAATTGCCGACTGCGCCATTCATTTTTCCCAGGATTTCAACCTGTTCAATACGTTTGATGGCGCGTTGCAGACGGGCTACGACATTGGCCATTTCTTTGCCCAGTGTCGTCGGGCTGGCAGCCTGGCCATGGGTGCGTGACAGCATGGGCACATCGGCATTGGTGTGTGCCAGTTCAGTCAGTCTGTCGATCAGCTTGCGTAGCGATGGCAACATGACATCATTGCGCGCAGTCTTCAGCATCATACCGTGCGAAGTGTTGTTGATATCTTCAGATGTACAGGCAAAGTGGATGAATTCGCTGGCGGCAACCAGTTCTGGTACATCCTTGACTTGTTCCTTCAGCCAGTACTCAACTGCTTTGACATCGTGATTGGTGACAGCTTCGATATCCTTGATGCGTTGTGCATCAGCTTCAGAAAATTCGGCAACCAGTTTGTCCAGCAGGGCAATGGATGCCGGAGAAAAAGCCTTGATTTCATCAAAACCAGCCTGTGCCAGGGCTTGCAGCCAGGATACTTCGACTTTGACGCGGTGACGCATGAAGCCCGCTTCAGACAGGGTGGCGCGCAAAGCATCCACTTTGCTTGCATAGCGGCCGTCGAGCGGGGAGAGGGCAGAGAGTGAAGATAGGGACATGATGGACAAAAGTAGAAGAAAAACAGAAAGGCTTGCGCAAAAAACAACAATACTTTAACTTATGCAAACATTTGTTGTTTTGCAAAAGTTAATTTTTGTAGCTTAAAAATTGGTTTTTTTGTGCCGAATATGCGATTTTACCATTTGATTGCCTTCAAACAGCATAAACACTTGCTTGTTGCCGCTATGCAAGTAGCCCCGTTCTGCATGGGATTCCATGCGTGGATGCTATAATCCGCGCTAAACCTTCTATCCGATTCCTATGAAACTAATTGGCTCCATCACCAGTCCCTTTGTAAGAAAAGTCCGCGTTGTCATGGCGGAAAAGAAACTCGACTACGCCTTCCTCCAGGAAAATGTCTGGGCGGAGGATACCACTATTCAGGACTCCAATCCCCTGGGTAAAGTACCTTGTCTTTTGATGGAAGACGGCGGAGCTATGTTTGATTCGCGTGTCATCGTTGAATATCTCGATACCTTGACACCTGTTGGCAAGCTTATCCCTGCCAATGGTCGCGAACGCGCCGAAGTCAAATGCTGGGAAGCCCTGGCAGACGGCATACTGGATGCTGCTATTCTGATCCGCCTGGAAAGAACCTTGCGCCCGGCAGAGCAGCAAAGTCAGGCATGGGTGGACAGACAAATGAGCAAAGTGTTGTCTGGTCTTAAATCCATGTCCAGTGGTCTGGGTGAGGCGCCATTTTGTTCTGGCACCCATTTGACGCTGGCCGATATCAGTGTTGCGTGCGCGCTGGGCTGGCTGAGCTTCCGCTTCCCGGAAATTGACTGGCGTGGCGATTATCCGAATTTAGCCAAATTGTTTGACAAGTTGTCGGAACGTGCTTCCTTCAAAGACAGCTTGCCAGGATAAGTCTGCAGTAAAAATAAAAAAAGGGGTGACGCTTGCTTGTCATCCCTTTTTTTGATTTTGAGCCAATCATCCCGCAACTGCAATCAGTTCTGCTATGAATAACACAGCTGTGGCTGGTTTATTCGTCTGTCGACAATTGCGACTGCAGGTAATTCTGGATGCCAATTTTTTCTATCAGCTCTAGTTGAGTTTCCAGCCAGTCTATATGTTCTTCGGTGTCTTCCAGTATCATCTGGAACAGATCACGCGATACATAGTCACCTGCAGTTTCGCAGCAAGCAATACCCTCTTTAACCGTTTTTTGTGCAGCTGTTTCCAGCTTCAGGTCACACTGCAACATTTCATGCGTATCTTCACCGATCATTAACTTATGCAGGGCCTGCAGATTGGGCAAGCCACCCAGCATGAGAATGCGGTCGATGAGCTTGTCGGCGTGCTTCATTTCACCGATGGATTCAGCATATTCCTTTTTCGCTATTTTTTCGAAACCCCAGTGTTTATACATGCGCGCATGCAAAAAGTACTGATTAATGGCGCTCAATTCATTGGTTAATTGAGCATTCAAGAGTTTGATGACTTTTGCATCGCCTTTCATGGCTTTCCTTCCAGATTATTGGCTTTTGATAACAACATCATAGAGCATATGAATAAAAAAAGAGGCAAGACTTGCAAATAATGCAGCCTGCCTCTGTCGTTGCCATACTTCAATTATCAAAAATAAGGCAGACGGGATGGGGAGATCCCTGGTGTCAGCTTATTTTGACCATGGCACTAAAACTTAAATGGTCTAGGTATTCAAACTAAAACTGATCGTCGCCGTGGCAATCACGGTCAGTGCTTTACCGTCTTCCAGATAGGGCTTGAAAATCGCACGCAAGATCGCTGTTTTGGCGGCGTCGTCCAGACGGTTGGAGCCTGAAGATTTTTGGATATCGACTTTTTCGGCGATGCCCTTTTCATTTACTAAAACCCGTAATGTGACTTTGCCTTCTTCACCCATGCGACGTGACATTGGCGGGTAATCTGCCTGTGGCGGACGCAGATACTCGACGGCACTAATCTGTTTTGGGGGAGCAGCTTGTGCCGATGTACTAGTGGCTTCTGCCTTGGCTGTGACAGTTGCTGCTGGTTGCGGTGTTTGTACTGAAGCCTGTACGGTAATTTGATGTTGTTCTGCCGGAATATCAACGACCGGCGTGATCTGCGGCACGATAGGTACAGGGGTAGGCAGACTGGCCAGTTTTTTGGTCGGGACAGGTGCTGGCGGTGGTTCTGGTTTGATGACGGGGGGCTGCATGATCGTCATGATCATTTCTTTCGGCAATATCTGCACCGCATGAGAAATCAATCCATGCTCCAGCGCATAAAACAAGCCAAGGTGAGCCAGCACTATGCAGGCAAAAGAAACTATCCGGGATTTGGGTAGCGGTGCTGGGGCGGTATCGTGACGAAGTGTGAGTGCGGACATGATGATCCTCAGGCAGGCTGAGCGCTGGGCTGAAAATGTAATTGCTGTATGAAATTTTGCAGACTTGACGATTTACTGGTGTGCGTCTCCATGCAGTCACGCATAACTTGGCGGGCACAACCTGCACATTTACCGCAGCAAGTGCCTACGTCCAGTTGCTCGCGCAATTCAGACATAGTGGTCACACCCATGGCAACAGCCTGGTGTATCTTCTTGTCAGAGACATTATTGCAAACACATACAATCATGAAACCAGCTCCATTAATTCAAATCTCGTCGGGTGCCGGCCAGCAGCCAGCCCAGTCTGTGCATTTTGTTTTGCTGTGAAGTTTTTATCTCCACCAGACTCGCCCATTGTTCGGACAGTTGTTGGCAGGTGGCCTTCAATACCGGTGCCAAATCCGGTAAATTGGCCAATGCTTTCAAATGACGCTCTATCACCGATGCCAGTCTGGTCCTGGACTGTTCTGCATCGCTTTGTGTGCTATTGACTGTGTAGTGCGACATCAGGTGCAAGACGGCTGACACCAGCAGTTCCGGTTGACTTGATTTGCCCGTCAATGCAGACGGGTCAGCATTCATTGGCGTTTCATCCGGCATAGTTACGCTCCATCAGTCAATAACAGCTTCAGGCAGTCAATATCAGCTTGTTCAGTTGAGTGATACGCAGACGATAAATCCGGCCTTCGTGATCAATTTCAACTTCGCGTTTTTGCTGCATCAGGTCTGCACTCTTGAGGCGAGGTACAGGCGTTTGCGGTTGTATCGCAACAGGTTCTGTTCCCGGTTTCAAGTCTTGAATAGCATCATTCGTAGTCATATTTTACCTTGCAAATCTAAACGATAACAATTCTTATTTAGATTATTGAATATTCGCATAGGTTTGGCAAGCGTTTTTTATGCAGTGTTTGATGTGCAGCAGTTATCGCTGGAAAACACCAGAGTTTGTCCGACACATTCGAGGAGGTTTACGCTGATATTTCCCTTTGGGAAACTATGCGCAATATATACAGAGGTCTGGCAGCAGATGCTGCCAGATGGAATGGTCAATATGACATGGCTTTCAAGCTGAGGCCTGTCAATTTATGAGAGGAGTATTCGTGGACTTTATGAGGGTACAGGCTGGCTCAGCTTGCCAGATTGGCCATAGCTTCGCCCATACATATGGATTTTTCCACTGCCCAGTCCGGATTAAAGGCCAGCGTATTTTGAGGAAATAGCATAACAACCGTGGATCCGAGCAGGAAACGCCCCATTTCTTCACCCTTTTTCAGGATGATTTGCTGATCGTCATAGCGCCATTCGCGTACTTTTGCGCTGCGGGGTGGATTAACCACACCATGCCAGGTGGTTGCCATACTACCGACTATGGTGGCACCAACCAGGGTTAATACAAAGGGGCCGAAGGCAGATTCAAAAACGCAGACCACACGCTCATTGCGGGCAAACAGGCCCGGCACGCCGCGCGCCGTGGTGGGGTTGACGGAAAACAAGGCACCTGGCACGTAAATCATGCGCGTCAGACGGCCATCGCAAGGCATATGGATGCGGTGATAGTCACGCGGACTGAGATACAGCGTTGCGAAATTACCATTATTGAATTGTGCTGCCAGGCTGGCATCACCGCCCACCAATGCAGTAGCAGAATAGCTATGGCCCTTGGCCTGGAATATCTGACCCTGGGCAACCGGCCCGAACTGGCTGATAGCACCATCTACTGGGCTCAGCAAGTCGCAGCTCGCCAGTGGGCGCGCACCGTCCCGCAAGGGGCGGGTAAAAAATTCGTTAAAGCTGGCATAGCTGCTGATGTCAGAGTTTGCCGCTTCATTCATGTTGACCTGGTATCTGCCGACAAACCACTTTATGACGCGAGTAGTTAGTTTGCCTGCTTTGGCGTTGGCAAATTTTCCGGCAAATACGGTCAATGCTTGTTTTGGCAACAGATATTGCGGCAGGACAGCGAGGCGATCAGACACGTTAATTCACTCACAAAAAGTTCAAGTCAGCGATTATAACGTTGCATTTGGATAAAGCTGATTTTTCTGTGCGTATCGTTCCTGAGCAGTCGGACATATTTCCGTTGGTCAACTTTTTGCAAATGCAGGGTGCATATGCTATCGTCAGAAGAAATACCTATAATTGCCGCCCATGTCCGATGACAGCCAGTTAATTGTGATTGATCAGATCAGGATAGGAATGTTCATCAAACTCGATCTGAGTTGGTTTGAACATTCGTTTCCCATGAACTCGTTCAAGATCACCAGCCAGCAACAGATCGACGAGCTGATGGCCCTGAAGCTCAAGCATGTGCGGTATATTCCATCCAAATCGGATCCTGTATCTACCACGCCAGTTGTCAAAAACATTGCTGCAGCGCCCACGGCAACAACTGCACCAGCTGTGGCTGCTGGTAAGGTATATGCCAGTATTATTGACGCCAAGCGAGCCCGCTTTGAAAAACTGCAAAAACAGCGTGAGGAAATCGCTCGTTGTGAAGAGAAATTTGTCGAGGCAGCGAAGGTCGTCAAAAGTATCAACAAGCTGATTTTTTCCCAGCCTGCAGAAACGATACAGGAAGCCGGCAAGCTGGTGGACAGCATGGCTGAAGTATTTCTCAGTGGCACGGATACCGTCATGCATCTGATACAGCAGGCGGCGGGTAGTGAAGAGATGTATTTCCATACCCTGAATGTGTCGGTACTGGCCATGATGCTGGCGCATGAAATGAAATGGTCCCCGGCACAAATCAAGACGGTGGGTATAGCCTCCCTGTTCCATGACCTGGGTAAGGTGAATGTGCCAGAACATATTTTGAATAAAACCGAACCCCTGACCAAGGTGGAACAGAATTTTTTTGAATTGCACCCCCAGTATGGTGTGGATGTCGGAAAAAAGGCCGGTCTGTCCACCACAGTGCTGGATGTCATCGCCCAGCATCACGAATTTATGGATGGCAGCGGATATCCTCACCACCTGAAGGGTGATGAAATACGCATGCCAAGTCGCATCGTGACAATTGCCAATGTGTATGATAATTTGTGTAATCATAATGACCCAAGACAATCCTTGACACCACACGAAGCACTATCAACCATGTATGCCCATCGCAGGACGCAATTTGATCAGGCGGTGATGGCGACGCTGGTCAAGAGCCTGGGAGTGTATCCACCAGGTACGCTGGTACGACTGTCGAATGAAGCCATAGGACTGGTGATGAATGTGAATGTTGGCAAGCCCTTGCGCCCGCGTGTGCTGATGTATGACGCTGAAATACCTAAGGAAGATGCCATCATTCTGGACCTGGCGGAAGAGAGTAAGGAACTGTCTATCAGCGCCAGCATCAAACCCGGTTTGCTGCCAAGGGCAATTTATGAATACCTGAACCCACGCAAACGGGTTAATTATTATTTTGATTCACAGTCGAAGAAACCCCAGAACAATCCCTTGCCTGGCGCGCGCTAACCGGAAGTCATCTACACCAGTATGTCACAGCCCTCATCGACATTGAGTAATGGTTTGCTGCGGCATATGATAGACCACAGTCGCGAAGCCGTGCTTGTGGTGGATAAACTTCAAATGACTGTGGTGGATGTCAATCAAGTCGCTTGCCAGATGCTGTCGTATAAGCGTGCCGATTTGCTGGGGCAACCGCTGGCACATGTTGAATGCTCTTTGCAAGACGTGTTTTTTTGGGAAGCTTTGCACGCCGATGTTGCCGACCAGGATGTCACTGTGGCCGAAAGTGAATGGCTGACGCATAGTGGCTCATCTTTTCCTGTCGAAAAAAGAGTGTCTGCATTCAGTGACGAAGGACAGGATTATTTTGTCATTCATGCTGAAGATATCACCCATCGGCGACAGCTTGCAGAAGGACAGGTACACCTGATCGCACAATTGCAAAGCTCACTGGATGCGACTGCTGAAGGCATATTGTCGGTAGACTTGTACGGCAATATCATCAATCTCAATAAACGCTTTTCTGGCATGTGGCAGTTGCCGGATGAATTGCTGGCAGGTCGCGACGAAGCACAAATATTTGCTTACCTGAAAGCCGCCTTGCAGGATGCCGATGGTTTCTTTCTCAACCTGCAAAAAGTATTGGATGACCCCAACCTGGAAACGGAAGATTTGCTGATCCTGAAAGACGGTCGTTATTTTGTTTGTGTTTCCAAGCCCGAGTTCTTGCGTGATCGCCGCATCGGGCGTGTATTCAGTGTGCGCGACATCACCCAGATGAAGGAGGCGGAACGTAGTCTGGTGGCTGCCCGTGATGCTGCGCAGCAAGCCAGCAAAGAAAAATCACGCATGGTGGAAGCGCTGTTGGTCAGTGAGTCACGTCTGCGTCGCCTGGTTAACTCCAGTCTTATTGGCATCATGCAAGGTAGCCTGAATGGCAGGCTGACAGAAGCCAATGATGTCTTGCTGCAACTGGTCGGGGTGACCCGGTCAGAATTTATTGATTCGGGCATGAACTGGCTGGATAAGGCATCGGGGGAAAGCCATGTCAGTCATGACAAGGCACTGCAGGAGTTGCGCCTGCATGGTCAGGCTAAACCTTATGAAGGTGAAGTGATACGCGGAGATGGAATTCGTATTCCTGTCATGGTTGGGCTGGCGCAGCTTGAAGGCTCGTTCGAAGAATGGGTAGGGTTTGTACTCGACTTGACCGAGCAGCGCAAAGCTGACCGCATCAAATCTGAATTTATTTCCGTCGTCAGTCATGAGCTACGCACGCCTTTGACATCGATACGCGGTGCCCTGGGTTTGCTGGAAAGCGGTGTGGCTGGTGAACTTGCACCCAAAGTCATGCAACTGATCAAAGTCGCACACAAGAATTGTCAGCGACTGGGGGTGTTGGTGAATGACATTCTCGACATGGAAAAACTGGCATCCGGCAAAATGGTCATCAATATTGAACGTTTTGATTTGGTAGCTGCCACCCGGCAGGCGATAGAAGCCAATGCCGCCTATGCCCAGGCATTGAATGTACGTTACCGTATCTTGACCTACCCCGCACAGGCATGGGCCATGGGGGACAGCGAACGTGTAATGCAGGTGTTTGCCAATCTGCTGTCAAATGCAGCCAAGTTTTCGCCGACTGGCGATGAAGTCGAAATTCATATCTCTGAAATATCGGGAAGTTATAAAGTCGAAGTCCGCGACAAAGGGCCTGGTATATCTCCGGCGTTCAGGGAGCAGATTTTCAAGAAATTTGCACAGGCTGACGGTACCAATACCAGACAACAGGGCGGGACAGGTCTGGGCCTGAATATTACCAAGACCTTTGTCGAAAAAATGGGTGGCGAGATAGGCTTTGATACAGAAGTAGGCAAGGGAACCGTATTCTGGTTTACGCTGCTGGCCGGTGTAAAGCGCCGTGATGACAGGGGCTCCTGAACTGGTTTCAGGTAGCCATGACAAATGTCGCTACTCATGGATGTGGGGGCGTGTCAGATATTTTTTAACTAAATGAATGGTAGTTAAAATCTATTGGATATTTGAAATTCATAGTGATATGCTTCGATCCGTTGTGGATTTGTTGTCCACCTTTATGTCAAATCAGGAGAGTTTAATGAAAACCGTAGGTCAAAAACTTGACGCATTCAAAGTCCCAGCTGCTAAACCAGGCTTCAATCATCATGAAGAAAATGGCGTGTCTGCATTTGAGGACATCACAGAAGCTTCTTTTCCTGGCAAATGGAAAATCATTTATTTCTACCCAAAAGATTTCACATTCGTATGCCCAACTGAAATCGTTGAATTCGCCAAACTGGCCGATGACTTCACAGAACGCGATGCGGTTTTGATGGGTGGCTCTACAGATAACGAATTCTGCAAACTGGCATGGCGCCGGGAACACAAAGACCTGGACAAACTGAACCACTATGCGTTCGGTGATGCCACTGGTTCTTTGGTCGACATGCTGGGTGTACGTGATGTGAACGCTGGCGTTGCGCTGCGTGCGACTTTTATCGTTGATCCTGACAATGTCATCCAGCACGTTTCTGTGAACAACCTCAACGTTGGCCGTAACCCGACAGAAATCCTGCGTATTCTGGATGGTCTGCAAACAGACGAACTGTGCCCATGCAACCGCACAGTAGGCGGCGCAACTCTGTAATCGAGTTTAGCCCGGCTGTAAAATAAACCCGCTCCGGCGGGTTTTAAAACCACTTTTTGATAGGTAAATACTATGGAATTCTTGAATTTAATTAAAAGCCGTATCCCTGATTATGCCAAGGATATCCGTCTGAACATCGATGGCACGATTGCCCGCTCCAGCCTGGAAGGCAATGATGCCGTAGGTGTGGCACTGGCAGCGGCTTTTGCGGCAAAAAGCACCGTGATCATTGAAGCCATCAAATCCAGTGGTGCAATCACGCCAGAAGAAATCAATGCAGCGCTGACAGCAGCGGCTTTGATGGGCATGAACAATGTCTGGTATCCCTATGTTGAAATGGCAGATGATGCTGACCTGAAAACCCAGGCTGCCCAGTTACGCATGAATGCCTATGCGACCAATGGTGGTGTCGACAAACGTCGCTTTGAAATGTATGCCTTGTCTGCATCTATCATTGGTAAATGCCATTTCTGCGTGAAATCGCATTTTGAATTGTTGAAGAAAGAAGGCATGTCGGCGACGCAATTGCGTGATGTGGGGCGGATTGCGGCGGTGGTGAATGCGGCAGCGCAGGTTATTTCTGCTGAGACTGTATAAATACATGCTGCCTGTTAGCTGTGCAGAATGTTCTGCGCAGCCAGGTATTGCGGTTCTGTAGATCGAAATTCCCTCTCCTTCAAGGAGAGGGTGAAAATGGGTTTCTGCTGATAGACGGCAATCACATTTCGTCGCTCCAGCGTAGGCTGGAGCCCAGCGGCGTTCGTTGCATATTTTCGCCGTTAATTAAAACGATTATCCTTCGTGGACACAAGCCGGGTCTGGGCCCGGTGGCCGAGATACTTTCTTTTGCGGAGAAGAAAAGAAAAGTGAGTAGCTGTCGGGCTATCCCCGACCTGCAATCGTAACTCAACGAACGTAGTGAATAAAAAAGCTTCGCCAAAATATTTTGGAGCAATATGGCCTAAGCGGAGCGAATTACGCCAAGTTTCAAACTACCGCGACTTCCTCTTAAAAATACTCACCACAATCAACAACAACACCAGCGGTAACAAGAATGGTGAAAACACCATCAGGAACAGGCCACCTATCAGCACAGCTATTCCCACCAGTAAAAACGACACCCCGGCGATGACCAGTCCAGCCATGATCATGGCGAAGACTGCGGCGATGATAGCGACGGCGATGCCGGGCAGGGACATGCCGGAACTGGAGAAGATGTCGAAGTCTTCCAGGTCCCAGTCAATATTCAGGTCCATTGGCGTGTCGAGCATGTACCATACCAGCAGCAAGAGTATGCAAAACAGCGTGAAGCGGGCGGAAGATTTTTGTTCGGACATGGCTATACTCACGCGAAATTATTTACCGATGTTGATGAAAGGGATGGCACCACCGGTTGTGGTAGGCAGGTGTCCATCCCATTTCTCTATCGCTTTGGCCTGATTCTCGGTTTCACGCAGGCGCAACAATTCTGGCGTTACCTGCTGTCTTTGCAGGGCAAGTGCTTCGGCTTCAGCACGGGCGCGGGATACTTTTTGCTTGGCTTCCACGTCTATCCTTTGCAGATCGCGTTCGGCCTTCATTTTCAGCTGATCTGCGGTGGTTTTCGCTTCGATGGCTTCATTGAAGGTTTTGCTGAAATTGAAATTGACTATGGAAAATTCATCGACGATCAGGCCATGTCTTGCCATGCGTTCTTTGAGCGCGAGCACGATTTCATCGCGTACCTGCGAGCGGCGTGAGATCAGTTCTTCAGCCGTAAACCTGGCGGTGACGGCCTTTACTGCTTCTTGCACACTGGGGATGATGATACGTTCACCCGGTTCATTACCAAGATCACGATAGACCGACACCACAGCATCTGGCCTGACATGATAGTTGATGGCAATCTTGGTATGTACGGTTTGCAAGTCTTTCGATGCAGCATCACCGTCGCCTTCACCTTTCTGGATGGCGACCGATACCTTGTTCAGCTTTTGTGCAATTGGCCAGACAAAGTGGATACCTTCACTATAGACTTCGTCAGAGGGTTTGCCAAACGTGGTCAGCACGCCGCGATGACCAGCCGGGATGGTGGCAAATGGGTTCAAGATAAACAGGATGGCAATTACCAGCACTGCCAGGCCAATTCTAGGAAGATTTTGCATGATTGACGATTCCGTTAGGTGAAGACATCCGCAGTATAGGTGTACTTTGAATAACTGTTTCCGGTAATCGGAGGGAGAAACTACCGTTTCTGAAAATTGCTGTAAATGCCTATCAACGGCGCATCGCCGACGCGCATGCTGGCCCGGTACATGCCTTCAGTATTGAAGGGCATGACGATATTACCCTGCCTGTCTATGCCGATGACGCCGCCGCGACCTTGCACTTGCGGCAATTTTTCCATCACCACCTTGTGTGCGGCCTGTTCCAGGCTCAGGCCGGTATAGTCCATGAGTGCGGCAATATCGTGCAGCGCGAGGCTGCGCATGAAGGCTTCGCCAGTGCCAGTGGCAGACAGGGCCGCAGTGCGGTTGTTCGCGTAGCAGCCAGCACCCAGCATGGCCGTGTCGCCGACACGCCCTGGCAGTTTATTTGTCATGCCGCCGGTAGAGGTGGCGGCAGCCAGATTGCCATGCAAGTCCAGGGCGACGGCACCGACGGTACCGAACTTTTTATCAGGATCGAGTGGTGCTGTACCTGTTTTTGCTTCTGATGCTGCGACCAGTTTTTCTGCATCATGGTCCAGCAGGACACCTGTTTCATGCTGTGCGCGCAGCAATTGCACATAACGCTGTTCTGTATGGAAGTAAGCGGCATCCTCCGCTTGTGCGCCATGTTGAAGGACGAAGTCTTCCGCCCCCCGGCCTACCATCAACACATGGGGACTGTGTTCCATGACCATGCGTGCCGCACGCACTGGATTACGCAGGCGAGTAACACAGGCGACTGCACCAGCGCGAAGATCTTGGCCATCCATGATGGCGGCATCCATTTCTATCTGTCCGGCACTGGTGTATACCGAGCCTTTACCCGCATTGAAAAGAGGGCAGTCTTCCAGCAGGCTGACAGCCAGTGTCACTGCATCAAGTGCACTGCCACCATTAGCCAGCATACTGGCAGCGGCGACGACAACGTCATACAGTGCGGTCAGGTAATCCTGCTCCTGCCCTGCTGTCAGTGAGCTGCGCAGTATGGTACCAGCGCCACCATGAATGATGATGGCGGCGCTGGCTTTGGCATTCATTTTCAATACCCGGGTTTAAGCCGGGCGATCCACGTCTATGATTTTACTGGCAGCCGCTGCCTGGGATTTACGGCTGGCGTTGGGTTCCTGATACAACCAGGGCAACATGAACTTGGTCATTTCCGACGCCGCATGCACGGGTGCTTTGGCCTGATGGGCGACAGCGCTGCAAATAGCTTCGATCAGGCATAGTGCTGCGCCTTCGGAATTGGGTGAGAAATTGCGTCTGGTCTGCGCGTACAGCGTGACATTGGCCAGCGACGCCAGGGGGGAGCTGGGGGCGTCGGTCAGGGCCAGGATAGGCACCCCTTTTTCACGCAATTGTTGCAAAATGGTGACAACGTCTTCGGCATAGCGTGGAAAAGAAATGCCGATGACCAGATCGCGCTCGGTATATTTAAACAGTTGCCGGGCTACATTCGATGGCCCGCCGGAACCCAGCGTGGATTGCACCGTGTTGCAAAACGGGTCCAGGCCATGCGCCATCAGGCCAGCCAGAAAGGCGCTGGCACCATAACCGACAATATAAATTCTTTCCGCATTCAGTATCTGGCGCACAGCATGGTTGCACAAATCGGGTGCCAGGCCGCGGCGGGTGGCTTCCAGATTCGCCATATCTTCGTTCAGGGAACTGGAAATGATTTCCGTGCTGGTAGCAGGACGCTGAATTTCACTGCGCAGGTTGTCGATAGGGGCCAGCATCGCTTCAAAGCCATAAACCAGCTCTGCACGAAATTGCGGGTAACCTTCAAATCCCAGTGCTCTGGCGAAGCGATTCGCCGTTGCAACAGAGATACCCACTGCATTAGCCAGTTCGTCGATAGACATCGTGGCAGAGCGAAAAACATTCGACAGCACATAGTCTGCAGCTTTTCTATGTGCTTTTGACAAGCTCATATAAACCTTGCCTATGCGTGCGTTAACGGTACCACCTAGTGCTTGCGTATCAGGACGATTCATATCGACTAGCTTTTTTGGTGAAATAGAAATGTAAATATAATTTCATCGATTTAAATTGTAAAGAAATGAATCGTGTCAAATCGATGATTGTCTCTCTCCGTACATATTTTGGATAATTTGGTCTATTGAGTAGATTTGTCAGAGTAAACAAAATACATTAAATTTTGTTTTGAAATTAGCGTTGTTTGCACAAGCTATTGATTGTGTCAGGGGAAAGATTTTGACCGTCAGTCATTGGATGTGTTGTACATATACGCATATCAATCTTCGTGGGACGAACACTATTCTTCACGCTTTCTTCCCGATTGGGATGTAGACGCCAGTTTCTTTGGCCAGATAAATACTGGACTACATTCATCTGGCGCTGGCACATGGGACAATTTTTGTGTCAATTTTGATCAAGTCTCAGTGTGGATGCGTACTGCGGAATCGATAATACCACCACCCAGACAGATGTCCCCATTATACAGAACGGCAGACTGGCCCGGCGTGACGGCCCATTGCGCCTGCGGGAAGACCAGTTCAAAGCGCTGCTCATTTCCGTTGAATTCGCAGGCTATATCAGGCTGGCGATAACGTGTCTTGGCTGACAGGTCACCAGCCTGCGGTGCATGGCCCGCCACCCAGCTGACTTGTCCGGCTTCCAGCGACTCTGACAACAACCATGGATGATCGTGTCCTTGTACTGCATACAGCGTGTTGGCTGCCACATCCTTTTTTGCCACATACCAGGCATCACTACTGCCGTCGGCATTTTGATGGGATTTGATACCACCTATGCCTATGCCTTTTCTCTGACCAAGGGTATAAAAGCTCAGGCCGACATGCTGGCCTATGATTTCACCTTCCGGGGTTTTGATGTCACCAGGCTTGTAGGACAGGTAACGGTTCAGGAATTCGCGAAAAGGGCGTTCACCAATGAAGCAAATGCCAGTCGAATCTTTTTTCTTGGCGTTCGGCAGTTGCAGTTGTTCGGCGATCTTGCGTACTTCCGTCTTGTGAATTTCTCCCAAAGGGAACAGGGTATTGGCCAGTTGCTGCTGATTTAAACGATGCAGGAAGTAGCTTTGATCCTTGCTGGCGTCCATCGCTTTGAGCAACTGAAATTGGCCGTCCACTTCGCGCACGCGTGCATAGTGGCCGGTGGCGATGTAATCGGCACCCAGCTTCATGGCATGGTCAAGAAAAGCCTTGAACTTGATTTCGGCATTGCACAATACATCCGGGTTCGGTGTACGACCAGCCTGGTATTCACGCAGGAACTCGGCAAACACACGGTCCTTGTATTCGCTGGCAAAGTTGACGGCCTCGATATCGACACCGACCACGTCGGCGACGCTGACGGCATCAATCCAGTCTTCACGGGTTGAGCAATATTCAGAATCGTCATCGTCTTCCCAGTTCTTCATGAACAGGCCGATAACTTCATAGCCCTGTTCTTTCAGCAGCCAGGCGGATACCGAAGAATCCACACCACCAGACATGCCGATTACTACTTTTTTCTTGCTCATTATTGATGTTCCAAGTTTCCAAGTGCGCTTGGATGGGTAAATAACAGGGATAGTGGCGCACGCTTGCCCTGCAAATAATCATTGATGCATTGCATGACCAAAGGACTGCGATGTCTGTCCTGCGACGCCTGCAAGTCTGCATAGCTCATCCACACAGTACGCAGGATGCCGGTATCAAGTTCCCTGTCCTGTGCCGCACCCAGTTCACCACTGAAGGCAAAACGCAGGTAAGTGACAGCTTCGCCGGTTGTGGGAGAAATGAAACGCGACATGTAGGTGCCGATCAAGCCGGTAGGCGTGAAAGCATGTGCGGTTTCTTCCAGGGTTTCGCGTATGACAGCCTGTTCCAGCGATTCATCGGGGTCCAGATGGCCGGCAGGCTGGTTGATGCGGATACCGTCTGGTGTTTCTTCTTCAATCATGAAAAACTGTTGGTCGCGCTCAATAATTGCGGCTACAGTGACGGAGGGTTTCCAAATGGCAGACATAGCATTTTCCAGTAAGTCCGTCATTTTACTTTGCCGTCAGATTTTGTGTGGCAATCCAGCAAATTTGAAAGCGAATTAGCTAATGCGTAATTTATCTATGGTCCGGTTATGGAAGGAAAATTTCTCATTTTTCAATTTGCACCAAACTGATGCAACTTGAAGAAGTTACTTTAAGTAACTGTTTTTAATGGGGAAATAAATATTTTCTTTGAACTGAAGTAATGACGACATCCTGAAATTGAGGTTGGAAAAACCAAAAAATCAAGAAAAACGAACGGTTGTGCTAAAAAACATTTTGCGTGTAATATCGTTGTCGAATATTAAATGTAAGATTCGGGTAAGAATTGTATAAGTTGTCATACAACCCGGTCAGGCAAGATTAGTCCTGGGGCAGAGCTTGCCCCTGGCCTCATCAGCACGGAATTTATTCACCGAATTTAATCACATCAGGGAGCAATCTATGAAAATCGGCATTCCCGCCGAGTCACGGCCGGGGGAGACGCGTGTTGCGGCAACCCCAGAAACCATCAAGAAATATATCGCCGCTAAACACCAGGTGATCGTACAGTCGGGTGCTGGTGTGGCTTCCAGCATTACTGACGAAGCTTATCAGGCAGTGGGCGCTGAAATCGGTACGGCAGCCGATGCTTTTGGTGCCGAACTGATCTTGAAAGTGCGTGCACCGGATGCAACAGAACGAAGCCTGATGAAATCAGGTGCAGTGCTGGTCGGCATGCTTAATCCTTTTGATGCAGACAATATTGCGGCAATGGCCACACACGGCCTGTCCGCATTCGCACTCGAAGCTGCACCGCGCATTACCCGTGCACAGTCACTCGATGTCTTGTCTTCGCAAGCCAATATTGCCGGTTACAAAGCCGTCATGCTGGCAGCCAATACCTATCAACGCTTCATGCCTATGTTGATGACTGCGGCGGGCACGGTCAAAGCAGCACGTGTGTTGATCATGGGTGTCGGTGTGGCTGGCTTGCAGGCCATCGCCACTGCCAAGCGTTTAGGAGCCGTCATCGAAGCATCTGACGTACGTCCACCAGTCAAGGAACAGGTCGAGTCACTGGGCGCGAAATTTATCGATGTGCCGTATGAAACCGATGAAGAGCGTGAGATCGCCAAAGGGGTAGGCGGTTATGCCCGTCCCATGCCAGCTGCATGGATGGCCCGGCAGGCAGCGCTGGTGCATGAACGTGCCAAGCAGGCTGACATTATCATCACTACCGCATTGATCCCTGGCCGCAAGGCACCGGTATTGATCTCGGAAGATACGGTCAAGGCCATGAAACCAGGTTCAGTCATCGTCGATATGGCGGTAGAGCAGGGTGGTAATTGCCCCTTGTCTGAACTGAACAAAACGGTCACCAAGTACGGTGTACACATCATTGGTGAGCCTAATCTGGCAACGCTGGTGGCGGCTGATGCATCGGCCTTGTATGCACGCAATGTGCTGGACTTCCTCAAACTCATCATCGACAAGGATGCTGCACTGGCTATCAACCGTGAAGATGAAATCATCGCTGCTACTCTGGTTTGCTCAGCAGGCGAAGTATTAAAGAAATAGAGTAAAAGTTTTAAGGTTTAAGATTTAAGGTTTAAGATTTTTTCAGTATCAGAAAGTAGAAAGACCATGCAAAGAAATATGCTCCGCGCCAAAATTCATCGCGCAACTGTGACCCAGTGTGACCTGCACTATGAAGGATCGTGCGGGATAGATGAAGATTTGCTCGACGCTGCCAACATCATCGAAAACGAGCAGATAGAGCTGTATAACGTCAACAATGGTGAGCGCTTTTCCACTTATGCCATCAGAGGCAAACGTGGTAGCGGTGAAATCTCACTGAATGGCGCTGCTGCCCGTCGCGTGCAACTCGGTGATTTGATGATTATTTGTACCTATGCGCCGATGACAGAAGAAGAGGCAAAAGCGTACCAGCCCAATGTCGTTTTTGTGAATGGCAAGAATCAGATCACCAGTATCAAAGAGTATAAGTGACGCGACCAAAAGCGACTTTAAAAAAGTAGCTTGATGTCATAGCGATTTGCATGTCTCAATCCAATTAAAGAGAGGACATTATGGAAGTTAGTCATACCCTTACCAACCTCATCATCTTCGTACTGGCAATTTATGTCGGTTACCATGTGGTGTGGACAGTAACACCGGCCCTGCACACGCCTTTGATGGCGGTGACCAATGCCATTTCCGCCATCATCATCGTCGGCGCCATGTTGGCTGCCGGCCTGACGGAAGGCGCGTTGGCCCAGGTCATGGGCACCCTTGCCGTGGCACTGGCGGCAGTGAACGTATTCGGCGGTTTTCTGGTCACCCAGAGGATGCTGGAAATGTTCAAGAAGAAAGAGCCTAAAGCACCGAAGGAGGACAAATAATGAGCATGAATCTGGTAACGATGCTCTATTTGATTGCATCCGTCTGCTTCATCCAGGCCCTCAAGGGTTTGTCCCATCCATCGACGGCACGCCGTGGTAACAGCTTCGGCATGATAGGCATGGCAATC
Organism: Undibacterium sp. GW821-FHT11B02; assembly: GCF_058808955.1. Classification (NCBI taxonomy): domain Bacteria; kingdom Pseudomonadati; phylum Pseudomonadota; class Betaproteobacteria; order Burkholderiales; family Oxalobacteraceae; genus Undibacterium; species Undibacterium sp. GW821-FHT11B02. Next base: position 322,407 of record NZ_JBXASD010000004.1, on the reverse strand, counting down.
GCCGTAGCGACCACCATTGCCCTGATCGTCAAGCTGAAAAACGAAAGCGCTGGTGCAGGTCTGGGTTATGGCCTGGTGATTATCGGCGTGGTCGTTGGCGGTGGCATTGGTGCCACCCTCGCCAAGCGTGTAGAGATGACCAAGATGCCGGAACTGGTTGCAGCGATGCACTCACTGATTGGTCTGGCAGCGGTGTGTATTGCCGTCGCCGTCGTGTCTGAACCATGGGTATTCAATATCGTGGCAAGAGACCAGCCAATTCCTTTCGGTAATCGTTTGGAATTGTTTATCGGTACTTTTGTCGGCGCGATTACTTTCTCTGGTTCTGTCATTGCTTTTGGTAAATTGTCGGGCAAATACAAGTTCCGCCTGTTCCAGGGGGCACCGGTCAGTTTTGCAGGTCAGCATCAGTTGAACCTGATACTGGCGATTGCCATGCTGGCTTTTGGTATTGCCTTCTGCGTGACACAAAGCTGGGCACCGTTCGTCGTCATGGCAGCGATTGCCTTTGTATTGGGTGTGCTGATCATCATCCCTATCGGTGGTGCTGATATGCCGGTGGTGGTGTCCATGTTGAACAGCTATTCTGGCTGGGCTGCAGCGGGTATCGGCTTTTCGCTGAATAACTCCATGCTGATCATTGCCGGTTCGCTGGTGGGTTCTTCTGGTGCGATTCTGTCTTACATCATGTGCAAGGCCATGAACCGCTCTTTCTTCAACGTGATACTGGGTGGTTTTGGTGGCGAAGCAGCTACTGCTGCTACGGGTGATCAGGCTCAGCGTACTGTCAAATCCGGCTCTGCTGATGACGTCGCGTTCCTGCTCGGTAACGCCGAGACTGTCATCATTGTTCCTGGTTATGGTCTGGCGGTAGCACGTGCCCAGCATGCCTTGAAAGAGTTGACAGAAAAACTGACGCACAAAGGCATCACGGTCAAGTATGCGATTCATCCTGTGGCGGGGCGCATGCCTGGTCACATGAATGTCTTGCTGGCAGAAGCCGAAGTACCATACGACCAGGTATTTGAAATGGAAGACATCAACAGCGAGTTTGGTCAGGCTGACGTGGTATTGGTGTTGGGTGCGAATGACGTGGTGAACCCTGCGGCAAAAGACCCGAAATCACCGATTGCAGGCATGCCTATTCTGGAAGCCTACAAGGCCAAGACCGTCATCGTCAACAAGCGCTCCATGGCTTCTGGCTATGCAGGTCTGGACAATGAATTGTTCTACATGGATAAAACCATGATGGTCTTTGGTGATGCCAAGAAAGTCATTGAAGACATGGTGAAGGCAGTTGAGTAAGCGATATTGCCGGTAGATTCAATTGATTAAAAAAGCCCAAAAGCATTCATTTGCTTTTGGGCTTTTTTATGTTGATGGTCTTATTTGACTCCGCGTACCAGACGAAGCCCATTAAAGATTACCAGCAGGCTTGCCCCCATATCTGCAAACACAGCCATCCACAGGGTGGCAATGCCCATGACAGCCATGATCAGGAACACCAGCTTGATACCCAGTGCCAGCGCAATATTTTGCTTCAGGATAGCTGCAGTACGCTGACTTAAACGGATGAATTGCGGGATCTTGCGCAAGTCATCGTCCATCAGGGCAACATCAGCTGTTTCCAAAGCGGTATCAGTGCCGGCGGCACCCATGGCGAAGCCTATGCTGGATTTGGCCAATGCCGGGGCATCATTGATACCATCACCAACCATACCGACCGTGCCGTAGCTTGTCAGTTCATCGTTGATGGCAGTCAGTTTGTCTTCCGGCAGCAGATTGCCACGGGCATCGTCAATCCCTACACTTTTTGCAATGGCTTTCGCGGTCAGTTCATTGTCACCGGTCAGCATCACAGTACGGATACCCAGTGCATGCAATTCTGCAATCGCCTGGCGGCTGCTTTCTCTTACGGTGTCTGCGACACCGATGATGGCGAGTGGCCTGTATTCGTCGGCGATGATCACGGCGGTTTTGCCGTCAGCTTCCATGGCATACAGTACGGCCTCGGTAGTTGCGCTGCAAATTTTAAGTTCTTCTATCAGGCGGTGATTGCCCAGGTAATACCATTTACCGGCAATCTGGCCCTTGACGCCACGTCCTGCAATGGCTTCAAAGTCGCTGACTTCAAATACTGAAGTGTCATTTTCCTGTGCTGTCCAATGTGCTGTCACTGCACCTGATACAGGGTGATCGGAACGACCTGCCAGGCTGGCTGCCAGTTGTAGCACAGTGTCTGGTTCACCGGTCAGCAACTTGATGTCCGTGACAATAGGTTTGCCCTGGGTGATGGTGCCGGTTTTGTCCAATGCCAGTGATTTCAGCTTGCGACCTTCTTCCAGATAAATACCGCCCTTGATCAGGATACCCGCCTTTGCCGCCGCTGCCAGACCACTGACCACCGTCACCGGGGTGGAAACAACCAGCGCACACGGGCAGGCAATCACAAGCAAGACCAAAGCCTTGTAAACCCAGACCATCCACGGCAAGCCCAGCAGCAGCGGTGGGATGAGCATGACGCCCAGCGCCAGCACAAATACGATGGGTGTATACACTTTGGCAAAGCTGTCGACAAAACGCTGTGTCGGTGCCCGGCTGCCCTGCGCCTCTTCAACCGCATGGATGATACGTGACAGAGTGGAGTCTGTTTGTGCTGCGGTTACACGGTATTCGAAAGAACCGGTTTCATTGATGGTACCGGCAAATACCTTGTCACCAATGCTTTTGGCAACAGGCATGCTTTCACCTGTGATAGGGGCCTGGTTGACAGAAGACTGTCCCTTGCTTATTTCTCCGTCCATGGGGATACGTTCGCCGGGAGCGACACGGACAGTTGCGCCAACGACTATTGATTTGGCTTCCAGGGTTTGCCAGCTTCCATCTACTTGCAAGACACTGGCTTTTTCCGGCGTCATCGCCATCAGGCCACGTATGGCATTGCGGGCGCGGTCCAGCGACATGGCTTCTATTGCCTCTGACAGGCTGAACAACACCATGACCATCGCGGCTTCGGGCCATTGACCGATGATAACTGCACCAGTGACGGCGATGGTCATCAAGGCATTGATGTTCAGATTGAAGTTCTTTAGCGCGATCCAGCCTTTTTTATACGTGCTGGTACCACTGACAAGAATGGCGAAGACGGACAGCAGAATGACGGGAGCGGCTATTTTGGGGTTACCGATATAGGTATAAGCTTCCGCAAGAATTGCTGCCATGGCACCTGCACCCAGCAACCACCATTTTCTGGATGGGTTGGTTGGCGGTATCGCCGTCGCGTCTTGACTGTTTTGACCATCTTCACTTAACAACACCGCCTGCATGCTGATGGAAGTCAGGGCAGCTTGAATTGCCTCCTGCGTTTCCAAGGTATGGCTGACCGTCAATTTGCGCTGCATCAGATTGAAATTAAGCCTGACGATACCTGGCATGCCTGACAACTTGTTACGGATCAGGCCCTCTTCAGTCGGGCAATCCATGTTCTCTATCGAGTACATGACGGTGGAAGTACCTGCAGGCAGGTCGGCAGCATTCAAATTTGGTGCTGCCATTGCATTTTCTGCATCTTCAGTCACTTTGACATCCCCATGATCACAACACGCATGGTCGTGCTGATGAGCGTGCTGATGGGCATGCGCGTGCGGGTGTACATGAGGGGGCGAATGAGAATGTGAATATTTATGTTGTTGGTTCGCCATGCTTGCTCCGGAAAAGAGGTATAGTGAGCATTAGACACCCTGTAGCAGGTATAGAGTCAAGCACTGACATTAAAATTATAGAGGTCGTGTAATGGAATTGAAAATAGGTGAACTGGCAAAGCGTTCCGGATGCCTGGTGGAAACCATACGTTACTATGAAAAAGAGGGCTTGCTGCCCCAGGCCAGCCGTTCCCAGGGCAATTTCCGCCTGTACGGTGAAGTGCATGCAGAACGCCTGCAATTCATACGACACTGCCGTTCACTGGACATGACCCTGGATGAAATACGCCAATTGTTGCAATTCCGTGATGTGCCGGAAGACAATTGTTCCGAGGTCAATGCCTTGCTGGACAAGCATATTGGTCATGTTGCCCATCGTATCAAAGAGTTGAAGGGGTTGGAGCTGCAACTAAAGTCCTTGCGCAATTTGTGCAAAACTACGCAGGCAACAAAAGACTGCGGTATTTTGCAGAACCTGGGGACTGCGGAAGGACATCCGGTACGCAACCTTGGCAGCCACGGTAGTGGCTGTCATTGATGACGCGCTGGTCTGGCTATTTAAAAAAATTATAGAAAGCTCATTTGATGCACAAAGGTGTTATTTACGCGTTGCTGGCAGCTATCCTGTTCGGCATTAGCACCCCATTCGCCAAAACCATGGTGGCGGATATCGCCCCTGTCATGCTGGCAGGTGTCTTGTACCTGGGGAGCGGCCTGGGTTTGCTGCTGATTTTTATTCTGCGTGCTGCTATGTCTCGTAACAGTCAGGATAAATTAGTGCCGCTCACACGGCCAGATCTACCCTGGCTTGCAGGTGCCGTACTCACTGGCGGTATCGCCGGGCCAGTGTTGCTGATGGCTGGTTTGACTTTGACGCCAGCCTCGACAACTTCCCTGTTACTGAATATGGAAGGGGTATTGACGGCATTGCTGGCCTGGTTCGTTTTCAAGGAAAATTTTGACCGGCGCATTTTTCTGGGCATGTTGTTGATTGTGGTGGCAGGTGTGCTTTTATCCTGGGAGCAGGTACCGGTATTGGGCGTACCCTGGGGCGCGCTGGCAATTACTGCTGCCTGCCTGTGCTGGGCAATTGACAATAACCTGACCCGCAAGGTGGCGGCCAGTGATGCCTTGCAAATTGCCGGCATCAAAGGGCTGGTTGCCGGTACCGTCAACCTGAGCATAGCCTTGTTCCTCGGCTACCAGCCACCCCATATCAACACCTTGCTGTCGGTTGGTCTGATCGGGTTTGCTGGCTATGGTCTCAGCCTGGTCATGTTTGTACTGGCACTGCGGCATCTGGGGGCTGCACGTACTGGTGCCTATTTTTCGTCAGCACCCTTTGTAGGCACAGTCGTATCGCTACTCCTGCTAAGCGAACATCCAGGCAGCATGTTCTGGCAGGCGGCGGTTTTGATGTTGGCAGGTATCTGGTTGCACCTGACTGAAAACCATGAACATGAACACACCCATGAACCCTTGTTGCATGCACACGAGCATACGCATGACACGCATCACCAGCATGAACATGATGCCGACTGGGATGGCACAGAACCACATGTACATCAACACCAGCATCACCCGGTAAGGCATAAACATCCACATTATCCTGATATGCATCATCAGCATTCTCATTGAAGGGCAAGGTCCTGTCTTTGCACACATCAGAAGAAAACAAGAATCCATACGGTACAGTGCTTGGTCCGTTCATGCTTCAAGAAGCATGAAGTTTTTCTCTCATTTTTTGATATCGCCTGCTAGTCGGCGTCGCAGTAGTAAATACACTGCTGGCACCACAAACATCGACAGCAAAGGTGCCGTAATCATGCCGCCCACCATGGGGGCGGCGATCCTTTGCATGACTTCCGATCCGCTGCCATGGCCAAACATGACAGGCACGAGGCCCGCGATGATGACGGCAACCGTCATGGCTTTAGGACGCACACGCAATACGGCACCTTCGCGTATTGCTTCCAACAGGTCTGTTTCACTGTTCTTGCCCAATTTTAATTTGTCGTCCCATGCATGCTTCAGATACAAAAGCATGATCACGCCGAATTCAGCCGATACACCAGCTAAAGCGATGAAGCCGACCCCACTGGCGACAGAAAGATTATGCCCGAGTGCCCATAGCAACCAGATTCCGCCAGCCAAAGCAAATGGCAGGGTCGCCATAATCAGTACTGCTTCGTCTACACGCTTGAAGGTCATGTACAGCAATACAAAGATGATCAGCAAGGTCGCGGGAACAACGATTTTCAGCTTTGCTGCCGCACGTTCCAGGTATTCAAACTGACCGGACCAGGCAATCGAATAGCCGGCTGGCAATTTCACTTCCCTGGCAACGATTTCTTGCATGTCATGGACTGCTGAACTAAGGTCGCGATCACGAATATCGACATATACCCAACCCGACAAGCGTGCGTTCTCGCTCTTTAACATGGGCGGTCCGTCGTTGATACGAATGTCAGCAACATCACTCAGGCGGATTTGTGCGCCACGTTCGGTCAGTACCGGTAACTGGCGCAACTTCTCTACCGAATCACGCACCTCTCGTGGATAGCGCACATTGATGGGAAAGCGTTGCAGACCTTCGATCGTTTCACCAATATTGTCACCGCCAATGGCGGCGGATACGATGCTTTGCACATCTGCAATGTTGAGGCCGTAACGTGCTGCGGCATCGCGGTTGATATCAATATCGATGTAGCGCCCACCGTTCAGTCTTTCAGCCAGGACGGATGAAACGCCGGGTACGTTTTTGATGGCACGTTCAATATCGCTGGTAATCCTGTCTATTTCTTTGAGGTTTGTTCCTGCCACTTTAACACCCACCGGACTCTTGATACCCGTCGCCAACATGTCTATACGGTTCCTGATCGGTGGCACCCATATATTGGATAAACCGGGAACTTTGACAATGCGGTCCAGCTCTTCCACCAGCTTATCGGTAGTCATGCCGGGACGCCATTGGTCCTTGGGCTTGAATTGAATGGTGGTCTCGAACATTTCCAAAGGGGCAGGGTCAGTCGCGGTTTCGGCGCGGCCAGCTTTGCCGAATACGCTTTTTACTTCCGGTACAGTCTTGATCAGGCGATCTGTCTGCTGAAGTAATTCTGCGACCTTGCCCGCACCTGCACCCGGCAGTGCGGAAGGCATGTATAGCAGGTCACCTTCATCAAGGGGCGGCATGAACTCCCCCCCCAGACGCGCCAGGGGCCAGACGGTAACGATTGCTATCAGTGCAGCGAGCACCAGGGTCAGTTTGGGAAACCTAAGTACCACGTTAAGCAAGGGACGATACAAAGCAATCAGCAGGCGATTCAAGGGGTTCTTATGTTCATCAGGAATCTTTCCACGTATAAGATAACCCATTAATACGGGAATCAATGTGACTGCCAAACATGCGGCGGCTGCCATGGCATAGGTTTTGGTGAAAGCCAGTGGCGAAAATAGCCGCCCTTCCTGCGCTTCCAGCGTGAAGACTGGAATAAAGGACAGGACAATAATCAGCAAAGAGAAGAACAGGGCTGGCCCCACTTCGGCAGCAGCATCGCCGATCACCCGCCAATGCGCTTCACCCTGTAGCTTTTCATTTGGGTGGGCATGATTCCATGCTTCCATGTGCTTGTGTGCGTTCTCTATCATGACCACGGCTGCATCAACCATGGCACCAACAGCAATTGCGATACCTCCAAGCGACATGATATTGGCGTTTACTCCCTGGTAATACATGATGATAAAGGCAATCAAGATGCCAATTGGCAAAGTGACGATAGCAACCAGGGCCGAGCGAAAATGGAATAAGAAGACAGCGCATACAATGGCCACCACAATGAATTCTTCAATCAATTTCTCTTCCAGGTTTTTTACAGCGCGATTGATGAGACTGGAGCGGTCATAGGTAGTGACGACTTCCACACCTGGAGGCAGGCTGGCTTTCAGTTTTTCCAGTTTGACTTTCACAGCATTGATGGTTTCAAGGGCATTTTTTCCAGATCGCATGATGATGACACCACCAGCCACTTCGCCTTCACCGTTCAGGTCGGCAATGCCGCGCCGCATTTCTGGCCCGACCTGGATGCGTGCCACATCACCCAGGCGCACGGATACACCGGCATCTGTCGTCATCAAAGGTATCTTGCGAAAATCATCCAGCGACTTCAGATAACCAGAGGCACGCACCATATATTCGGCTTCACCCAGCTCGAGTACTGATCCGCCGGTTTCCTGGTTGGCCTTTTGTACCGCTTCAATGATTTTGCCATGGGGTATGTTGTAGGCACGCATCTTGTCCGGGTCAAGCTGAATCTGATATTGGCGCACCATACCGCCTATGCTGGCCACCTCGGACACATTCGGGACAGATTTTAATTCGTACTTCAGGAACCAGTCCTGGAATGCCCTTAACTGTGACAAATCCATCTTGCCACTGCGATCCACCAGTGCATATTCATATACCCAGCCGACACCGGTGGCATCAGGGCCAAGTGAGGCTTTGGCTTGTGGCGGCAAGCGCGACTGCACCTGATTCAGGTATTCCAGCACACGTGAACGCGCCCAGTAAAGATCAGTGCCATCTTCAAACAACACATACACAAAGGAATCACCAAAGAAAGAATAGCCGCGTACCGTCTTGGCACCGGGCACCGACAGCATGGTGGTCGTCAATGGATAGGTGATTTGATTTTCGACAATTTGCGGTGCCTGACCCGGATAACTGGTGCGGATAATTACTTGCACATCGGATAAGTCAGGAATTGCATCCAACGGCGTGCGGGACAATGACCAGATACCCCATGCGGTGATAACAAGGGTAGCCAGCAAGACCAGAAAGCGATTGGCAATCGACCAGCGTATCAGTTTGGCGATCATTTCTGCGCTCCTGCCGTTGGCGAAACGGAGACAATCTGGTAGCTACCATCCTGTGCCTGGCGTATTTCAAAAATCACCGTATCACCGACTTTTATATTGCGCGGCAAACCGCTGGCGGGCAGCTTGAAGCCCATCGTCATCGCGTCCCATCCCAGACTGGCGATAGGGCCGTGCGATAGCGTGATTTCATCCTTATTTATTTTTTCAACTTTGCCGCTACCATGATGTATCGTGCCATTCGCTTTGCTCATCTCTGTTGCATTCGCTGCTGGTGTGCCGCCCATGCGGGTTGTGGTTCCTTTTAAGCTGGCCTCGGAATCGATCAGGAATTGACCGGAAACGACCACCTTTTGCCCTGCTTCCAAACCCTTGCGAATTTCCGTCTGGCCACTTGCTTCTGCGCCGATTTCAACATCGACAGGCATGAATTTGCCCTCGCCCTGGGCCAGCATCACCACATGGCGCGTTCCGGTTGCAATCACTGCTTCAGTCGGTACCAGCAAGACATCTTTGTGTAATCCAGAATTAAAGTTCAGTGTGGCAAACATGCCGGGCACCAACGCGCCATTGGGGTTCGCCAGCTCTATGCGTGCCTTCAAGGTGCGGGTGGTGGTATCGACTTGCGGCAGGATGGCGCTGACCTTGCCCTGGAAGGACACGCCAGGTAAAGAGGGTGTGCGTGCTTCCACACTATTGCCAGGACGTACCTGAGCAGCCAGGTTCTCCGGTATATCGGCATTGACCCAGATCGTGGCAAGACCATTGATACGAAATAATGAGGCACCTGTAATCACCGTCATGCCTTCGCGCGCCGTCAACTCTGAGACTACCCCGCTGACTGGTGCAGTAATGGTGATACGTGGGCGCACTTTGCCACTGTTGGCTACTTGACGAATCTGCTCATCATTCATTCCGGCAAGCCGCATACGCTGCTGGGCGGCTTCTTGCAAATCTGCGATGCCTGCAGCTTGCATGTGTCGAGCCGTCAGGTATTCTTCCTGTGCTGCGACCCAATCCGGAACATACAGTTCTGCCAGCGGCTGTCCCTTCCTGACTGTATCCAGGGGGGCGCGTACATAGAGTTTTTCGACGAAGCCGTTGCTGCGCGCCTGTACCAGGGCGACATCGCGTTCGTTATAAGCAACGGTTCCGACAGTGCTCACAGGGGAAACCAGATTAGCTTTGCTGACCTCGGCGATGCGGATACCCAGATTCTGTTGTACGCGCGGGCTGATGTTGACACTGCCCTGATCTGCGCTATTGGCATCATCGACACTATCAGCGTACACCGGTACCAGTTGCATATCCATGAAGGGTGATTTACCCGGTTTGTCAAATTTTTGACCCGGGGCCATTGGGTCATGCCAGTACAAAACCCTCCTGTCGTTGCCACTGTTTTTCGTCGTTGCAGCATTGTTTGTTGCATTGGAAGCGGCTTGTGTTCCCTGCCTGAGACCGAATTGATATAAGCCATAACCGCTGATGACAAAAGCGCTGGTGACGGCAAGCGCAATGATGATGTTTTTGTTTTTCATGGCATATCCTTGTTCATGGTGTCGACAGGAATCAGGAAATTCAGTTGTGCCCACAGACGGGCAGCGTCGGCTTGTAATTGCAGCGTTTGCAACTGGGTGTCGAGTTCATTGCGGCGGGCTGCCAATACATCATTGAGACTGGACTTGCCACCCCGATAGGCAGCCATCACCGCCTGACTACGTTCCCTTGCCAACGGGATTAGTTCATGCTCGTAGCGGGTGACACGTTCGCGGTTGCTTTGCCATTCGTCTATCATGATTTGGGTTTCGGCAATATGGGCTCTCAACATTTCGTCACGTTCAGCTCTGGATTGTTCCAGCATGGCCAGTTTGGACGACAGCTCCCGGTCTTGCCGGTTCTTTTGGTCCCATTGGAAAGGCAGGGACAGGCCGATGGATACCATATTCGAATAGGCAGGTCCGCGCTGCTGGAATGCCACTTCTACGGTCCAGTCAGATTTTTTATTGGCTGCAGCCAGCCTGGCATCGGTCTCTGCAATTTCTGTCTGCCTGTTCAGTACGGCAATCTGGGGATGATGCGCCAGTGAAGTCTCCAGCGACATTCTGTCTAATTCGATATTGTCGACATTAGGTTTTCCGGATAGTGGGGTATCGGATGTATCACCAGTCCAGCGAGCTAATGTGGTTGTGGCATTTTTTAGTTTCTTTTTAAATTCGCTGGCGCGATCATCAGCCATGGCGAGTGCAGCGCGTGCTGCAAACACATCTGCCTGACTGCTGCGGCCTGCGCGATACGCAGCTTCGGTAGCTTCGATTTCCAGTTTTGCCTGTTGTATCTGTTCCGTCACCACAGCCAACATTTGCTCAGAAAAATAGCGATCCAGCCAGGCGACTGCTGTCTCGCGCTGGATGGTTGCGATGGTTGTGGTCTTTTCTGCGAGTGCTTTGTCAGCGCTGCGATCGTAGCGTTCGGCGCGTAGCTGCCGTTTGTCTGCCCGGGTGATTTCCTGCATGATGCCAACGCGGCGCATGGTCATGAAATCACTGGTCAGGCTGCCACGGTCAGCACCACTGACTGGCAGATTATCGACGCCGACCTTCAGTACCGGGTCAGGCAGCTGGCCAGCGGCGATCGCCATTTCGCGCGCAGCAGTGACCGCCAGATCTTGCGCATTCAGTTGTCGGGACCGTGTCACAGCCAGCTGTTGTGCTTGCCCCAGCGTCAGAGGAAGATCAAGCGCCAGAGCAGTAAATGGAGATAAAAATGGAGATAAAGCCAGTATGCCTGCAAGTGCGACAATACGAACAGGATGTGGCCGCCCACGATGTGGGGTGACGAAAGAAAATAACATGGAAACTCCAGACAGCAATAGATAACAAGACACACTGATAAGCGTGCCGGTCAGAACGGGCTATCTGGAAATTTAAATACGGAAACAGCAGTTGCGTATGGCAATCGGAGGTGCTGTCGTATGGCTCAACAAGCGGGAGAAAGTCGCTGTTTGCGGCATGGTCGCCGTGAAATCAGCGACCTCTACCACCAATACCATGCCTGCAGGTGTAAATGCCTGCACGTCAGGCATTGATGGCTTGTCGAGCGATTGTTTGCTCCATTCGTTCTGGGCATGGGCATGGCAAAGACCAGGCTGTTCCTTGTCCATTCCTTCACAACCGGGCATCGATTCAATGTCTGCGGATAAGGATGTCCGGGCACTGTCCTGACCACCTTCCATCGTCATACCCGGGCAGGCGTACGAAGCCAGGGCAAGCTGCATGAACAGCATGCTGAACAGTGCAACAAACACTGCCGCCAAGCGGGATGGATGGGATAATTTCATGGGTAGAACGGTAATTTCACTGAACGTATCATAGGGAGTAAGGATTTTGGCGTCAAGTCAAGTCGGCATTCACTTGAGTTATGTCATGGTTACACGGCAAAACCTTACAAATCACCCCGTCTATTTGCTTGCACAGTGGTCAAGCCCGATTATTGTCGTGCAATGTGTTCCAGTATAAATTGCTTCAGCTCACTCATTGTCGGTGCTTCGGGCGCATCTACCCACCAGGCCATTAAATCAACTATCCCGCCTGCGATGTAGCGCGCCTGCATGTGGCGCTGGATTTCAGCAACATTCTGTTTTGCCAGATCATGTTCTATTAATTGAAATACCATTTCCCGGAATCGACGTTCAACGCCATAGCCGCTACGACGGCCTATGACGTTTCTGAATACCCGTCGATTTTCCTCCATGTGTGCCAGCAAGCCAGGCAAGAAAGCAAAGCCCTGGACTGGAGTGTGCATGTTGGCATGGGTAGTCAATGCATCCCGTAAATCATTCAGGCTTTCTGAAAGCAGGGCGTCTTTACTTTCAAAGTGCAGATAAAACGTGGAACGTCCGACATTCGCGCGTTCGCAAATTTGCTGGATGCTGAGGTCGTCCCATCCACATTCAGTCAGCAAACTGAGCAACGCTTCGCGCAGAGCCAGTCTGGTTTTTAGTATCCGGCGATCAGTTACTGTCTGTACGGGCATGGTGCGACTTCCTGAACAATAAGGGCGGAAACGTCTGTAAATGGGCGCGGAATGGAATTTGGTTCTTCGGTCAACTCCATTTGCTTGCGATTATGGACGCCTGTCCAATTTCAGACAAGTACATGATGACAAACACGACTTACAGACAAATCGCCGCAAAACTGCGCCAGGTTTCTTTTTTTTCGACTGGTGTAGTGCTTAGCTTGCTCATGACCAGCAGTGTCGCGAATGCTCAGGATGCAAATGGCAACCTGACGGTCATCGCGAACGGGTTTAAAACAAGTAAAGGACATGCAATTGCCAGGCTCTACCGGCCAGGAAATGAAGTCACCAGGAAGGGGCAACTGGAACTAAGTGCAACTATCAATGAAGGGCAAAGTAGTTTTCTGTTTACAGCACTGCCCGCAGGTGATTACGCGGTGGTCGTGTTTCACGATGCTAACGATAACGGGACCGTCGATCACAACTTCTTTGGTTTGCCAGTCGAAGCACTGGGGTTTTCAAATGGTTTCAGGGTAAGGCTGTTTTCAGGCATGCCCAACTTTGAAAAACTGCGTTTTACCCATGGCAGCAACGCGCAAACAATACTACTTACAGTGGAGTAAAAAACATGCAAACCTCATCAGCCAAAGGCTACACGCACGAACCGAAATCTGGTTTTGTGCGGGATTATTTCACCCGGTTCATCAAGTTTTGGTTTTATCCTCTAGGCTTGCTGATGACGCTGGCCTTCATTTACATGAACACCATGAAAATGCTGGGCGTGCCCAGGCAGGCTTATTCCATTTATTTGGGAGCGACCATAGGCATCATGCTTTTTCTGGAATGGGTCATGCCGGCAAGAGCAGACTGGTCCATGAGTTGGCGTAGTTTTTTACGCAGAGATATTCCCATGATGCTGGTCAATGGTGCGGCCCTGGCTGCTACTGCTTTCTGTCTGACTGCACTGACGCGCTGGAGTGCTTTACCCAAATTGCACGATACGGGTTGGCTGCCCTGGTGGGCGCAGGCTGGCATCGCTATTTTAATTTCTGACCTTCTCTGGTACTGGGTACATCGTTACAGCCACGAGGCACAAGGCCGGTTGGGACAGTGGCTGTGGAAGACGCATGTGGCACATCATCTGCCGCAGCAAGTCTATGTCTTCATGCATGTGGTCGGCCATCCCATCAATGGGGCCTATGTCAGGGCGATACTGATGCTGCCGCCTGTGTTTCTTGGTTTTTCAGAAGAGGCCATCTTTGCTGCTGCGGTGCTGACGGGTTTTCAGGGATTGGTTTCACACTTCAATGTGGATGTCAGGGCAGGCTATTTGAACTACCTGTTCATGGGTACTGAACTGCATCGTTACCACCATAGCTCAGCTTTCAACGAAGGTAAAAACTATGCTGCAGTTGTCACCATCTGGGATCAATTGTTTGGCAGCTTTGATTATCACCCAGGTTCACTTCCCGATGCACTTGGGGTGCATGAACCTGATGCCTATCCAAAAGATGAGCAACTGTTACGTGTGATGGCAATTCCATTTAAGAGGCAGTTGCGAAATTAACCTGGCGTTGTTGCGTCGCCTTGCCGTACTAAAGTACTGTCTGCGGCGACGACGCCTAGCCATCTTAATTTCGCAACAGCCTCTAAGTAATTGTTTCAACTGTTGCAGTTTTCGTAGCCTGTTGATGCTCACATCCTGACCAGGGTAGATTTGCCAAACAGGCTTTCGATCAAATCCACTGCCAATACGGCGGTCTGGTTGCGTATGTCCAGTGCAGGGTTCAGTTCTACCACGTCCAGCGATGCCAGCAAGCCGGTGTCGGCGACCATTTCCATGCACAGCTGGGCTTCGCGATAGCTGGGCCCGCCCAGTACGGCGGTGCCGACACCGGGGGCGATGCCCGGGTCGAGGCAGTCGAGGTCAAAGCTCACATGCAGATGGGTATTGCTGTCGAGATTGGCGAGGGCTGAAGACATGACGTTGCGCATGCCATATTCATCGATATAGCGCATGTCGAAGACTTGCATGCCCATTTCGTGGATGAAACGTCGTTCACCGTCATCCACACTGCGTATGCCTATCAGGCGGATGTCGGCAGGTTCTATGGCTGGTGTGTGACCGCCATAATTAATTAATTCTTTCGGGCCGTGGCCCATCAGGCAGGCGACAGGCATACCGTGGATATTCCCGGTGGGGCTGATGGTAGACAGGTTGCTGTCGGCATGGGCATCAAACCACAGCACCCGCAGCTTTTTGCCAACGCGGCGGCAGTGTGCCGCCACCGCGCTGATCGAACCTATTGCCAGGCAATGATCGCCACCCAGCATCATGGGCATGTGGCCGTCACGCAGGGCCTGATCAACGGCGTCATACACCGCCTGGTTCCAGTCTATGGCTTCTTTCAGGTGACGCAGGCCGTTGACGGGTTGTTCCCAGGGGTTGGCAGGACCATGCAAATTGCCATGATCGATGACTTTTATATGACGCGCTGTCAGAGCCTCGTTCAGACCTGCCACACGCAATGCGTCAGGCCCCATGCCCGCGCCTCTGACACTTGCGCCGACATCGGTTGGCGCTCCAATTAAGGAAATGGTTTTCATTCGCTGTTTTCGTTCTTGCGGTAATGCCTGGATCAGGCGTTTATCGGTACGGCATAGGCAGTTGTGCTGCGGGTAGGGCTGGTTACAGTATTACCAGCCATTCCCATGCCAAACAAATCTTTCGGGTTCATCAATTCAGGTATCAAATCCAGTACAGGCGAATTGGCCTGCATTACATATTTTTCCAGATAACGCATGGCAGAAAAATCTTCCAGCGCAAAACCAACAGAATCAAATACCGTGATCTGTTCAGCATGTGTGCGACCAGATGCCTTGCCTGCCAGGATAGTCCACAATTCCGTTACCTGGAAATCAGCTGGCATCTGTTGCAATTCACCTTCTATCCTCGATTGTGGTTCATATTCAACCACAACATGGGCCTGATGCAAAATATCGGCATGTAATTCAGTCTTGCCGGGGCAATCACCACCGACGCCATTGATGTGCATGCCGGGTTCTATCATTTCCGGTGTCAGTATGATGGCATTGGTTTTGTCTGCCGTCACTGTAGTCACAATGTCTGCGCCTTTGACTGCTTCGGCAGTGGAATTGGCGCGTATCACCCGCAATTCAGGATACATGCGCAAATTATGAATTAACTTGTCGGTTGCTGCAGGGTCGATGTCATATACACGTAACTCTTTGATGCCCAGCATGGCATGAAAGGCAATAGCCTGGAATTCGCTTTGGGCACCGTTGCCAATCAACGCCATGCTGCGGCAATCAGGTCTGGCCATAAAAGTGGCGGCCAGTGCCGAGGTGGCGGCAGTGCGGATAGCGGTGGTCAGTGTCAGTTCAGACAGCAGGCGAGGGTAGCCGGTATTGACATCTGCCAGCACGCCAAAGGCGGTGACCGTTAGCAGGCCTGCCTGGGTATTTTTGGGATGCCCGTTCACATATTTGAATGAATACTGCACTCCATCGGAAATTGGCATCAATTCTATGACGCCGACATCAGAGTGGCTGGCTACCCGTGCTGACTTGTCAAAAGCCTGCCAGCGTAAATAATCTTCCTTGATCATCCCGGCCAGACGTGTGATTGCGTCTTCAAGTCGGGTTTTTTTCAAGTGGTTTTGCATTTCTTGCGTGCCGATGAAGGTCACCATGATGTTCTCCGTGTATTTTTAAAAACTTACCGGAATACATTTGAGAGGCTATTGCGAAATCACCCTGGTTTTCCTGATGTTGCGAGATTTCGGATTTGCCCAGCTTGCAAGCCGGCAAATACGGTAGAAATCCACCAGACCCATTTCGCATCAGGCTCTTGCGCACCTGTTGTGCTATGTATTCTGTTATCTATTGTAGCCAGCGGCAGCGAGAATTAGATTGCTAAATGTGATGTAAATTCTGTATAAATAGAAATTAAATTTCTTATTTATGAAAAATATGTGTTTAAATTTCTTATTTAATGGAATTGATAAAATATCCTGAAAATCAGCATTGGCGGCGGCAGAATGGCTAGCCGGCATTTTGAGGAAAAAGGAGAAGTAAATGGACGTGTATGACCGCAACATCTTGCGCCACCTTCAGCAAGATGGCCGTATGAGTAATCTGAGCCTGGCTGAACGCATACATCTGTCCGCCCCACAGACGCTCAGGCGGGTCCGGACACTGGAAGAAAAAGGGGTGATACGCGCCTACGTAGCGCAGGTAGCACCGGAGGCACTGGGACTGGGAGTCATGGCATTTGTGAACCTGTCACTGGACCGTGAACAGTTCCGCAATGTGCGCGAGGTGGAGCGTCAGTTGAAGGCTTTCCCCGAAATCATAGAATGCCACACCATTTCAGGCGATTTTGATTACATCCTGAAGGTGGTAGCCTGTGATTTGAAGAGCCTGTCGCAGTTTTTGACTGACACCCTGATGCAGGTTCCGGGCGTGGCATCCTTAAGGTCCATGATTTGCATGGAAGAAATCAAGCCAGTCAGTGGTTTGCCCATAGATTAGCGAACACACCAGGCACATAACGCTGCCTGCTGGCCAGTGGTCGGTTATGATGGGGATAACCTGATCATCTTCAGACCCGGGCGATATCACCCCATAGATGACGCATAGTAAATTTGACCGGTACCTGCTCACGATGCATGACTTCGCGAATGGCAATTTTTTGTGTGTCCCGCTTGAGTGGTACCGTCAGCGCCACCCCGCGCGGCCCCAGCAGGGCATGCACAAACGGAGTGGTTGTGGTCGCTCCCTTGGCGCTTACCACACCTACTTCGCCATTTTCCAGCCTGACAAACGTACCGATGGGATAGGCACCAAGCTCACGTATAAACACCGCGACCAGCATGGGGTCTATTTTTTCTTTTCCTTCTATCAGGATGTCGCGCAGGGCAACGTTTGGCAGCATGGATTTGCGATAACTGCGGGGGCAGATGCGGGCGCAGTAACGGTCGGCGACTGAAATAATTTTGGCATTTTGCGGGATGTCGACACCGGTCTTTTTACCAGGATAACCACTACCGTCTTCACTTTCGTGATGATGCAAGACCCAGGATAACCAGTCTTCTTTATCGATGCCTGCAGCACGCAACATGCTGACTGCAGCTTCCGGATGTTGCATGATCAATTCCCGTTCGTCTGTTGTCAGGGCTTCGCTTTTTTCTTGCAGGCGTTCTTGTTGACGCAACATACCCAGGTTCATGGTCAGTGCGGCGGCTGCCAGCAGCAGCATTTCTTCCTGTGGTTTTTTTAATGCGCGTGCGATTAGTAATGCCACCATGGCAGTATCGACAGAGTGGCGTATGCCGTAGGTATCTTCCTGATTCAGCAAGATACCCCCAAGGGCGATATCGGGCGACATGAAGACGGCAGAACCTACCTGTCTGGCCAGCGCGAGAATCTGCGCCTGGGCATTTGCTTCAGTGTTGAGTTTGTACAAAATGCGCCGCAATTCCGTACGGGCTGAATTGACCATGCGTACTACAGAAGGGGATTCGCTGGCTTTTTCTACCGGTTTGCCATCGCGCAGACCACCATCGCTTCGCTCGGTGTTGGCAAACAGACCGCGCTCTATCAGTGAGGCGACCTGGCCTGTGTTACTGACAATAAAGCCCTTGCGAAGCAAGAGACTGCCGTCACTGCCGTAGACATCCCAAAGTAAGGGCTGCCCTATGATAATGTCAGACATTCCTATGCGTCTTGTTGACATAAGCACCTCGGGTAGTGGTGGACGATGGCCTGCCTTTACATAAAAGATAAAAGGCAGATAATTGATGCTAGCAGAAAAATGCCGCTTGGCACATTACCAAATGTCAACAATGCAGTTTTTTATTGCTGCACCGCACTAGCCGTGATGTCTTAGCTTCGACCTTTATCGTCACACTGTACGTTTGGCACCAGCGAGGGCGCAGCCAAAGAATATGAAGGTGACCGCACCAATTTTATTCATGCGGGCTCCACCTTTTTCTGAAGTCAGCCAGTTTTTCGCCTTACCTGCAAAAATGGCGTAACTGCTGTGTATCAAAACAATCAGCGTGCTGTAAGTCAGTACCAGTACGCCAAACTGCATGCCATAGCCCATTGCCGGATCGATAAATTGTGGAAAAATCGATAGAAAGAAAAAGATCGCTTTCGGATTAGTCATTTGCAGCGACAGGCCCTCAAGAAAGCGCTTCTTGAAGCTGGCTTCATGTGCATTTGCTTCAGCAAAGCGGAAGGCCGGAGCGCGCCAGAGTTTGACACCAAGAAAAATCAGGTAGGCTGCACCGAGCAGTTTGAGGATGGTAAAAGCCGTGGCGGATGCCGCCAGCACCACACCGACACTTGTGGCAGAAATGGCAGCCACGATCAGGGCACCAAAGGCAATGCCCAGGATGCCGCCAAATGTGCCGCGCAAGCCATAACGCAAAGCATTTGTGAGCGTCATGACCACGCCCGGACCAGGGCTGAATACAGTGGCGGTCGCCATCAGCAGGAATAATGGGTACAGTTTCATGGCAAACGCTCCTGATTATGTCTGAGTAAAAAATTGTACTCCTGAAAAGTCGTATGGCAGGGATACAGATTTGATCGACGCGGCCGTAACAGATGGACTTGCCGTCACACCATTTGAAGTAACAATCACTGTAGAGATATTTTGTCAGGCTAGGGGGCAAGACGCATGCAATGGCAATGCTGCATGGCACCTTCCCCACCATGAATACAATCCAATCTAGTTCACGCTGATAAAGACCGGATTGGAATAGAACCACAGGCTGGCGTAGTTGCGGTCATTGATCTGGTTGTGACGCGTGGGGTTGTCTGCGGTCGTGATTTTGGCATCGGCCAAAGGTTCGCCATTGTCCGTCATGTCTGCGACATTGATACCCAGGTTGGTGCCACGCAGGCGCAGATACTGGTTTTTCTGCACAACCATCTGGTACTTGATGACGTTGTAACCATCAGCATCTGTTTTCCAGTCAACGCTGGTGAAGCGTTTCAAGACTTTGGTACTGGGATTGGTCGCCACGTTGTAGGCGCTGGAATCCGGTGCCGCCTTGCTACCAACGTCACCCACGATCAGATCCACATGATCCACTTTCGGTGCCTTGTTGCCGGATACACCACTACCGACCGGGAATTCATAATTATTCTTGGCCGGGCTTTTGAAACGTATGGTGACATCAACCGTGCTGCCGTTCGCTACCTTCAGTTCCTGTCCCATATTTTTTACGTCGCTGGAATTACTGGCAGTGAATTCCATGGCATTGATAAGGTCACCAAAGACGCTGAACATTCTTCCTGATTGCAGGCTTTTGATTAGTTCATTGACGCCGGCTTTCTTGTCGTTCATCCACACATAGTTTTTCGCATATTCGCCGGGGAAGTAGCCACTGCTGTTGCCTGCGTCGTCGATTTTAAAATGCGAGTCAGAATCGGCAATATTCCAGATGCGGCGACCTTCGCCAAGCAAGGCATCCCAGACACCACCTACCTGCGCGACGATGGCATCAACGCCACCATAAACACGATTTGGTTTGTTCGCATCGGTATAGCTGGAGGTATACCCGCCACGATCAGGTTCCATCTGGTTACCGACCATGCCCTCTATGGAAAACATGATATTGGGTGCCATATCGTTCATGGTGCGGAAGTCGGCAATCGTGTACTTGCCGGGATTGCGCGAAGGATGGTTGATCGTGACAAAACTGGTATCAGGATAATTTTTCTTCAACCACGAGATGGCTTGCAAGGCATCTGCTGCCGTGCTGTTAAAACGTTGGGAATATTTCACTTTCCACTTGCTGACATCCGCAGCGTCAAATTTGCTGTCTTCCAGGGTGGTGAACAGATATTGAAATTCCTTGGCCGCTGACGTAGACGAAATCAATTTGCCATCAGCTACATCAAAAATGCTGACGCCCAAGTGATCATGCGTGGGCATATCCCATTCAAAACCAGAGAAGATGGTTTTGTCTGCATAGCGACCAGAGGCCTGCAAGGCTTTGATCCTGGGGATTTCATACGACTCCATGCCATACGCAAAAGGAACAGGGGTGGTCAGCAGGACACCGTTATTGTCATATTTTGACGAGCGCAAATGATTGGTGACAGCGGTCCAGTCCAGGCCATAGCTGGTGAAAGCCTTGTCCAGCACGGTATCCAGTGTTTGCGTCGTGCGGGCATCGTCGGATTGTATGGTGTGCACATGCAAGTCACCCGTCGTCCATCCAGCTTGAGATGCTACGGGCAGATTTGGGTTCTGTACTTGCGTGGGATTGTCAGACGAACTGCCACAGCCATGCAGCAAGAAAACGGCGGAAGGAACAGCACAAGAAATAGCAATCAAACTCAAAAAACGGGGGGGCATGGGAAATCCTTTTCTCAGATGCAGTGAATTTTCATATACAGATAGTTAAATATATTTGCGGTATATGAATGCATTGTAAAAGGCGACTGTTACGACAAAATTACAATCGATTTCATTCCGTTGTAAGCATCACGGAATATTGGATCTGTTCGGAGAGGTCGACGTTGTTTAGATGAGCAAAGTACAAACGATGCGCGATGGCATTGCGGCTACGTGGATTTGTTTCGAGAAGAGATTGTCGGGCAGGGGGCTTTATGCTGCCAGCGAAGCGATTGGCTATTATGAAATACGAGTCGTGCTGGTCGGCTTGCGCTATTCGCCACGACTCGTTAAAGGTAATGCTTAATGTGCCTTGGCGAAGCGCAGGGCAAATTTCTTGAAGTGGCGGTAGCTGGCACCCAGGTCTTGCAGTGAATCGATGGATTCGGCAATGGATGCACCTTGTTCGCTGAAGTTGCTTCTGAATTCTTCAAATGCAGCTTCCAGCACGACAGCCAGTTGGTGATTGTACAAACGGCCATAGTTCAGGTGACGTCTCTTGATGCGCAATTTCATGGTGTTTCCTTTCAGGTGAAGGGCGGATTATAGAGTAATCTCTGCCTCTACCTAATTTCTGTTCTTTATGCATGGCTGAAAATGTTCAACGCCACCCATACATCATCTGTTCGGCCAGCATTTTTTTTGCCGGGTTGATCAGGTCCAATGCACCTAACCCTATACCAAGCAAGCTTTGGCTGAAGGCACCATCAGGGCTGCTGGCAAACACGCGGGCCATGCTGTCGGTGATGCGTATGGTCAATTTTCTGTCGGCCAGACGTTCTGCCAGATAAGCTTGCAAGGCTGCAGCCGGATCAGTCATGGCGGCAGTGCTGCTGGCATGCCGTGTCAATACACGCGCTAAAACCATACTATCGCGCAGACCCAGGTTCAGACCTTGCCCTGCTACCGGGTGCAGGGTTTGGGCTGCATTGCCGATGGCGACTGTGCGTGCCGTGGCCTGGGCCTGGGCATTCAAGCCCAACGGGTAAGACAGGCGCACAGAGGTCTTGATGAAATTGCCAAGGCGATTGCCAAATGCTGTTTGCAGAGCTTGCCTGAAGGCGGCTTCATCCATCGCCAGCAAGTGACCAGCCTGGTCCGGCCTGACACACCACACCAGGGCATAACCATCTTCCTGCGGCAACAGGGCCAGCGGGCCCTGGTCAGTAAAGCGTTCAAATGCACGCCCGGTGATCTGGGCGTCGGTATTCACATGGGCAATGATGGCTGTTTGCTGATAATCGTGGTGCTGCGTTCTTTGCTGCTGGTCACCAAAGGTACCACCTTCGGCCTGTATCACGATGCCGGCGCTGATGTGGCTGATGGCTTGCGTATCCATGGTATCAGCGTGGCGCAGGCTCAGACGCACATGGTCGGGCATTTCATCGATGGCGGTAATGGTATGCGGCCGGGTGATGATGATGCCTGACTGTTTGATTGCCAGTTGCAATGGACGAATGATGTCACCATACCGCGCCACATATCCCAGCGCAGGTAAATCATAGTCGCTGGCACGCATCAGGCTACGGCCAAAATGGCCACGGCGCGAGACATGGATTTCGCTGATGGCGGTCGCCCGGATGGGCCAGGCCCCAGCAGCTTCCAGGATTTGCCGGCTGCCATATGACAGGGCGATGGAGCGTGCATCGTGCTCGGCCTGCTCTGCGGTTTTGCCATCGAACAGGGCAATCCGGTCAGCCATGTAACCCTGACGATGCAGCAACAGGGCCAGCACCTGGCCTACCGGGCCTGCACCGCAAATCGCTATATCCACATCATTGATGATTTGATCCATAGGGTTTTGTATCTCTAATGCTTACGCATTTCTGCTTCAATTTCTGCCACGGTTTTGGGCGTATCACGGCTCAGGTTCAGATGACCATCTGCGGTGATCAGGATATCGTCTTCTATGCGTATGCCTATGTTCCAGTATTCTTGCGGTACACCTTCGGCAGGCCGTACATAAATGCCGGGTTCTATGGTGATGACCATGTCGGCTTGTAACTGGCGGTAAGGTTTTTCGTCTCCGAGTTTTTCGGTTTCACGATAATTGCCAACATCGTGCACATCCAGACCCAGCCAGTGGCCGGTGCCGTGCATATAAAACTGACGGTAAGCTGAACTGGTAATGGCATCGTCGAGATTGCCGACCTTGTTTTTATCCAGCAGGCCAGTATCCAGCATACCCTGGGTCAGTATACGCACGGCGGCATGATGCCCATCCATATAACGTGAACCGGGGTGGGCGCAATCCATGGCCGCCTGCTGTGCATTCAGCACGATTTCATACAGGCGTTCTTGTGCAATGCTGAACTTGCCATTGGCAGGGAAGGTGCGGGTGATGTCAGATGCATAGCTGTCGTATTCGCAGCCTGCATCGATCAGTACCAGATCGCCATCCTGTATCTGCGCCTGGTTACTCTGGTAATGCAATATGCAGGCGTTGCCACCGGCGGCAACGATGGAGCCATAGGCCGGTGACTGTGCACCCTGACGGCGGAATTCATGCAGCAGTTCAGCTTCCAGTTCATATTCATACTTGCCGGGCCGGGCACTGCGCATGGCGCGTGCATGGGCCATGCCGGAAATGCTGGCGGCACGCTGCATCAGGGCAATTTCAGTTTCATCCTTGAACAGGCGCATTTCATCGATCAGTTCCCGCACATCTACGGTGATGGCAGGTGCACGGATACCGCTGCGGCTCTTGGCACGCACGGCCTGCAGGCTTTGCTGCAACTGTTCGTCGATATGCGGTTCCATGGCGGTGCTGTAAAACAGCTTGTGGGTATCAGCCAGCAGCTCAGGTAACTTTTCCGCAAGACTTTCTATGGGGTACGCAGCATCGAAACCAAACTCTTTTTCTGCCGCTTGTGGGCCATAGCGAAAGCCATCCCATATTTCACGCTCAGGATTTTTTTCGCGGCAAAACAAAATGGCTTGCTGTTGATCAGCTTTGGCGACGAGCACGATGAGGGCTTCCGGTTCATTGAAACCGGACAGGTAATAAAAATGGCTATCGTGCCGGAAAGGGTAGGTGTTGTCGTTGTTGCGTATCAATTCGCGTGCAGTGGGGATGATGGCGACGCCGCCACCTTGTGCCAGCATCTGTGACTGCAACTGTTGGCGACGCCGGAGGTAAGACTGCAGAGCAGGCACGGAAGGGATATTCATGCAGTTCCTTTGAAATTCAGGGGGGCATTCAGTGCTTCCAATTGATCTGGCGTGCCAAGGTTATGCCACTCACCACGATACAGTTCACCACCGACACGACCAGCATCAATGTATTCGCGCAGCAAAGGGCCAAGCTTGGCATGGTCGCCGGGGCGTATGGCCTGGAACATTTCTGGCCGGTACACGCCGATATTGCCAAAAGTATGCCGTGGTGAACCTTCATTCGCCAGACCCATCAGCGTCAGTGCGAAGTCACCACCAGGGTGGAAGCTTGGATTTTTCACCATATACAGCCAGGCGATGTCGCGCTTGTCTGTCGGGTGCGGGTTACCCCAGGGGTCATGTTCTTCCAGCGTATTCAGGCATTCAGCAAAATTGAAATGCGGGATATAAATATCGCCAGATACTACGATGAAGGGGGCATCCCCCAGCAAGTGCAGGGCCTTGGCAATACCGCCTGCTGTTTCCAGCGCCTGTTCTTCAGCAGAGTACTGGATGCTCGCACCGAAACGGGAACCATCACCCAGGGCATCTTCTATCATGTGACCCAGATGTGCATGATTGATGACCATTTCGGTGATGCCGGCTTTTACCAGGTTCAGGATATGCCAGACGATCAGCGGTCTGCCGCGCACTTTCAGCAAGGGCTTGGGGCAGGAGTCGGTCAAGGGACGCATACGTTCGCCGCGTCCTGCGGCAAGTAACATGGCTTTCATGGTCACGGGCCTTTAGAAGGTGTAGCCAACTTGCGGCGCGTTGTCTTGCAGTTCATCCAGCAGGCGCAACAGCGGGATCAGTTCCTTGTAGCGGTGTGAAGTTTTGCGCACGTATTCCATGACAGTAGGGATATCACCTATGTAATGATGTTTGCCGTCACGATGTGACAGACGGGCGAAGATGCCAAGTATCTTCAGGTGGCGCTGCAAGCCCATCCTCTCGAAATCACGGTAGAAGCTGTCGATGTCCGGTGCTACTGGCAAGCCAGCACGTTTGGCTTTTTCCCAATAACGTATGGCCCAGTCCAGCACGATTTCCTCATCCCACTGCACGTAGGCGTCGCGCAACAGCGATACCAGGTCATAGGTGATGGGGCCATACACAGCATCCTGGAAATCGATAATGCCGGGGTTGCCCTTGTCCATCCACATCAGATTGCGCGAATGAAAATCACGGTGTACGTACACCTGTGGCTGTGCCAATGCGCTGGCCAGCAAGTGATCAAATACCTTATCCAGCGTGGCATTTTGTGCATCCGTCAGGGTCACACCCAGATGTTTGGCGACATACCATTCTTTAAAGATATTCAATTCGCGCAGCAGGAAAGGGCGGTCATATTCAGGCAATACATCCGGCTGGCTTTGCGCCTGCAACAGGATCAGGCTGTCAATGGCATCCAGATACAGCTTGTGCGCATTGTCGCTATTCAAGACCTGGCCATAAGTATGCATGCCCATATCGGTGACCAGCAAGAAACCCTGTGCAATGTCGTGGTCCAGTACTTCAGGCACAGTCAGATTGATGCTTTTCAACAGATTTGCCATCTTGATAAAGGCAGCGCTATTCTCGGTCGCTGGAGGAGCATCAACGGCGATGAGGCTGTTACCATTTTCGGTATCAATTCTGTAATATTGGCGAAAACTGGCATCGGCAGAAGCTGTACGGATGCTGTCCAGCTTCATGGCATGCCCGTTTACACCCGCAAGCCAGGTTTGCAGCGCCTGTTTGCGCTGTTCTTTTTCGGAGGAGATCACTGCAGATGCTGCAGAATTCGCTGGGATTGCTGAGGAGGACATGTATAAATATTAATAGAAGTTAGTTTGTCTGCATACTTCAAGTGGTTTTGCCAGCATTTCACCTATAATAGGCGACTGATTTCTGGCAGATTGTCTGTATGACATCGTTCAGAATACTTGGCAAAACGCTTATTGACCACTGAATTCATGCGCAGGAAACCCGTATTATCTCATTCACCGCTGTTGTTTCCTACTATCCCGGCGATTCTGGTGTCGGTTCTTGTGCCTGCCTATTTTTCCCAGGCGATGGCGCAGACCCAGACTTCAGGCATTACAGCCGAAGCCCAGGCGCAAAATCAGCAGGATGAAAAATCGCAGAAAGAGAAACTGCAGCTTGCTAAAGCAAAGCAGGACGATAAAAACGCGCCTGTGACGATAAGTGCCGACTCCTTCAATGGCCGGCCAGAACGCTTTATCAAGTTTGAGCGCGATGTGGAAGTCATCAAGGGCGGCACCAAGTTAAATGCGGATGAAGCCATGTACAGCAACCTCGACGATGAGGTGGATGCATCTGGCAATGTCCGCGTTAATCGCTATGGAGACTGTTATAGCGGTGATAGCATGCGCATGCAGCTTGATTCTGGTGCTGGCTTTGTCACCAATCCTATTTACAAACTCTTGCGCAATAATGCCCAGGGCCATGCCAAGCGTATCGATTTTCAGGATGAAGAGCGTTCCCTTCTTACCAGTGGTACTTACAGTACCTGTGAAGGTCTGAATCCGGATTGGTATTTACAAGCAGACACGTTGAACTTGGATACCGGTCTTGACCGTGGTGTGGCTGGCAAGTCGGTCATATATTTCCTTGGTGTACCTATCCTGGCGACGCCATCACTGACTTTTCCTTTGTCTGGTGCACGCCATTCTGGTTTCCTGCCACCTGTCCTGGGGGCCTCATCCAAGGGTGGGCCAGAACTGACGGTACCGTATTACTTCAATATTGCGCCTAACCGTGATTTGACGGTCTACCCCAAGATGATTGCCAGGCGCGGTCTGCAACTGGGGTTGGAAGGGCGCTATCTGGGTGAAACCTATTCTGGCGAAACCAGTGTCGAAGGTTTGCTCAATGACCGCGTGACCGGTACCAACCGTTATGCGGTAGCTTCTGTCCATCAGCAGAAATTGCTGCCACAACTGGATTTTTCCTGGAATATCAATACGGCATCGGACGATAATTATCCTACCGATTTTTCCCGCACCATTACCAAGACCGCTCAGCGGCTGTTGCTGCGCGAAGCCAATCTGACATATTACGGTTCATTCTGGAGCGTGGGGCTCAGAGCCTCAAACTATCAGGTCTTGCAGGATCCGACTGCGCCGATTGACCGCCCTTATGACCGCTTGCCACAGTTGCAACTGCATGCGGAACAGCATGATGTCGCGGGCCTGGACTGGTCCATGGACAGCATGTTGACACGTTTCTGGCATCCTACCCTGGTACGTGGTGATCGCGTGGTGATCAACCCCAGCTTGTCTTTGCCGCTGGTGCAACCTGGAGCTTTCATTATTCCGAAAATCTCCTTCCATGCGACCAATTATCATCTGGTGAATCCGGCACCCGGACAGGAAGCTGATTTTCATCGTGCTGTACCGACTTTTTCTGTTGATAGCGGCCTGGTGTTTGAGCGAAAAACCCGCATGTTTGACACTGACCTGACGCAAACCCTTGAGCCGCGCCTGTTCTATGTGAATACGCCTTACCGCGACCAGTCGAACATGCCGAATTTTGACAGCGCGGTTGCCGATTTTAATTTTGCCCAGATTTTCAGTGAAAACCGTTTCACTGGCCAGGACAGGATAGGGGATTCCAACCAGATCACGGCGGCCCTGATTTCGCGTTTTATTGAAGGTAATGGTGATGAAAGTCTGAAACTGGCGATCGGTCAGCGTTTTTATTTCAATACCCAGAAAGTCACGCTGGACAATACCGTCAGTCCAAGTCGTTCCGATCTGTTGCTGGCAGCCGTTGGCAAGTTATCATCTACTTTGAGTGGCGAGATGGCCTTGCAGTTGAGTCAGACTGATCGTCAGTCCGTGCGTTCCAATTATGGTATTCGCTGGCAACCATCTCCTAAAAAAGTGCTGAACCTGACTTATCGTTACCAGCGGGATTCGCTGGAACAGTTGGATTTTTCAGCACAATGGCCGATGGCTGATCGCTGGTATATGGTGGGTCGCAGCAATTATTCCATGATGGACAAACGCATGGTGGATGGCTTGCTGGGCTTTGAATACAAGGCAGATTGCTGGTCTTTGCGTTTTCTTGCGCAACGTTTTGCCACTAATAGTGTCAATAACACGTCGGGATTCTCGATTCAGCTGGAATTGAATGGCCTGGCCCGTCTGGGCTTTGGCGGTAATCCAATTGATGCCTTGAGGAAAAATATTTCGGGTTATCAGCCGATCAATGAACGGTAGATATTTTTGCTGTAATAACAATTGTAGTAGCCGTCACCGGCGATTGAATGGCCTGCGCTGTTTATGAAACGGGTGCTAACGTGTATATTGCAACTTTTGCCCGGTGTCGATGCTCAGACACGTGACCAGGCGTAACAGGATTTTTGGATCAATATGCGACATTTATTGCAAATGAAACAATGTAAATTATTCTCAGTATTCGCGGTTTCTGCCGGCCTGCTTGCCAGCCCGGTGGCGTGGTCGCAAGTTAAAATCAATCCAGCCGCCGTTGCACCAGCTCCTGCACCTGTCTCCAAGCCCAAGTCTGCGCAGACCGGCAAGTCGCAAGTCATCAATACCATCGTGGTGGTGGTGAATGATGAAGTGATTACCCGTCAGGAATTGAATGAACGCCTGCTGTCCGTAGAAACGCGCCTGAAAAAACAGGGTACAGCCTTGCCAGACCGCGCTGATCTGCAAAAGCAATTGCTAGAACGCATGATTACCGATCGTGCCCAAATGCAACTGGCCAAAGAAAATGGCATGCGTGTTGATGATGTAATGCTGGACCGCACCATGTTACGTCTGGCTGAACAAAACAAGATGTCCATGACCGAGTTCCGCAACCAGATCGAACGCGAAGGCACATCCTACGCCAAGTTCCGCGAAGAAATTCGTGACGATATCCTCATGCAGCGTGTCCGCGAACGTGAAGTTGACAGCAAGATTCAGGTGTCAGAAACAGAGATTGACAATTATCTGGCAGCAGAAGCCAATTCCAAAGCGGGCAAGCAAGAATTGAATTTGGCACATATTCTGGTGAGCATTCCAGAAAATGCCTCATCTGAACAAATTGCCCTGCGTCGCAAACGTGCTGAAGAAGTGCTGGAAAAATTGCGCGGCGGCGCGGACTTTGCCAAACTTGCAGTGACTTATTCCGATAGTTCTGAAGCGCTCAAGGGTGGTGACATCGGCTGGCGTGAACAAGACCGTTTGCCACAATTGTTTGTCGATGCCATCAGCAAGGTTAAAGTCGGCGAAGTGTCCGACATCGTGCGTAGCCCGAATGGTTTTCATATCGTCAAGGTCAATGGCAAGCGTGCTGTGAATGACAGCAAGGCTGCAGCAGTCGAACAACAGACACATGCACGCCACATCCTGATCAAGGTCAGCCAAATCGTTACCGAGCCAGAAGCACGTCAAAAATTGCTGGAATTCAAAAGAAAGATAGAAGCTAAAGAGGCAACTTTTGAAGATCTGGCCAAAGCGAATTCTGCTGACGGTTCTGCCTCCAAAGGCGGTGATCTGGGTTGGGTTTTCCCTGGTGTTACCGTACCTGAATTTGAGCAGGTGATGGATAAGCTGGCGGTCAACCAGATTAGTGAGCCGGTCACCACACAGTTTGGTGTCCACCTGATTCAGGTGCTGGAGCGCAAAACTGATGAATTGTCGAAAGATCGTCAACGTATCGCAGCCCGTCAGGCTGTGCGTGAACGCAAGGCCGATGAAGCCTTGCAGGACTGGTTGCGCGAGATTCGTGATCGCGCATACGTGGAATATCGTCTGGAAGACAAATAATGCCACAGCCCAGTTTGTCGGTGATCGCGGTGACCGTAGGGGAACCGGCCGGCATCGGGCCTGAAATATCTATCGCCGCCGCCTGGCAATTGCGGCATGAAGTAAGACCTGTTCTGGTAGGCGATGCTGCTTATCTGGCCATGCTCGCGGCGGAGATTAATCCCGATATCAATCTTATGGGCGTGTCCTTACAGGCACTACGCAATCAAGGTTTGCCCGCCTGCGGCACAGATAGATTGACGGTGATTGATTGTCCCCTGAACGCCCACGTGATTGCTGGCCATCTGGATGCACGTAATGGCCGTTCTGTTTTACAAACCCTGGATGTGGCCATTGAAAGTGTGCAGCAGCAATGGTGTGACGCCATCGTCACAGCACCGCTGCAAAAAAGCACCATCAATGATGCTGGCGTTCCTTTCAGTGGGCATACTGAATATTTCGCCGAAAAAACCAATACCAGCCGTGTCGTCATGATGCTGGCAAGTGAAGCCAATGCGCAGTTGCCGCAGCCTTTGAGGGTCGCTCTGGCAACCACGCATCTGCCCTTGCGACAGGTGGCAGATGCTATCCAGTTTGATGACTTGCTGCGTACGTTGGAAATTATTCATGCTGATCTGCGCGACAAGTTTGGTATTGCCATGCCACGCATACTGGTGGCCGGGTTGAACCCGCATGCAGGTGAGAATGGATATCTGGGCCGCGAAGAAATTGATGTCATCACGCCCGTCATCATGCAGGCGCAACAAGCAGGCATGCAAGTCAGCGGTCCTTATCCGGCAGACACCCTGTTCCAGCAAAAATACCTGGAACAGGCTGATTGCGTGCTGGCCATGTATCATGATCAGGGTTTGCCAGTACTGAAACATGCGAGTTTTGGACTGGGTGTAAATATCACCCTGGGCTTGCCATTGATACGCACTTCGGTAGATCATGGTACGGCGCTGGACCTGGCGGCACAGGGTGTCGGGCATGCTGATATCGGTAGTATGATAGTAGCCATACGTGTTGCGGCCAGCATGGCCAGAACCCAATAGCAGAATTGGCAGCATCTTGTTCTGGCAAAAGTCAGGGCAAACATGTTCCAGCCTCAAAGAAATAATATGAAACATATCCCACGTAAACGTTTTGGTCAGAATTTTTTGACTGACGATCTGGTATTGAGCCAGATCATTCGCGCCATCCACCCGCAGCCGGGTCAGACCATGGTGGAAATTGGTCCTGGTCTGGCGGCCATGACACGCTTGCTGCTGGAAGGGCTGGACCACCTGCACGTAGTGGAACTGGACCGTGATCTGGTGGCGCGCCTGAAGAAGAATTTTCCCGCAGAAAAACTGACGGTGCATGAGGGCGATGCCCTGGCATTTGATTTTTCTGGCATTGCCGTTCCAGCTGGGCAGAAGCTGCGTGTGGTGGGCAATTTGCCATATAACATTTCCAGCCCACTCTTGTTCCATCTGGCTGAATTTGCCCACTTGGTAGAAGACCAGCATTTCATGCTGCAAAAAGAAGTGGTGGAACGGATGGTGGCAGAGCCTGGTAGCAAAACCTATGGCCGGCTGTCTGTCATGTTGCAGGTGCGCTACCACATGGAGTTGATGTTTGTTGTGCCGCCAGAAGCATTTGATCCGCCACCAAGGGTGGAATCTGCCATCGTACGCATGATACCCAAGCCCGGAGCCTTCCCTTGCGATATCAAAAAACTGGAAGAAGTCGTCACCAAGGCATTTTCTCAAAGACGCAAGGTAGTACGCAATTGCGTCGCTGGCTTGCTGACGGAAGCTGATCTGGTCGCGTGTGGGGTAGATCCTCAGGGCCGTCCAGAGACCTTGTCGCTGGAAGCTTATGTTGCCATGGCGAATTTACTCAGCTCGCGTTAACAGTGCAATCTGGCAAGGTGTTCGCCTGATCTCTTTACGCCATGCCTATTCATGGCACGCCTTAAAATTCTGGTTGTTTCCAGTTTTTGCGGCGGTCAATCAAGTACTTTAGCGGCCTGTACGACTTCGTCAACAGGCTGTTCATATTCTGCAGCACCGTCGCGGGATTGAAAGGCTTGACGATAAAACCGTTGGCCCCACTCTTGATAGCTTTGACCACGGTTTCTTTTTTGTTGCTGCCGGTAACCATCAACACCACGGTTTCCGGTGATATTCTCTTGATGTGGTCGAGTATAACCAACCCGTCAATGTCGGGCATCATGACGTCCAGGCACACCACTTCCGGGATGGTTTTTTCTATCCACTCAATAGCGGTGAGGCCATTGTTGGCTTCACCAATGACATTGAATTGTTCGCTCTCAAGGATATGACGCAGCATCGAACGGCTGATGTCATTGTCATCCACAATCAAGATACCGATGTCCTGTTTACTCAGCATGATCATCCTTTTTGTCAGGCTAATCTTGTTGGCATTCTTGCCCTATGTTATTTTGGCTGCAGAAGTGCAGCGATGTAACATAGGTTAACACAGTTTAGTGTTTATTTTAACAATATATTTTAATAATCAGCTTCGCTGCACGCGTATTTAAATCAGCTTGGTTATCAGCTAGTTACGCTCACCCTTATCAGCCCAGGAAGAATATGAATATCACCCACACGCCCGAATGGCAGGCATTGCTGGCGCATCAACAGCGCCTGGAGCATAAGCATCTGCGTGAACTGTTTGCTGCCGATACGGACAGGTTTAATCATTTTTCGGCAGAGCTGGATGGCTTGCTGGTCGATTATTCCAAGCAGCGCATAGACAAGCCCACACTCGATAGCCTGATGGCGCTGGCACGTTTGTCGAATGTAGAAAGCTGGCGTGACCGCATGTTTGCCGGTGAAAAAATCAATATCAGTGAAGACCGCGCGGTGTTGCATACGGCTTTGCGTCACACGGATTTCACTCCTTTTCCAAATGCAGAGCATGATGTCATGCCGCAAGTCAGGGCCGTGCGCAAGCAGATGCGGGATATCGTCGAGCGTGTACGTAGTGGTTTGTGGCGCGGCTTCAAGGGTGATGCCATACAGAATGTCGTGAATATAGGCATAGGTGGTTCCGACCTTGGCCCGAAGCTGGCAACCCGTGCACTATCGGCCATGCAGCATCCAGGGCTGACTTTTTACTATGTGTCGAATCTGGATAGTGCCCACCTTGCTCCCTTGCTGGAAAAGCTGGATCCACGTACCACCCTGTTTATTGTCGCCTCCAAGACCTTCACTACGCAAGAAACCAGCATCAATGCCCAGACTGCGCGCACCTGGCTGATGGCGGCAGCAATGGAAGAATGGGCGGTTGCCAAGCATTTCATTGCGGTGACATCCAGCCCTGATAAAGCGCATGAATTCGGTATTCCGGACAGCAATATCCTGCAAATCTGGGATTGGGTGGGGGGGCGCTATTCCCTGTGGTCGGCGGTTGGCTTGTCGGTGGCGCTGGCGATTGGCATGAGTGGTTTCGAACGCATGCTCGCAGGGGCAGAAACCATGGACAAGCATTTCTGCCGGGCACCGCTGGAAAACAACCTTCCCGTGCTGCTGGCCCTGATTTCCATCTGGAACACCAATTTCCTCGGTGCCGAAACGACCGCTATCCTGCCGTACAACGAATCTATTCGTCATTTGCCGGCTTTCTTGCAACAACTGGAAATGGAGTCCAATGGCAAGACCGTCAGCCGTGATGGCGAAGCTCTGACTTGCCGTGCCAACCCCATCGTCTGGGGGGAAATCGGTGTGAATGGCCAGCATGCTTTCTTCCAGTTATTGCATCAGGGTGGCTGGCTGATTCCTTGCGATTTTGTGGTGGCGGCTTCCAGTGATTATCCTTTGCCCGGTCATCAGGCACCCTTGCTGGCGAACTGCCTGGCCCAGAGCGCAGCACTGGCATTTGGCAAGACCGAAAGCCAGGCACGGGAAGAGTTGTCGCAGGCAGGTCTTAGCGACGTACATATCGCCAAGCTTTTGCCGCATAAAGTGTTTGCTGGTAACCAGCCATCCACTACCATACTGATGCCCAGCCTGGACCCTTTCCAGCTTGGTATGTTGCTGGCCTTGTATGAACACAAAGTATTTGTGCAGGGCGTGATCTGGGGAATCAATTCTTTCGACCAATGGGGTGTGGAACTGGGCAAACAACTGGCGAATCGACTGTTGCCAGCGATTTTAGGCAATCAGGAATACGATTCCAATCTTGATACTTCGACCAGTGGCTTGATTGCTTATTTCCGCCGGCATGGTCACGTTTGAGTTCAATTACGTGTAGATTGCAAGATTAAGTTAAAACTCCTCGAAAGCCTGTTTGTCAGGTTGACGCTGCTTATCCTGATTGATATAAAGAAACATCGTTATATCAAATCAGGGTGAGCTTATGTGGACCAGTATCGTGAGTATTGTCTCGGTGGTTGTCGTGATTAGCGTTGTGGGCTTGATTCGTGCCATGAATAAAGAGGCACGTCGCGCCGATTACAAAAACTGAATTTTTGATAAATGAAAAGCAAAAAAACGCAGACCTTGGTCTGCGTTTTTTTTTGCTGAAACTTGTCTGAGTGGTGTTACCAGCTACCGGTATTTGGCATGGACGTCCATGGTTCAGCCGGGGTCAGCGGCTCGCCTGCTTGCAATAACTCTATAGAAATATTGTCGGGTGAGCGGACAAAGGCCATATGGCCGTCGCGTGGTGGGCGATTGATCACCACGCCGTGGTCCATCAGACGTTGGCAGGTTTGGTAGATGTCGTTGACCCGGTAAGCCAGGTGACCAAAGTTGCGACCACCGGTATACACTTCAGGGTCCCAGTTATAGGTCAGTTCTACCTGGGCATCCTGGTCACCTGGGGCGGCAAGATAGGCCAGGGTAAAGCGACCTTTCGGATATTCCTTTTGGTGTACCAGCTCAAGTCCCAGCGCATCGCGGTAAAACCGCATAGAGGCGTCAAGGTCAGTTACGCGAACCATGGTGTGCAGATATTTCATGTGTGCTTTCTGGAAATAGGTTCAGAAAATAGGGGCGGCTGCAAGGCCGTCACCGCTGTTGTACTCAGCGAGCTGATGGCAGCGGTCTCAGAACCTGTTCACGATCTTACTGCGCGAGCGTGATCGGGGCTCATGCGCTGTTCAAAATGCTCATGTACCAAAGTACATTCCGCTTTTTGTGCTGATCTTCACCACGCTGACGCACGCTCGCTGCAGATAGTAAACAGGTTCTCAGGTCAGAAATTGTAGCGTATTCTCAAAAAATTATTTGATACACACTATCCTGACCTGCTTCATGTCGGTCAGTCCGGACAAAACTTTTTCTATGCCATCCATTTTCAGGGTCAGCATGCCATCGGCCAGCGCAGCCGTCAGCAATTCTGATACACGCGCATGGTCCTGTATCAGCTTTTTGACGATATCATTCGCCACCATCAGTTCGTGCAAGCCCAGCCGGCCTTTATAGCCGTTGGTGCAGTGCTCGCAGCCTACAGCCTTGTACAGGGTGACTTTACCCTGCTTGTCGGCATACTGTGATTGCCAGGTGGTAAACACTTTTTTCTTGGCTTCCAGCGCATTCTTGGTAAATGCTTCGGTATTGAGCAGTTCTACGCAGTATTCGTCGAGCAGATCCTTTATTTCCTCCTTATCCGGGTGGTAAGCCAGCTTGCATTTGCCGCACAGCCGCTTGGTTAACCTTTGTGCCAGAATGCCCAGCAGGGCATCGGCAAAGTTAAACGGGTCCATGCCCATGTCCAGCAGGCGCACGATGGATTCCGGGGCGCTGTTGGTATGCAGGGTTGCCAGCACCATATGGCCTGTCAGTGAAGCTTCCAGACCGATAGAGACGGTTTCCTTGTCGCGCATTTCACCCACCATGATGATGTCCGGGTCGGCCCGCAGAAAGGCCCGCATGACGGTGGCGAAATCCATGCCAGCCTTGCGGTTGACCTGTACCTGACGCAAGCCTTTCTGGGTAATTTCTACCGGGTCTTCAGCCGTCCAGATTTTGGTTTCAGGCGTATTCAGGTGGCTCAATACCGAATGCAGTGTGGTTGTCTTGCCTGAGCCGGTAGGGCCGCAGACAAAGAACAGGCCATAGGGTTTGCTGACCACCTGTTTCAGGCGTTCAAGGTTGTACGGCAAAATGCCCAGCTTATCCAGTGGGATAGGTTCGCCAGCGGCCAGGATACGCATGACCACGTCTTCCATGCCGCCCGACGATGGGATGGTGGCAACCCGCAATTCGATATCGTAGGGACCGTACTTCTTGAACTTGATTTTGCCATCCTGTGGCTTGCGGCGTTCGGAAATATCAAGATCACACATGATCTTGATACGCGCCAGCAGGGAATTGCGATAACTGGCAGGTATTTCAATATACGGCGACAGTGAACCATCCTTGCGGAAGCGGATCAGGGTTTTTTCCTTGCCGGGACGGGGTTCGATATGGATATCGGACGCCCCCTGCTGATAGGCATCGATGATGATCTTGTTGATCAGCTTGACCAATTCATTTTCAACCGCAGCCGAAATTTCCACGGGGGATTGGCCACCGCCATGCTCTTCGTCTTCATCCTCCATGCCCGACAACAGGTCATCGACCGAGCCGGTATCTGCCACGCCACCAAAGAACTGGTCTATGGTCTGGCGGAATTCTTTTTTGGTAGTGACCTTGTAATTGATCTTTGAAGTGGCAAAGACATGATTCACCACGTGGGTAGTGTTGATATGCTCGGGATCAATCGCAAGCACGGTCAGGCCATGCTGGTCTTCCATGATGGGCAGCCAGGAGTTTTGCTCTACATACTGACGCTTGAGCCGTTTCACCAGGTCGACTGGTATCAGGCGTTCAGGCTTGAAGGGTTCGTAAGGTACATTGAAGTATTTTGCCAGCGCCTGTCCCAGGCTGGAAATGGGAATATCAAACTCATCAGTCAGCACATCTTCCAGATCCAGCAGGTTTCTGCGGGCTGAACTGACGGCCAGCTCCAGTTCTGGTGCCGAAATGATTGCTTCGGATACCAGGAAATCAAATTTGGTGCGTGGGGTGTTGGTCGGCAGGGCCTTGCTTTTTTGCGAAAATGCAACAGCCAGCGTTTCACACAGGGCCTGCACACCTTCAGCAGCTATGTCGGTAAAAGCATCGCCAAAGCGGTGGTTGATGAACTGCACCACGCCCAGCAATTCCTTGCTTTGCCCGTCAACAATCGGTGCCACCAGCATTTGCTTGGTGCGGTAACCGGTGCGCTGGTCAACGGCACGTTGAAATTTCAGCGTCGGGGAATGCGAGCGCAATTCGTTTTCATCATAGACATCGCGCAGGCTGATCATCGTACGCGTGAGGGCGACATGGCCGGCAATACTTTGTTCAGAAATCGACAGGCGCAGGTCTTTGAAAGAATTCAGGCCGGTCTTGATCTTGGAAATCAGCGTGGTTTTATCCTGTGCTACCACATAAATGGTCAGGCGATCGCAGTCAAACAGGTCGCAGATATCCTTGGACACATCCAGCATGATCTGGTCAAGCGCATCCGCACCGTGGATTTTATTGGTCAGCGTTTGCAGTTTTTTAAAAAACTGCAGGCGATGATCAGCGCCTTCTTTGGGTGCATGTACGATGTTGCCGGTAACCGCCATTCTTTTTCCTTGATTTGACTAATTCGTCAGCTAAATTATGAAGCAGAGAACGTTTGTCTGATCAACAATCCAGCCAGTGTTGCTTACCTATGCCCTGCTTGAGTGCCAGTTTGTACAAAAATGTATCATGGATGCGCATGTTATGACCAGAATGCAAGCCACTTACTATGCTATGGCAGCCAAATTTTGCCAGTTGCAGGGTGTTTTACCGGAATACTGGCCTGTTCCTTGCCTCTTGTTGTTCAGACATGATGGAATTCCTTACAAGTCCGTGGTTTGACCACCACTAAATTTCGTTGCACTCAAAGAAAGTGTTAAGCTTGGCTTTCGCGGTTTGCATGAACTGGATCAAACGTTCTCTTGGGGCTGTCTGCCGTAAATAGGGTGACCTTAATTCACTGCCAAAACAACGGCTCACTATTTCTGTATTTATGAAATTAAAAATTCTTGGCTGCGCGGGTGGCATAGGCGGAAAAGAGCCAAATACAACCAGTATGCTGGTGGATGATGACATACTGGTGGATGCCGGTACCGGCTTGGCCAGCCTGAGCATAGAGCAACTGGTTACCATTGACCATGTGTTCATCAGCCACTGCCATCTAGATCACGTTGCTGGTCTGGCCTTGTTGATGGATGCTGTATTCGGCAAAAGAAGCGCGCCAGTTACCGTACATGCCAGTCCAGAGGTCGTTCAGGCGCTCAAAACCCATATCTTCAACTGGGTGATCTGGCCCGATTTTTCCAGTTTGCCCAATGCAGAACAGCCATCCATGCGGTTTGAGGAAATGCCGGCTGGCAGCACGCTGATACTGGGTGACAGGATCATCCGTTCGCATCCGGTCAACCATACCCCGGGTTCGGTAGCTTACTGGATACGTAACCAGGATGCTGGCTTCCTGTTCACCGGCGACATGGCCACCACCCCTGACTTGTGGGGGGCAATGAAAAATGAAACAGCATTGCGTAAAGTGATCGTGGATTGCTCTTTTCCAGACGCCGAAGCGGAACTCGCACAGATTTCCAGACATTTTTGTCCGCTCGCGCTGTTACAGGATATCCATGACATGCCAGAGGCAGTAGATTTTTTGATTTACCACCTCAAGCCGGGACAGGAAACACAGATCATGTCTGAACTGGAAGCGACACGCCCAGGCAAATTTACCGCATTGAGAGCGGGGGACAGTTTTATATTTTGAGGTTAGAACTCATCCCTATTGATGAAATGAGTTCTAATGGTTAGCGGATAGCCGGTAAAAGTTTTTTTGATTTGGAGAAAGTGATCATGACTGCCTTAAGCAGTAGTGAGATTGCGCAGCGTCTGGAAAAACTGACAGAGTTGAGTCTGGAGCTGAGTAATAATCACGACACACCTTTATTGCTTGAAAACATATTGCGCTCAGCGAAAGACATGACCTACGCTGACGGCGGTACCCTGTATCGTACCAGCAAGGACAAGAAAAGCCTGTGCTTCAATATCTCGCTGAATGACACGCTCAAGATGTATCAGGGAGGTATCAAAGGGCAAACGGTGGATATACCGAATATCCCCCTGGTGGATGAAAACGGCATTAAAAACCTGAGTGCGGTGGCAGCTTATGCAGCCAACTACAAACTGTCAGTGAATATCCAGGACGTGTACACCGTTGGCGTGTTTAATTTCTCAGGCACCCGCAATTTTGACCAGCAGTTCAATTACCACACCAAATCCCTGCTGACAGTGCCCATGCATGATCACGAGGGAGAATTGATAGGTGTGCTGCAACTGATCAATGCCACCGATCCAGTGACAGGTGAGCCTTGTTCGTTCACCGAAACGGACCAGCGTTTCATCGAAGCCCTGGCATCTCAGGCGGCCATCGCCCTGACCAATCAGCAACTTATTTCGCAGTTGGAAAACCTGTTTGTTTCGCTGGTACACCTGATCAATATCGGCATCGATGAAAAATCGCCACATACGGGCAGGCATTGTCAGCACGTGCCTGAACTGACCATGATGCTGGCTAGCGCCGTGCACGAAACCAGTTCCGGCCCGCTGGCCCAGTTTGCCATGACGGACAAGGACCGCAAGGAACTGTGGATGGCCGGAATCCTGCATGATTGCGGCAAGATTTCCACCCCTGTCCATGTAGTCGAGAAATCAACCAAACTGGAAACCATTTTTGACCGCATCCATTTGCTGGACACCCGTTTTGAAATATTGAAACGTGATGCTGAAATACGGATGTTGAAAAGTAAATGCTCCTTATATCAGGCGGATGTCAAGAATGAAGTCCTGGCTGCAGAGCTGGATCAGGATTTGCAGAGAGAGTTGGCAAAGATAGAAGACGCGAGGCAATTTTTAAAAAAGTTGAATCTGGGTTCAGAAAGAACCCGCCAGGAAGACCTGGATAGAGTCGCTGAAATCGCCACATGGCAGTGGACGGCGTCAGATGGTGAAACACAGGCTTTTTTAAGTGCAGATGAAATCGAAAATCTGTCGGTACGCGCTGGCACGCTGAATGCAGCAGAACGTGCCATCATCAATAACCACATCAGCACCACCATCAAGATGCTGGAAGCTTTGCCCTGGCCCAAACATTTGCAGAATGTACCTGAATATGCAGGCGGGCATCATGAACGCATGGACGGCAAAGGATACCCGCGTGGTCTGCGTGGCGAACAAATGTCGGTACAGGCCAAGATCATGGCGATTGCAGATATCTTCGAAGCCCTGACAGCCAAGGACAGGCCCTACAAAGACGGTAAAACACTGACTGAATCCCTGCACATCCTCGGCAACTTTGCCCTGAATGGTCATATCGATCCAGACCTGTTTGACATCTTTGTCAGACGAAAGGTCTATCTGACTTATGCCGAAAAATTCATGGACAGGGCGCAGATCGATAATGTGGATGAGAGCGGCATACCTGGCTATAAGCCTTGAAGCTTGACGGGATAAATGCTTTTTGATGCGGAGGCGGCTTGTTAAAAAATATCAGAAAACAGGTTCCCTGGATCATCGGTCTGGTGGTGACAGTATTGGCTGCCTTGCAGGCCAATGCCATTTTCCCGGTAAGGCTGGTCAACTGGATAGACTTTTTTGCCTACGATGTCAGGATGCGTCTGGAAGTCCCGCAACTCAATAAAGATATCATCATCGTCAACATTGATGAAAAAAGCCTGACCGAGGTTGGTCAATGGCCATGGAAGCGCTCAGTGGTGGCCGATCTTATCAAAAGGCTGACCGATGATTATCATGTGCGGGCAGTGGGCGTTGACGTGGTTTTTCCCGAACCTGATGGCAGTTCCGGCTTCCAGATACTGGAGGGATTGGCGAAGGAAGAATTAAAAGACAGCAAGGGTTTCGTCGAGCAGGTGGCCCGTCTGAAACATCAACTGGATTTTGATGAGCGCCTGACCAAGGCATTTGAAAGCCGGCCAGTGGTGCTCGGCTATTTTTTTTCCGATGATAAAAAAGCTGTCAGCAAGGGGGCTTTGCCTAAACCTGCCTTGTTGCAGTCAGAACTGGGTGGTCGTGATGTGGAATCGGCTGAATATTTCAGTTTTATCGCCAACATGCAACAGCTTCAGAATGCTGCCATTGCCGGTGGTTTTCTGACCCCTACGCCAGATTCTGACGGTGTCATACGCAGCATTCCTTTGCTGGCAAAATACAATTCAAATTATTATGAGGCATTGTCGCTGGCTACCGCCAGAGTTGCCCTGAATGCGACCAGGCTCAAGCCAAAATTTTCTAAAGATGCCGAGAGTTTTCAAGCAGACACCAGCAAGGATGATGACATAGAATCCATCATACTGAACTCGTCACCACGCAAGACTATTCCTCTGGAACCACTGCTGAGAAGCCTGATCCAGTACAAAGGCAAAGGCGGCCCTGATGGCGGGCGTTTTACCTATATATCTGCGGTTGACGTCTTAAAAAAACAGTTACCAGAGCCTGTACTGGCAGACAAAATTATCCTGATTGGCACCACAGCAGTAGGGCTGAAGGATTTGCGTACGGCACCTGTGGGTATTGATTATCCTGGCGTTGAGATGCATGCCAACGTGATCGCTTCCATACTCGACAATGATTTCAAGGTCAGGCCCAGTGATAGTCGCAGCATAGAATTGATTGAGGTTATTTTGTTGGGTATTGTCCTGACCTTTGCGCTGATCCGTCTTAAACCTGTGGCCGCAATTCTGTTCACCTTGTCTTGTCTGTTGATTGCCATCGGCTTTAATTACTGGATGTATCAAAGCTTTGACAAAGTACTGCCGCTGGCAACACCGCTGCTGTTGATCTTTTCACTTTTTCTCTTTGTGTTTGGCTGGAATTATGTAGTTGAATCACGCCGCTTGCGTGGCGTGGTCAGGCGCTTTGGTGAATATGTGGCACCTGAACTGGTGGCTGTCATGGCTGATGAACCTGACAGCTATACCATGGAAGGTGAAAGTCGTGAATTGACTGTCATGTTTTCGGATGTGCGGGGCTTTACCACCATTTCTGAAACCTTGAGTGCAGTCGATTTGCGTGAATATATCAACATCTACCTGACTGCAATGTCGGAAGAGATCCGGGGCAACCGGGGTACGCTTGACAAGTACATCGGTGATGCCGTGATGGCATTCTGGGGCGCGCCGGTGCGGCTCACTGATCATGCCAGACGATCGGTAGAAAGCGCATTGAAAATGCAGGTAACGGCACAACGCCTGAGTCAGGAATTTGTCCAGCGTGGCTGGCCCGCCCTGAAAATAGGCATAGGTCTGAATACCGGTGAAGTGCGCGTGGGCGACATGGGCTCTAAAATCCGGCTGGCCTACACAGTGATGGGCGATGCAGTCAATTTGTCGTCCAGGCTGGAAGGTGTGACCAAGTTATATGGTGTTGGCATTATCGTCGGTGAAGCGACAAAAAACGCTGCACCAGAATTCGCCTATAGAGAGTTGGACAGAGTCAGGGTGAAGGGCAAGACACAACCCATTTCCATTTTTGAACCAGTCGTGAATTTGGCCAGCCTGGATGCAGAAAGGGCCGCCATGCTGGAGCTATGGCATCGTGCACTGAACAGTTTCCGTGTCCAGCAATGGGATGAAGCAGAGGCACTGTTCCATGAATACCTGCAAAGTCGGGCTGCAGATGTGGCTGCC
This sequence comes from Undibacterium sp. GW821-FHT11B02, assembly GCF_058808955.1. NCBI lineage: Bacteria > Pseudomonadati > Pseudomonadota > Betaproteobacteria > Burkholderiales > Oxalobacteraceae > Undibacterium > Undibacterium sp. GW821-FHT11B02. The sequence continues at coordinate 279,723 of NZ_JBXASD010000004.1, read as the reverse complement.
CAGGTTTTCCTGGAACGCATTGCGCATTATCGTGACAATCCGCCGCCTGCTGACTGGGATGGTGTTGCCACCTTTGTCAGCAAGTTCAGCGAATAATCCCGTTTCCCCTTATTTTCCGGAATGTGATGTTGCCTTGACACGCAGCAGATAATAACTGAGCACGCCCAATACTATCCCCCAGCAGGCTGATCCCAGACCCAGCAGACTGATGTTTGAGGCAGTGACGATAAAGGTGATCAATGCCGCTTCGCGTTCAGATGTTTCCTGCATGGCATTCACCAGACCGTTTTGTATCGCACCCAGCAAAGCCAGACCTGCTACCGTAGTCACAAGCGCATGTGGCAGATGCAGGAACAGTGTGGTCAACGATCCGGCAAAGCTGCCTATCAGCAGATAAAACACACCGCAGGACAGGCCCGCTACCCAGCGTTTTTCTGGTTGGTGATGCGCTTCCGGTCCCGTGCAAATGGCTGCTGTAATTGCTGCCAGGTTGACTCCATGGGCGCCGAACGGTGCCAGCAACAGGCTGGCCAGACCCGTACCGCTGACCAGCTTGCTGTTGGGCGCATGCTCATAACCAGCGGCCCGCAAGACGGCAACACCGGGGACCTGCTGACCAGTCAGGCACAGCAGTGCCAGCGGTAGGCCCAGGCTGATGAGCGCGCTGACAGAAAATTCAGGTGTAGTCCAGACTGGCAAGGTCAAGCCTGCCTGCCAGGTAATGGGAGGTGTATTGGCGGCATCTCCCCAGCCCAGCAGACTCCACAGCAGTACGCCGGTCAGCAAGGTCAGCACGATGGCATAGCGGGCGGAACGCTTTTTGTACAGCAAATAGGCGATGAACATCAGCCCCACCAGGTAAGGCGCGCCATGGGCTTCACTGCGGGCGCTGGCAAATACATCGACACCAAAGCGCATCAGGATACCGGCCAGCATGGCGGCACACAGGCTTTTTGGGATATGTGCCATCAGCTTTTCAAATACGCCGGTCACACCGATCATGAAGATGATGGCAGCTGCAAACAGATAGGCAGCAATCGCCTGACTGTAGGGGAATGTGACCAGTGCCGTCACTAGCAGGGCGGCACCTGGTGTGTTCCAGGCACAGATGACGGGTATTTTATAACGCCAGCTCATCCACGCACCAGACAGGCCTGAGCCGATAGAAACCGCCCAGATCCATGAACTGGTTTGACCAGTGCTCAAATGTGCTGCCTGTGCTGCCTGCAACATCAATAGCATGGGGCCAGCGTATGAGATCAAAACGGCAATCAGGCCAGCCAGCACGGCTGGAAACAGATCAACTGCCATGTCAGTAATGCCCAGCCTGGCATTGACTAGGGGGCTGATAGCGGGGGAGGTAGGTGGTGTCGTCATGTGCCTGCAACTTATCTCTATTGGTGAAATGAGTGACAGTCTAGTGCAGTGTCGATCAGCATTTGCTTACAGTGACAGACTGATTTATGCTGTACAGATTCAATATTAAGGTATCTGTTATGCAGCACAGTTATATGCAACTGGCACAGGCATTGAGCAGTGAAATACGGGCTGGCCGGTATCAGGTGGGCGAACGCCTGCCCTCTGTCCGTGAATTTGCCAGCGTGAAGCAGCTTAGTGTCTCCACCGTCATACGCTGCTATCGCTATCTCGAAACCCAAGGGCTGGTGGAAGCGCGCAGCAAGTCTGGCATGTATGTGGCCGACTGGAAAATCCGCGCTGCCGATACTGTCAGCGCAGTCATGTCCAAGGCAAAGCTGGCACCGCCAGCAGTTGAGTATGACAAGCTGGTGTCGCTGCAACACCGTATGACAGAACTGTATTCACTGACAGCCCAACCTCTACAATTAGGTTTGCATCTGGCCAGTGCCGCACCTGAATGGTATCCCTGCGACGCCTTGTCGAAAATCGCCCAACGCGTGCTCAGACAAGACCCCATGCTGATTGGTCTGTATCCCGGTGGTACCGGCTTGCCAGCATTGAAAAACGCACTAATCCAGTGGCTGAAAACCGCTGGTATTGACCTGGAAGCGCCAGACCTGTTGATCACCAATGGCAGTACCGAAGCACTGAGCGTTGCCCTGCGCGCAGTGGCGCAGGCGGGCGATGCCGTGATTGTTGAATCGCCTGTGTATTTTGGTCTGCTGCAAATGCTGGAAAACCTTGGCATCAAGGCCATAGAAGTACCCTGCGTACCTGGCCAGGGGATCAGCCTGGAAGCGCTGGAATATGCACTGGAACACCAGACCGGCGTGCGCGCCGTGGTAGCCATGCCCAATTTCCAGAATCCGCTCGGTTGCAGCATGCCTGAAAAAAACAAGAAGCGCTTGTTGCGGCTGATAGAGCAGCATGACCTGGCATTGATAGAAGATGATGTGTTTGGTGACCTTTCACATTTGCAGGACAGGCCGCAAGCCATCAAAGCCTGGGACAAACAGGGCAGGGTCATCTATTGTGGTTCGTGCAGCAAGAGTCTGGCACCGGCTTTCCGTATCGGCTGGATTAGTGGTGGACGTTACCAGGCCAGGATCAATTCGCTGAAACTCAGTACATCCCTGATCACGCCCCTGTTTGAACAGACCGTACTGGCAGAATTCATGCAGTCGGGTGCCTTGCCCTCACACTTGCGCAAATTGCGTGAACGACTGGCGGCAACCATACCGCTGGCGACAGCGGCGATTGAGCGTTATTTCCCAGCCGGGACACAGGTCATCAGCCCCGCAGGTGGCTGGTGGTTATGGCTGGAATTGCCAGACCATATTGACACGCTGGCGCTGCTGCGCAAGGCAGTCAGTGTCGGTATTGCGTTCACGCCGGGTAGCCTGTTTTCTGGCTCTGGCAAATATGCGAATTTTTTGCGGCTGAATATCGGTCGCCCGTGGGGGCGTGAGATGGAGCAGGGCATGAAAACGCTGGGCCGGTTGGCGCAGGATGCAGGATAATTCAGATCAGCCCAGAGGCTAACAATGCCTTATCCCAATCCGGCACCGGCTGGTATTCTTCCACCAGAAAGTCTATCAAGGCTCTTACTTTCGGGGCTACTTTGTGGGTGGCTGGATACAGGGCGGTAAAGTCGTTCAATGGCAATGCCCACTCTGTCAGGACAGGGACCAGGCGGCCTTCCAGTAAATCACGCCACGCCAGGAAGGTCGTGTCATATACGATGCCCAGGCCACGCAGCGCGGCCTGATGCAAGACCTTGCCATTGTTGGATGAAAAACCCGGCGTGATGTCGATGGCCAGATGCTGACCCGCCCGTTCAAAATGCCAGGTATTGCCCTGGGTCAGATGGCTGAAGTGCAGGCAGCGGTGCTGCTTCAATTCTTCCGGATGTGCTGGCATGCCGTGCTGTGCCAGATAGGCCGGGCTAGCGCACAATATGCCACGACAGGGTGCCAGGCGGCGCATATGCAGACCACGACTGTCCGGTATGCCGCCAACCCGGATACTAAGATCAAAACCATGCTTGAACGGGTCCAGCAAATTGTCATCCACATGCAAGGTAGGTTGTAGTTTTGGGTGCAGCAGTGCAAAGCGGGCCAAGGCATCGGCTAGCCATTCGCTGCCAAAACTGCTGGGTGCCTGTATGCGTATGCCACCCGCCAGCTCATTGCCAGCCTGACTGATCACCAGACGCGCCTGGCGTGCCTGTTCGACACTGGCACTGCATGGTTCCAGATACGCCTGGCCCAGCTCGGTCAGGCTGACTTCACGGGTGGAGCGGTGCAGCAGACGTGCGCCCAGTTCTGCCTCCAGCTGCATGACGTGCTTGCTGACCATGGCGCGGCTGATACCCAGATGGCGTCCAGCCGCACTGAAGCTGCGCTGGCGCGCCACCTCGACAAAGATTTCCATTGCTTTTAACTGATCCATAGTGGCATTGTCTTCAAAATGGATACAATCTGTCAACCATTGCTAGTGTTGTAAGAGACAAGCAGAATTCGCTACACTTGATGCAAGTCAAGGCGCAGCGCCAATCCGTAGCAGCCTGCGCCCACCCTATCCCATAGCCATGAACCATCAGGAGTTGCCATGCTGAATGCTGAACAGATCAAGCAGTTTCATCAAGACGGTTATATCGTCGTACCGGATTTTAAAAATATGGCCGACATCGCTGCCCTGCGTGAGCGCGCCGCCAAAATTGTCGATGAATTTGATCCTGCTTCAACCAGATCCATCTTCACGACCAAAGAACAGGAAAAGAAGATCGATCATTATTTCCTGAATTCGGCCAACAACATCAGTTGCTTCTTTGAAGAAGAAGCCTTTGATGAACAAGGCAATCTGCGCCAGGTCAAAGCCCTGTCCATCAACAAGATAGGCCATGCCATACATGATCTTGATCCGGTATTCAGCGCGTTTTCTCGCGGCCCGGCTTTGGCACAAGTGGCAGAGCAACTGGGCTTGCAGCAGCCACAGATATGGCAATCCATGTACATCTTCAAACAGCCCGGCATAGGCGGTGAAGTACGCTGGCATCAGGATGCCACTTATTTTGAAACCGACCCGGTCAGCGTTACCACGTTCTGGTTTGCGCTCGAAGATGCCACGCTCGAAAATGGTTGCTTGTGGGCAGAACCAGGCGGGCATCGTACCCCTATGCGTGAACGCTTTGTGCGTGAAGGTGATCAGGTGCTGGTAGAAAAACTTGATAGCATGCCTTGGCCTGACGACAGTACGGCTGTACCGCTGGAAGTAAAGGCTGGTAGCCTGGTCTGCTTCCATGGACTGCTACCGCATTACAGCGCACCAAATCGCTCACCGATTTCACGTCATGCGTATACCCTGCATGTTACTGATGGTGCTACGCATTATTCGCCGCTCAACTGGATACAGCGCGATGCCAGTTTCCCGGTGCGTGGCTTTGTCTGAAGGGTCGGACATGAGTATATTGATTTTTGCGCCGCACTGGGGCAGCGCCCATCTGAGCCGTGAAGCCTTCATCGCCCGTGTGCAGGAAGCTGGTTTTGATGGCGTGGAAATGTCCTTGCCGATGGATGCAAATGAACGCGATGCCTGGACCCGCACCATCGCCGACGCTGGCCTGCATCTGATAGCCCAGCAATGGGAAACCGTATTCCACAGCGACTTTGCGAAACACAAACAGGCGCTGGAAGAATTGCTGCGCAACGCCTGTGCCTCCAAGCCCTTGTTTGTGAATACGCATACCGGCAAGGATTTTTACAGCCATGCGCAAAATACAGAACTGCTGGATCTGGCCGATGAGATCGCTGCCGAAACCGGCATCCCCATCGTGCATGAAATTCACCGCAGCCGCTTCAGTGGACACCCCATGCTCTTGCTGCCTTACCTGGCGCAGCGTCCGCAATTGGCATTGAATGCCGACCTGTCACACTGGTGTTGCGCCTGCGAATCGCTACTGGAAGATCAGGCCCATGTGCTGACGCAGGTGTACCCGCATGTACACCATATTCATGCGCGTGTCGGCCACAGCCAGGGGCCACAGGTAAATGATTTCCGTGCGCCCGAAAATGCAGCCGCATTGCAACAGCATTTGCTGTGGTGGGATGCCATCATCAAGCATCAGCGCGCATCTGGTAAACGGCAGATCACACTGACACCGGAATTTGGACCGCCTCCCTACACCCAGACTCTTCCCTATACCAATCAGCTGGTCTCAGATGCGTGGGAACAGAATGTGGCAATGATGCAGTTGCTGCGCGCACGCTATCAGGAGCAAATATTATAGCGACGGTTTTTTCATGACATGATGTACACTGATTGCAACATTGACTGCTGCCATGCAGCTGGAAAGGTCTTATGCAGGATGTGCGTACAACATATGTTTTTACCAGGGTAAAACGCCAGTTATTCTTTATAGAAAAGCTGGCTTTTTTTGGTTTGGCCGTGAGTGTTGTGGGTAGCCTGTTCTGGTTTATCCATTTGAATTTGCTGAATCTTGATACGTTGAAGCGTATGTTTTCGCTTCGCCATACAGACCGTTGGCTTCCTCTGCTCGCGGCAATCGTAGTCATGTTGGTGCAATCTGCCATGCAATGGTCTTATCGTTTCACCAGACTCATCGTTGATGCCGAAGGCATACGCCTGGAACAGACCTCAACTTCTGCATTGGCCCGTTTGACATTCTTTAAGCGTGATTTCCGTTGGTCTGATCTGAAGAACGTATCTTTCATCTCCCGCTTCGGTGTACTGCAATTGCGCTCGAACACGGAAAGGCTGCCATGGGGCATTCGCAGTAAAGACTGGCAATTGCAAAACGCCAGTGCCGTACCAGTAGCAGACAAAAATGTGGAACATGCGTTGATACGTATATTTCGTCAACGCGGCGTATTTGACAGCTTCCCCACGGATAGCAATCTGGATGCAGCAATGTTTGATCTGATGAAGCATCCTGCCACCAAAATAGTCTTGGTTGGCATGGCCGTACTGCTTGCCTACAGTGTTTTGGATGGTTTCCTGCAAAACGAATCCTGGGCTTTTTTCAATCAGACCTATTGCATGCCGCATATGCTGGCGGGTGTGTTTGCTGGTCTCATACTGGCTTTGATTTTGTACCAGGCCAGTCGACAGCGCACGGTGCCCGTGGTTGTTATTGTTGGTCTTACCGTGTTGGGTGGTGCAATGTTTGCCGTCACCAGCTATGTCGGTGGCATACGCATTAACCAGGCGCTGGGCGGCCCCATGCTGGAAGCCCGATATCATAGGAATGTACCTTGTAGCGCGCTGGTGCCTGAAGACAAAAGCCTGCCTGTCATTGAATATACCAATCTCGCCAGTGCTTACTGGTGCAGCAAGACTGTTGATGAAGTGGTGACCGTCAAAGTGCGCAAAGGCTTGTTCAAGCTGTATCAGGTTGACCTCAGGGAACACAGAAACGCCATTCGCGACTATCGTCAAAGTCATTAATAAGTTTTCAATACAATTTAACAATGTTACATTTGACTAAAAATTAATATTGTTAAATAATCATTCCGCGTTCCAGAATTTTCATGTTTGCTTGCGCCCGTCTTTTGGTCGGGTACGGCAAATTCTTGTCTATGCAATTTTGTAAGTCCAAGAATAATCAAAGGGAGATAGTATGAGCAAAGACAGCGACCCAATTCCACCCTGTTTTGACCAGGCTAATCAGGCACCAGAACGGCTGACCGAGATGTTTGTCGGCATCGCGCAAGAAGGCCGAATCAAGAACGGCCAGCGTCCTGCTGAACGGGCAGTGTTCCGCAAATTGCATGGTGTGGCCAGCGCCAGGCTGGTGATGGAAAAGAATATTCCGGCCAAACTCAAGGTTGGCGTTTTCAGTCATGACAGCCTGGATGCCTGGGTCAGATTTTCCAGCGACACCACACCCACTTCGCCTGACCTGTATTCCACCCTGGGCGTAGGTATCAAAGTGTTTGGCGTGCCTGGTCCCAAGGCATTGGGTGACGATGGTGATACGGCTGACTTCATCATGCAAAACTTCCCGGTCTTTTTTGTCGACAATGCCAAGGAAATGGTGGAATTCACCTATGCCGGTGTGGTTGCACAGGATTATCCCGGCTATCTGAAAAAACATCCCAAGACTAAAAAAATACTGGATGAGATGGAAAAGGTTGAAGGCAGTGCCTTGACCACGACATACTGGGCCATCCTGCCTTTCCATGCAGGTGAAAAGAACTATGTCAAATATCGCCTGGAGCCAGTGACGCCGCCAGAAAATGTGCCGAATGATGAAAGAGATTATCTGGCCGTGGACATGTGCAATCGCCTGGCCAAACGTGAATATCAGTTCCGTTTCATGGTGCAGCTCAGAACTAATCCCAAGACCATGCCGCTGGATGAAGCAACGGTGGAATGGCCAGAATCAGAAAGCCCTTTCGTCCATGTGGCGACCCTGACTTTGCCGCAGCAAGACATCAGCGTGCGCGGTCAGTCTGAATATGGTCAGGGCCTGGCATTCAATATCTGGCGCGTACCGCCAACACAGGCACCAGTAGGTTCCATCGCTGAAGCTCGTAAAGTCGTGTATGCCGCTGGTGCTGATGCCAGACATGAGGCCAATGGCCAGGGTCTGCAAGACCCGCGTGACCCGCGCCCGGCACCTGCGGGTTGTCCCTTTCACGCGGCAGGTGTAGCCAAAGCAGAATCCGAAAAACCTGTCAAAGATACCTGTATCGTCAAGGCCGTGATTTATCCCGCCATAGGCGTGGCACGCGTCGGCACCAGTGAGAAAGAATGGTTTTTGGGACCAGAGGTACCTTATCCAAAACCAGAAGCGCCAGGCTATTACCGTGATACCCACAAAAAACTCAAACGCCAGGGTGCCAGGTTCCGTGTGTATGGCGTGAATGCCAAGGGCAATATCGTCAAGGAACTCAATGCCGACAATGCCAAGATAGAATGGCAAGTGCAACTGGCCAACACCAAATCAGCCTGGTATGGTTTCCAACTGGCGCTGGATATTCCTGAAGCGGCATCTGCACCACCGACCACTTTACGCAATGCCGTTGTCTCTGACCGGAACATGTTGTCGATCACGCCCAAGCAAAGAAAAGTAAGCGGTAAAAAAGCCAAAGCACAGCGTTTTGATGATGGCAAGTTCATGGGCAAGCCTGTCTACCTGGGCGAAGCCTTTACTGATGAACAGGGCCACCTGATCGTGCTGGGTGGGCATGGCGTATCTGCTTCTTATGATAATAGCCGCGCCATCACCTTTGCCAATAATGAAGGCTGGTATGACGACACCTCAGACGGCCCCATCAATGCCAAGGTCGTTTATGAAGGGCTGGAACTGATGGTGGAACCGGCCTGGGTCGTTGTGGCCCCACCCAACTATGCGCCACAAAGAAAATCCGTCCGCACTATGTGGGACCTGATGCGTGATGTCGCCATTACCGCAGGCTGGTTACCCAAACCTACGCGCCCCAGTTTTAATTTCGACATCCTGCCCCTGTTTGAACGCCTGAACGGCTTGCAGTGGGTGAATGCCGGTTTCTCAGCCGGCTTTGGCTGGAAAGGGGCCATCGATCTCACCAGCGCCGATGCTCTGTCACGCCTGGCCAGCAATAACACTGCCTATGTGGAATTGCGCCGTACCATCGCCAATCAATTCCGCAATTACGAGGTGGATTCCTGGTCACCCAAGCCCTGGCCATGGCTGTATGGCGATGCCATGGCCATCCCCGCAGCACACACACCAAGGCAAAACGCGTCACTGACAGCGACCCAACTGGCCATGTTGATGGAATGGGCCGAAGGCAATTTTGTCGAAGACTATGACCCCAACCGCAAGCATGCAACGACCATAGACCAGGTACCACTGGAACAGCAGGGCGATACCCTGACGCAGGCAGCACTGGATTTTTGCCTGGCAGATGCCTTTCATCCCGGTTGTGAGATGACCTGGCCGGTACGAGCCAGCACCATGTATATGGCCCCGTTCCGCTTTGCCCATGCACTGGATGGCTGGGTCGCGCCCGGCTTGGGCGAAGTGCTGACCAGCGATGGCGTCACCATACCAAATGGTCCCCTGTATGGCCAGCAGGCCGGTGGCATTACACGCTGGATGGCGGTGCCGTGGCAAACTGATACGGCTAGCTGCCGCTCTGGCTATGACAAGTCGTATGACCCCTATGTGCCCAGCTTCTGGCCAGCGCGCGTGCCGAATCAGGTCATGACCAAACAAAACTATGAAGTCGTCATGAATGACAAAAAGCCGCTGGGTGAAAGATTGACAGCATTTGCCAACCGTGCGGCCTGGATCAATCCTTTGGGCAGCACCAGCTACACCGACCAGATCAACAATATGATTCACCATTTTGATCACCTTGGTGTGGTGGAGGTGCATCCTGGCCCGGCGGACAATGAGCATTTCCCGGCAGAGATAGAAGTAGAAGATCAGCACATTCCCATCGCCAACATGCCTGCACCTGATGCTCATCATACTGGTCATCACGAAGGGCAACATGCAAGGGTAGGTGCGGCTGAAGTGGTGAATGCCGACTCGGTGGATTTGATGACGATAGAAAAAGTACGGCGCTTCCCACGCGGCTTGCATCGTTAAGCTGAAATCGCAGAATGCGCAAGTTGCATGTGGATGTGCTGGTAGCTGGAGCAGGGCCGGCAGGCTCTGCTTTTGCCCTGAATCTGGCACCGTTTCAAAAAGTGCTGATGATAGAAGCACAGCCGCAGCCCAGCCTGCGCATAGGCGAATCCTTGCCCGCAGCAGCGGGCAGGCTGTTGGCCGACATGGGCCTGTATGACGATTTTTTGCAACAGGCCCACCAGCCCGCCCACTTGCATGTCAGCAGTTGGGGCGATGCCAGCCTGCAGGAACAGGATGCCATGCGCAACCTCGATGGGCATGGCTGGTATCTGGACCGGCATCGTTTTGACACCTGGCTGCAAGATGTGGCGCAACAGCGTGGTGCCGCCTTATTGAAGCAGACCAGGCTACAGTCTTTCCGGCCAGCACAAGATTATCCCCAGCATTGGGATTTAGAATTGGATGTACAGGGCAAACCCCTGTATGTACAAGCAAAAATGCTGATAGACGCCAGCGGCAGAAAATCCCTGCTGGCCAAACGCCAGGGCATAACCCGCAAGGCACTGGATAAACTGGTGTGCAGCTGGACACTAGGTCAGGACCATGGCCACGACCACAATCACAACGCAGCTGCCAGCAGCCTGATTGTTGCTGAAGCTGGCGGCTGGTGGTACACCTCGTCCTTGCCGGGTGGTGGCCGCATCCTGGCTTTTTATACTGATGCCGATTTACCCGAAGCAGCGGGATGCAGCCAGCAAGCAGGCTTGCTGCAACGTGCAGCCAGCAATACGCAGTTATCTGCATATTTGCTGGAAAGTGGTTTTGAACCAGGCAACCATCACGGCTATTGTGCCGCCCACAGTGCCATATTGGACAGCGTTGCCGGGAGCAACTGGCTGGCCGTGGGCGATGCCGCACTAAGCTTTGACCCTCTATCTTCGCAAGGCATGTTCAACGCACTCTACACCGGGCTGGCAGCGGCCGAAGCGGTGTCGCATTATGACGACGAGACACAAGCCGCTTATGTGGCGGAGCTGGCCTCGATAAAGAACGCCTATCTGAACCATCTCAAGGTCTGGTATCAGCAAGAACAACGCTGGGCGGATCAGGTTTTTTGGCAACGGCGGCATGGTGTTTGAACTGCTCATGCTCACCAAATAAATTTGGTCAATCGAACCCTAAACAAGGCAGCAATAATTCGTCATTTCAGCACTTCTATGCGAAAGTCCCTTGAAAAATTTGATGCCTTACGTTACTTGTTTTTTATATTTCAGCCAGATGTGTCAGCGCTATGCTGGTGTGCAAACATCGTCCTCTGCGCAGACATCTTTGTTTACACGATAACGCTTTTAACAAACTCAAGAAAGGCATTTACCTTTGCAGTCCGGAAATGTCGACGCTGAACAACCGCATGAATTCCAGGTGAAGCGGGTGTCAACGGTGTGTTGAATTCGTCGAGTATCGTGACCAACTTTCCCTCCTTAAGATCAGTCGCAACCAACCAATCTGGTTGCCTCGTAATTCCAAGTCCATCACGCGCCATAGCCAATAAAGCATAAGACTCATTGCTCGCATAGGCTCCAGATACTCTAATTGCCTCGAAACGGCTGTCAATCCAGTAATGCCAGTCAATTGGTGCTGAATCGTGGCGATAAGTAAGGCAGGAATGTGTTGTCAAATCGCTTGGGTGAAGAGGCATACCGTGTCGTTGCAGGTAGTCAGGACTTACGCAAGTCAATCGTGTGTAGCGTAACAGCGGATAGGCAACAACTGCTGCATCCGCTAACACCCCTGCTCGCAAACCAATATCAAAATTACCTGCGACCAGATCAATGATTTGATCGTTCACCTGAAGATCAAGCGAAATATCTGGATATTGAGTGGCGAATTCGTTCAGCCGTGGATAAAGAAAAGTGATTGCAACACCCAAAGGAAGTGTTACTCGTAGAACGCCTTTCGGATTGCTTGTGGCCCCTCGCACGGCAGCCTCTGTTGCCGTTGCTTCTTCCAGCAAAGCCTTTGCGCGCTCATACAGAATCATCCCAGCTTCTGTGACCGCCATACGCCTGGTGGTTCTCTCCAATAGACTTGTGCCGTATAAACTTTCCAATCGTGCAAGGCTCTGGGTAACTGTAGTCGGCGACACTCCCAATACCTTCGCTGCCTTCGTTAAACTTCCTGCATCCACGATCTGGCAAAAAAGTCGCATTGCGTCGAGCCTATCCATATCGTTCCAATTATTTGCGAAATCGAAATATTATCTTTGCTTTATAGGGGGTTATCAATGTATTTGCAAACAATTAGGATGTTACTGCACGGTTCAATAAGGCGGTGTTGGTTGGATTTGATTGGTTTACGGCAACAATTGGTCCACAGAAACAGGGAAGGTGAGGGAAACCGACCATGCCCACATTATATTTAACGAAATGGAGTTATGTATGTCGAGCAATTCGATTCTGGAAATTTCAAAGGCAGTTGATTTGTATTTCAACGCGCTTTACGAGTGCAATTTGATGAAGTTTGATGAGGTTTTTCATCCAAGCTGTAGTCTGTTCGATTCGACAGACAACACGTTTACCGCAATGCCAATAGCTGATTATCGAGACATCATCAGCAAACGCACGTCACCAGCCAGTGTTGGACAAGTTCGGGATGATGTGTTGATTTCTATCGATTTGTTGTCCTCTGATATCGGGGTGGCGAAAGTCCGCTTACGCATTCACGATAAAGTGTTCATTGATCAATTAAGCTTCGTCAGGATTGATCAACGATTCATGATCGTCGCCAAGTTGTGGCACGATATGACATCAGAGCTAAAATGATAAATTGATAATTATTAACGGACATGCCAACAATAAACAGTTGGAGTGTCCTAAATGTATTTTTACAGGTGCGCTCAAAAACACAGCATTCAGTGCTTGAATAGAGAACGGGGTATCCGCGCGCATATTTACCAGTAAAATCATAGTGGATAACAGCGATCAGTTAAAATCTCTGTTACTTCATCAAGAAAATTTCCCTCGTGCAATTTCGTTTGTCCTTGATCAAATTCCTGGGTTCCTTGCTGTGCCTGCTTGCGTTGGCGGCCTGTGGGCGGACTGAATCCGTGCAGACGCTGGAGCGGCGGGATTTGATGCGTCTGGTGTTCAAGGGATGGGATAGCGAACAAAATGCTATTGTCAGACCACCGCAGTTGAAGGCGGAATTTCCGGTCTCTGTTCCCGCTGCTTCGCAGACTGGTCTGCGTATGGAACCCTTGCAGGTGCAGCGATTAAATGAAGACAGTGCCGTCTTGCTGGTCAAGGGTGATGCATTGGAGGCAGGCAAGCCAACACTGCTGGCTGCTTACTGGTTTCATCGCCGTGCCGAAGCTTGGTCATTGGTGAGCCGGCAGGATGTGATTGAATGGCTGGATAGTACCGGTCGCAATTCAGCCATAGGCAATACCAGCGTCGTTGAATTATTCCCCGATCAGTTTGCGTTGGCGCTGGAACACAGCCGACTGGATCAGGGTGTAGCAAGTGCCCGTTTGCTTTTGTTTCGCCTTGATGCCGACAATCTTGTACCGCTATTTGAAAAGGGGAGTGAGCCGGACTTGGTAGTGCATGAAGAAAGCGGGCCGGAATGTGTGAACATCGTACGTAATGTTGGCAATGCCAGCAATGCACGTACCAAGGCTAAGCACATGCGCCTGCGTTTGCGTGAAAGTGAGGCTGGACCACCGAATTGTTACGACTACCTTGCCAAATGGGAAATCGCCATCGGCAGCAATGCGCCGGGTGACATCACACTTAATTTTACAGACAAGCATTACCGTTATCAGGAGATCGCTCACACCTTGGATAATGAGGGTGAACGCACGTCGACTTATGAATTGCAAGTTATCTCGCAAAAAGGAAGAAAGCTGTTTCGCTTCAATGCTGACCAGCAAAAATATGTGATGGTGCCTGATAAGCAGAAGCAGAAAAAATAAGTACAATCTGCTCAGGTCGCAACTATTACATTTCAGGCGTGACTTCAAAACTTTTCAACGCCTTGTCAACACTCGTTCAACGCCTGCCAGCGGCAATCCAGCTAATCAATTCATCCAGTGCAGGCTTGGCTTTGATGCTGTCTTCATGGTTGATGGTGGCCACGACTATCCATTGCTGGTCATTGATGTCCCTGACATAACCCGCGATGGCAACCACATCTTTCAAGGTACCGGTCTTGATGCGGGCGCGCATTTCTGCCGGGCTGCCTTTCAGGCGGCGACGCATAGTGCCATCAAGCGAGGCGACCGGCATGCTGCTGGAAAATTCTGCATTCCAGTTACTGCGTGCACCCACCTGCAAAATGGCAGCCATTTGCTGCGGGCTGATGCGTTCTGTGCGTGACAGGCCGGAACCATTTTCCAGCACCAGACCAGCATCATTGATACTCTGTTTGTTCAACCACTGTCTGACACGGATATTCGCTGCTTCCTGGCTATTGCTGACCGGTTTGTTGGCCGACTCCATCCCCAGGGTCATGAACAGCATGCGCGCCATGGTATTGTCAGAGTGCTTGTTGATGATGCGGATAATATCTGCCAGCGTTTCTGATGTGCGTTCTACCACCACAACAGCATTGGCTGGCACCTTGCCGTCACGTACTTCACCTTGCCAACTGCCACCCATTTCTTGCCACAAGGCCCGTACTACATAGGCGATATAGTGGTTGCGATCAAGTATATTGATACTGTTATTGATCTTGCAGCGACGCGGAAAACCGCCGTTCAGCGTCACTTCTGTCATGCCAGCGGGTGTCGTTGCATAGTCGATTGCTGGTGGTTGCCATTCTTTTTCCCAGGCGGAACAGGGCAAGTCATTGAAATGCTGATGGCTGGTGACTTTCAGTTTATCCATCGGTGTGCCCAGACGTACACCGATTTTGTCGGTGCCTGCATCAATGCTCAGGCTCATCAGATTATTATTGACCAGCAAGGCATCCGGTATCACGTTGTAATACGCATCCGGATATTCATCAAAGACTGGCGCACCGACATCCGGGCGTTCTGGCTGCAGATAGCTGCGGTCGATAATGATATCGCCACGGATTTTACGAAAACCCTGTTGACGCAGCACGCGCAGCATGCTGCCCAGCTTTTCCAGTGTCAGGTTGGGGTCGCCACCGCCACGCAGGTACAGGCTGCCGGTATAGCTATCCTTCTTCAAGGGTTTATCGGTCAGTATCTGGGTCTTCCAGCGAAAGGTCGGTCCCAGTTCTTCCAGCGCAATCAAGGTTGTCAGCAACTTCATGGTTGATGCAGGGTTCATCGGTCTTTCCGCCATGTGCGCCAGCACTGGCTGGCCACCACTGGCAGGCACCACTATCGCACTCATAGCCTGTTGCGGCACTCCGGTCTGGGTGAAGACTGCTTCCACTGAGGGGGGCAGATTAGCTTGTGCAACCGCCATAGCAGGCAGAAAAGAGCCGGGCAAGCTCAGCAAGATCAGGAATTTTTGTAATAGACGCATAGGTGCATATGGATAGCTTAAGTCGGTATAGCTGGCATTGTAGAGCAGGCAAGACTCTTGCAGCGCCTGCGTGTTTCTTTTATCAATGAAATTTTGTCAGGGAAGCATATCTTCTGGTTATCTGTACAGACTTGGCTACACTGTGGGTTGAGTCACTGTATAGAATCCTTCGGTCACGATAAATGTTGCCTGAAACTCACTATCTGCAAATGAATCCGTCTGACTTTCGTCAAATGACATGGTTTTATACCCCGATAGTGAATACAAATAAGACATAAGCCCTTGATTTCGTTATAATTTCGGCCTTTCCACGTCACCGGTGTACACCATGACCTTGCTTGCCAACCAGACTGAACTTTTATCACCCGCCAAGACTGTAGAAATTGGCCGGGAAGCGATACTGCATGGCGCAGATGCCGTCTATATCGGTGGGCCTTCGTTTGGTGCACGTCACAATGCCAGCAATGAAGTCAGCGAAATTGCTGCCTTGGTGGAATTTGCCCACCGCTATCATGCGCGCATCTTCGTGACCATGAACACCATTCTGCATGATTCAGAACTGGAACCGGCCCGCAAGCAGATACATCAACTGTATGACGCCGGGGTTGATGCACTCATCGTGCAAGACATGGGCATACTGGAGCTTGATATTCCACCTATCCAGCTGCATGCGAGTACCCAGTGCGATATCCGTGGTGTGGAAAAAGCCAAGTTCCTTGGCGATGTCGGTTTCTCGCAATTGGTACTGGCACGTGAACTGACGATCAAACAAATACAGGCCATCAAGGCGCAAGTCGCCACGCCGCTGGAGTATTTCGTGCACGGCGCGCTGTGCGTGGCCTTTTCTGGTCAATGCTATATTTCACATGCTGACAATGGCCGCAGCGCCAACCGTGGCGATTGTTCACAAGCCTGCCGCCTGCCATACACACTCAGTGATGGCGAGGGCAGGGTAGTCGCCTACGAAAAGCATTTGCTATCGATGAAAGACAATGACCAGAGCCGCAATCTGGAAGCCTTGCTTGATGCCGGTGTACAGTCTTTGAAGATAGAAGGCCGCTACAAGGACATGGGCTATGTCAAAAACATCACTGCCCATTACCGTTTGCTGCTGGATGAGATTTTAGAGCGCAGGCCAGAATTCAGCCGTGCTTCCAGTGGCAACAGCCAGGTGTCATTCAGCCCCAATGTGGACAAGAACTTCCATCGTGGCCACACCGATTATTTTGCCAATGGTCGTCTTGAAGACATAGGCGCTTTCGATTCACCCAAATATGTCGGCCTGCACCTTGGTTATGTGACCCGCCTGGCAGCCAACTTCTTTGAGATCGAAGCCAATGAAGCCATGTCGAATGGCGATGGTCTCAACTACATGGTCAAACGCGAGGTTGCAGGTATACAGGCCAACACTGTAGAACGCGTAGGCGCATCAGAAAATGGCGAAATCTGGCGCGTATTCCCGAACGAAAAAATGGCAGAGCTGACGGGCCTTAAAGTCGGTACCCTGATCAACCGCAACCGCGACCACCGCTGGGAACATGCACTGACCAAAAAATCCGCCGAGCGCCGTATTCCGGTCTGGCTGACTTTGACAGAGCAGCCAAACGGCCTGCGCCTGAAAATCACCGATGAAGACGGCGTGACTTCTGAAGTCAGCGCACAACTGGCACTGGAACCAGCACAGAACCGCGACAAGGCAGAAGCCGGTTTGCGCGACAACCTCGCCAAGCTCGGCAACACCATGTTTGAAGCAGCCCAAGTCAACCTCGTTTTGCAGCAGCCCTGGTTCGTGCCATCTTCCGTCATCAACGCCCTGCGCCGCGACGCCGTTGCAGCGCATGAGACAGCCCGCTTGGCCGCATGGCAGCGCCCGCAACGCACACCGGCAGTTGAGCCGCCAGTGGCTTACCCGGAAACTACACTCAGCTACCTCGCCAATGTGTACAACCACAAGGCCCGCAGCTTCTATGAAAAACATGCCGTACAACTGATCGCCGCCGCCTACGAATCGCATGAAGAACCAGGCGAAGTATCGCTGATGATCACCAAACACTGCCTGCGCTTTTCCTTCAACCTTTGCCCCAAACAGGCCAAGGGCGTGCAAGGCGTACAAGGTCAGGTCAAGGCCGAACCCATGACGCTGGTCACAGGCGAAGAAAAATACACCCTGAAATTCGACTGCAAGCCCTGCGAAATGCACATCATAGGCGCGATGAAAAAACATATTTTGCAAGCGCCACCACCATCATCGGTGCCGTATAGTCCTGTGATTTTTCATAAGACCAGGCCGCAGACGGTGTGATCACAATTTGAAACTCGCGCTCTGATATTAAAAAATGTATTTGAGAAATATAGCGAAGTGTCTTCCCAATAGCTGACTTAGGGGAGAATTAATTGTAGTAGTCGCGCCCTGATCTGATAGTTGCCCGATTTGAAGACAGTGCTCTCCGTTAGACATTTGATTGAACTGTATGATTTCGCTTGCCTGCAATTTTTTGCAGTAGAAGTCGAATTTTTCAGTGTGGTCCGAACATCAAAAAACTAAATTCAACATGCGTGACGCGTATTGTCACTCGGCCGGACTCCAGGCATTTGCCCATTCTTTCGCTTGTTTAATCTCGCTAGGGTGCGAAACTTTATAGCTGCAACCCGCGAAATCATACGAGGCTACAGTAAAGCGAGAAAAATGCTGTGTTTGCATGTCGGGGCGGATACCAAATTTTTTCGTTCCCGCGAACACATTGGATTTTTACGAAGTGATGACTACCTTGTTCGCCCTCTGCCATGCCCAGCCTGTGTACAAATGTATCACCACAGCCAGGCATCCATTGATGATCAATGCTGTGCGAACACCCATCAGATGAACCGATATGCCAGTGAGCAGGCTGCCTGCGGACAGGCCGCCGCGCATGGCCAGCATATAGAGGCCGACCGTCTGACCGCGCAGTTGTGGGCTGGCGCTGGCTTGCAACAGGGAATTGGCGGCGGTGTTACTGGCTGTCATGCATAATCCGGCAAAGACCAGCAAGACAGGCAGGCCCCAATTCCAGATATTTAATCCGGCCAGTACCAGCGTGAGCCCATACAGCGCTGCCAGCTTTGAACTCAGGCTACGTAAATCAATGTGCTTGCTGATGAAGAGCAGGCTGAATGCCCCCAACATGCCACCGACACCAAATGACGCCATGCCTATACTGAAATGGCTGGCATCGCCATGCAGTGATTCTTTGACCAAAACTGGCGTGAAGGTGATCAAGGGGCCACATAAAAAACTGGTGGTCAGGACTGTGATCAGGGCACCGCGTAAATTGGGGTCTGCGATGATATCGCGCGCACCAGAAAACAGACGTTGCCCATCTGTCACAGCAGTAGCATCTGCTATAGCTTTCCCGCGTGGAAGTATCCACAACGCTACTGCAATGAATGGAAGGTAGGATAAGGCACTGATGGCAAAGCACCCTGCAGCACCCATGCTCACCAGCAGGATGCCGGCGATAGACGGCCCCAAAATGCGCGACAGGTTGAACTGTATCGAGTTTAAGGCCAGTCCCTGTGCAATTTGTGAACGCTCAACCAGGCTGGGTACGATAGACTGAAAGGATGGCATCGAGAGTGCGTCTGTCACCCCCACCGCCAGCGACAGGCAGATGATGATCCAGGGATGCACTGTGTCAGTTAGCAGCAACACGACCAGCAGGGTCGGGCATAGCATCTGTATCGATTGGAAGACGCTGATGATGCGACGCCGGTCTGCGCGATCAGCCAGTACGCCACCAAACAGGGTCAGTAAAAGGGCCGGGGCACCCAATGCAAAGGCATCCAGCCCTATCATGAATGAGGAAGCCCCAAGACTAAGCATGAGCCATGGCTGTGCCACCTGTTGCGCCCATGTACCTATATTGGACAATAAACTGGCAAACCAGAAAGTGCCGAAGCGCCGTGTTTTTAACAGGGCAAAGGATGCTGGAAAGTTAGATTCTTCTGATTGCGTTGTTTCCATGTCTTCATAGCTAAACATACTCCTGTTGGTTCGGCAGGATGGCGCTATGCTATCGCAGAAGACATGGTTCTGGGGGGTGTCGTTACATTTTGAAATTTGGTGTGATTCACTTCGTCACAATCGCAAACGCTCCCGGTGCCTTGTCGATAAGCCCGAAAAAACGTACCAGGTCCATCTTGCTGCCATCGACTTCATTTTCTTGGATGACTATCACATAAAATGATTTTGTGTACACCGTTTCTCATCATTCGATAAAGATACCCTGATTGAGTCTGATTTTCGTATGTTCGACATTGCGGCCTTACCAGGCCACATATTTAAGAAAGCGAATTGGCTTGATGTAGGTTGTTTATACGTCGTCAATTATTTGATAGCTTTAGCAAGTCTTTTTGTATTGCTTTTCCTTTGCCAGAAATCTGCATTTTCTCAATCGATGATCTTGTTGATGGCGGCAAGGGGAGTCCAAGCTCTATGGCCAGTTCCAGCAAAAGATCCAGCAAACTTGAAATTTCCTTGTTGAGATCACCAGGCTCTTGCACCAGGGCTATACATAACAAATCAAATGCCATGCGGGGTGCCGCCTGATGCGACTGTGCCGCGGCTTTCAAGGTCTTTTGCAGCCGCTTGGCATTAAAGGACAGTGTAGCCAGCATTTGTTGAAAGACTTTGCCCAATGCGGGGACGTTCAGTCGTCCATCCTGCCAGGTAGCAACCAGGGCATCCACTGCCAAGGTGGATTGTCCTGGTTCCTTACCTACAAGACCCAATGCCAATGTGCTTGTTTCCAGTCCGTTCATGGGTACAGTGGGATCCAGCAACAAGCTTAAGAAAGCACTGTTGCACCATTCTGCATTGACCCAATCGATATTTCTTACAAGTGCGATTGTCCCATGTGCAAAAAAGGCGTCCAGGCATGGTGGGGTGAGTGTTGCCGAGAACTTGATGAGTCCTTCGTCAAGCAGCCAATAGCGCTGACCCAGAAGGCATTCTCGCCCGTCTGGATAGAAAATTCCCTGATGTCTTGCAATACTGATGTATTCAAGCGGTAAGCTTACTGGCGCAGGACTGACGTTAAGTTGCCAGGTGGTCGGAGAACCAATACGATTGTTGGGCACGCTGTTTAATGGATAACGGGCTGCATGGGCACCATCCGGTCCGATATCGCCGTAGGCGGCAATTAAATCCGGGTCGTCAGCACCGGGATGACGGGCTCTGCCCGCTGCAATAAACAGTTCCTTGTTTTTGCCGATGGCAACTGTATCACCAAGTGCGTATCTTAGTGCCTGGGTATAAGGCGTTTCTGGCAGCGCCTGTGCTTTGGTTTGCGCGCTCTTATTTTGACCAGGCGCAAGCCGCAACAGACTGAGCACTTGTTCGAATAAGGATGACTTTACATCTGCCTCAATATGGGCTGCTATGCGATGTACGAGAACCTCTGGGTCAATAAAACCCCTGCGATGGCTTGGCGAGGCAAGTGGTGAGAGCGCTTTTTTCTGGGTAACGAAATCCATCAAATCATCTATACGGCGACATAAAAGACTATGTGCCATATCGGTGTGGTTTTGGTAGGAAGCAAGCAGTGGGACCTTTTCGTCATCGAACAGGAACAGGATGAAGCGCGCCATCTCGCGTGCGACACGCTTATCGTAAAGGTGCTTTGGATCGTCAGGCTTGAGCTTGTGCGCTCTCTTTAGTACGGGGAGAAATTGTTTTCTGACATCCGGCTGCTGACTTGGCACCAATCTGACAAGGCCATCAAGGACACGTTCAAATTCATCGATGTCTGTATTGTTCTCAAGCACATAGGCAGTGCGTTCAACCAATTCTGCCAGGTCGTTGATGACGGATATGCGGCGCGTTTCACCCAGTGGTGATGAGGGGCCTTGGGCAACTGGTGGTTTTTCATCGATATTGGCTTTAGGCGATGCTGGTTTTTCGCCCTGACCTGATATGGTGGCCAGCTGTTCCCGGTATTTGGCAGATACTTGCGGCAATAGGGCACGTACGCGTTCCTTTGTTGCCTCGTTCATACCCCACGCGGTCAACCTGTCTATCACTTTCTTTTGCACATCGGCGGCAGTATGGGATAAAGCTACGATGGCGAGTGCTGCGGCTTCTTTGCTGAGAGCGGGCTCTTTGCTGACGATTTGATCAAGCAACTTCAATGCACTGTCGATCAAGCCTTTGGTCGTGGCAGAAAGCACCGTCCCGACTGCGGGCAGTAATTCGTTCGTGCTGACCATTTCATGCTGATACAAGGTGGCAAGTACAGTGATGGCTACATTGATGGTAAGTGTGTTCCGGCTATGGCATAAACTGAGATAACGCTCGGCAAACGGCTGCATTTCATTAGCAGTGGGTTCGAGTACGCGATGAAAGTGGGCAAACCAGCCGGAATGATGTTGACTCCAGGGCTTTTCCAAAGTGCCTATGGTTTTTTCCAGTAATAATGACCGGGAAAAAATGCCTTCGCGCATTAAACGCAAATAAAACTGTTGTTTGTGATCGTGGGTAGACTCAGCATCGTAAATCAACCCACCTTCGACTTCAAATGCTTGCAACAGCGGCTCGCGCAGCAATTTTGGGTCTTCATCTGCCCAAGCACCGACATTGCTTTGGGCGAAGGTGCGGGCATAGCTTTCAGTCTGTGGCTTTGGGATCAGATCTGCAAGATACAGCGCGTGAATGATGGCTATGCACCGGTTGGCGTTACTGTCGAGCAGATTGCGTTTCAGCAGTTCTTCGGCGAAATCTTCCGTTGCTCTCGGTTTGAAACGTCGCCAAAGATCAACAAAATCTTCCGGCGACAAACGGCAACGCCATCCCCAAGGACTGCCAGCATTGACGATATCATGCGTCACGCCACACAAAAACAGTGCTGCATCCCGGGCACGGCTAAGTGCAACTTCATCGTAAGGAATCTGTATATGCAGCAAATCATTGCGCCACTTATATCGGTCTGCCGGGGTCAGTGCGGCAAGATAGGCGACGGTAGCGTCATAGTCACCTGCCTCTATCAGGTCATACAAGGAGTGATTGCTTTGTGCTGGGCTGGCTTTGCTGCTTGTTGTCATTGTCACTTTACTCCTTGAATAGTTGTCGACGCTTCAACTGCAAGCACATGCTTGCATGGTCCACGATCGCCCTGGTTGCTTGCAAACCAGGGGCAAGTACAACGTAGCTCACCATCCACTTCACGGACACGATGTTCGACACCGGCACTGGTCACCAGTGCGTCAAGCGGCGTGTGCCGCGTGATATTCACTGCTCCCTGCTCAAGCAGCAGACGTGCGCCTGCCAGTCGCGGGTGCATGTCTTCGATGAGGGAAAGATTGAACGGCAATACGCGATGAAAATAGGCATCATCAATGACATCAAAACCCACCAGGCCTGATGCGCCCAGAACGTGCAAGGCATCTTCAACCACGTTTTTTGTCAATGCCAGCTCAGCTGCCAGCGCGTTCGCGCGCAGAGACGATTGCCAATGCAGATTTGCCCTTACTTGCGCCAGTGCACTGGTATCGCCTGCACGCATTAATGCACGCAGCGCCTGGCCTTCACCAGAAAATCCACGCCATATCTCGGCGCTTAAGACGAGTGTCATGCGCGCTCCTGGAAATGTCAGCACCCAGGCGCTGGACTGTTGCAAATCGTCGACGTAAACTGCCAGCGACAAGGCCATGGGTAACAGTGGTTCCAATACGCGCAAGCGCGTGGAGTCGACAAAGCGGACTCCTTGCGTTTCTTCCTGGGTTGTCACGCGTAAACCAAACGGTCCGCCAACCAGCCACATCGGTGTTCTGGCAGTTGAAGATTTTGGTAATGACCTGATGAAACGCAGGGCTTCCAGTCCACTGACCTCTATCTTTTTATGCATGGATGCCTGGTAGGATTGCACCTCCAGCATGCCACGTATCCAGCGCAAGGGTAATTCCACCTTTTTTTCGACTGCCTTTTCGGGGCCAGTTTGCACAGTGAATTCATCGTGTCCGACAGCAAACGACAGTCCAGCTTTGTCACTCACCCTTGCCAACGCTGAACGCATCGGCATGTTGAAGTCAACATTGGTTGATCCTTTTCCAACGACATCGCCTTCATAACTTTCGGGAAGCAAATCGACACGGGCATAGGCACTGCAACAAAGTGAGAAACCTTCAAAACGCAGATTTTTTCCATCGGATGTGACTACGGGGTCAAACGCACCCATGGATTTAAGGGTATTGATTGCTGTAAAAAAGCGGGTGCCAATAATGCTGTACAGCGTAATCAACAGGTTGGCGCTTAAGCGTGGAGACTTTAGTCTTCCCTCAAAAAAATACGGATGAGGAATCGCCTGGGTGTTTGAGGTTGACAGCGCAAGTTTGGGTTTTTCGTCGCCAGACAACGTCGACGGAGCCAGGTAGCGATATGAATGTTGAATTGCAGCCATCAATTGCCAATGTTTTAATAATCGGAGGGCGACGAAATCTAACGGTACTTGCAAAATTGCAAGTACCGTTAGATTAGCATGAAAACAAATGAATGGATTTTTGGAATGTGGGTGAACTGAATCATGAATCTTCTTGTTAGCACGCATTTCTGTTCATGAAATACGTGCTAGCAGCAAGCTCAATATCCGCAGCATCATACTCATGCAGTGATTTTCGGATTCAAGAGCGGTCAGAAGATCAATTGCATCAGATAGTTGATTTCTGATACGTGTCTTACTTTGTCACAATCGCGAAGGTCCCTTGCGCCTTGTCTATCAAGCCAAAGAAGCGCACCAGATCTATCTTGCTGCCATCGACTTTCAAGTCATCGCTGAACAGTGTGTCTTTTACGCCTGCGGTACCTGCCATCATCTTGATGAAGATGGGTTTGGTCAGGGTCAGGGTGGCATTCGCGTCTTTGGCAGGCTCAGCTTTTTTGTGATGAAGGACGGCGTTTTCTATCCATAATACGTAAGATTCTTTGGCGTCGGTCAGCACCAGGTTGACTTTGAAGTCTTTGCCTTCGGCATCCGGGCCATTCAGGCCAGCAGCCAGGGCTTCCAGGAAGCGTTCTATTGGGGTTTGGGCCAGCATGTCTATCATCGCTGCGCGGTTCACGCCTTTGGCGGGTGGGCCGTTGCGCAATTCATTGGCTGCCGTCAGGTAGCTGTTGCGCCAGGTCGATGCTTCGGCCATATAGCCCATTTGCTCGTAGGTGCGGGCCAGCAATTCCTTGGCGGTCTTGTTATTGCTGTCGGCAAAGACAACGTGGTTCAGCAGTTCTGCTGTCCAGCGGTAATCACCCTTGTCGAAGGCAGTTTGGGCTGCGGCAATGGCCTTGTCTGCGCCGCCTGCCAGTTCGACATAATGTTTTGCCGATTCTTGCGGGGGCAGGCGATTCAGGTTGGACGGGTTGCCGTCATACGCGCCCATATAAAACTGATATACGGCTTTGACGTTATGGCGCAGGTCGCCGTAGTAACCGCGTGCGCCAAAATAGCTTTCCAGCGATTTGGGCAGTTTGATCTTGTCGGCGATTTCATTGGGGGTGTAACCGGCATTGATCAGGCGCACTGTCTGGTCATGCGTGTATTGGTAGACGTCGCGTTGTTTGGTGATGAATTCCGCAATGCGTGCCTTGCCCCAGACTGGCCAGTTGTGCTGACCAAAATACACGTCGGCATCGGCACTTTGTCCCAGCGCCTGTTCCAGGTAACTACCCCAGCGTTGCGCATCACGGACTTTGGCGCCACGTACGGGTAAAAGATTGTGCATGGTCTGTGCCAGGATTTCTGCCCCTGCATAGGCTTTTTTGTCGGGGATGCTAAAGGTCAGTTCTGCCGGTGCTTCTGCACCAGGTACATTATGAAAAACAAAGTTCACGCCATCTATGGTCAGTTCTTGCGTTTCTTTGGTGATGAGTTGATTCGGTTCCAGCACACCGATACTGCCATAGGCCACGCTTTTGCCCAGACCAGTGTCTACCAGTCCCTTGGCTGAGCGTTCAAGATCTTTGCCGAATTGGTAGCCAGAACGTCTGGCCATGGCGGTGCCAACCAGGATGTTTTCGCTGGTGGCTTCTTCCATAAAGCCATCAGGGGCAATGACAGGTATTTTTTTGCTGGCGACTTCATCCGGCGTGATGACGCCCAGTACGCCACCAAAATGGTCGGCATGGCTGTGGGTGAAAATGACGGCAACGACAGGCTTGTCACCCAGGTGCTTGCGGGCAAAGGTGATGGCATTGGCTGCGCTTTCTTTGGAGGTCAGCGGGTCAACGACGATCCAGCCGGTTTTGCCTTCGATAATGCTCATGTTGGCGATGTCAAAGCCACGCAATTGATAAATGCCGTCGGTCACCTTGAACAGGCCTATTTGTGCGTTTAGTTTGGCATGTCGCCACAGGCTGGGGTTGACGGTAGCCGGGGCGGTTCCTTCTATGAATTTCCAGGCATCGAAGTCGATCAACACTTGACCTGCGGGGCCGAGGATTTTTCCTTCGGGCCAGGCGATCAGGCCGCGCCTGGCATCTTCAAAGTCTTGCTGGTCGTCCAGCGCCAGGTTCTTGCCCATGTCAGCATTGGCTTTTTGCGTGGTTTCGCTGGCTTCACTGCTGATGGTACTGGTGGTGCTGGTGCTGGTGGCGTTTTTTTTTCCACATGCGGCCAGTAGCAGGCTGCTTGCCAGTGCAGAGAGTATCAGGGATGTTGGAACTATCCTTTTTGCGAAACGTGGCACGAATGACATGGAGGTCTCCAATTATGTATTTTGAGGACGAGTGTAGGCGGAGCAGTTTTGCGTGTCCAATGCATTCTTAAGCTAAAATCAATGCATTAGTTGCATATTGGTGTTAAAAAGATAATTGTTCATGATAAGCCATGTTTGTCCCGCGTATAGCATGTATTGCTTGTTTGTTTTTTTGAGGAAGCACGGTAATGGAGTTGAAACGACTCAGGCATGTGGTGGCACTGGCCGATGAAAGAAATTTTGCGCGTGCAGCCGAGCGCGTGCATTTGTCGCAATCAGCGCTGAGCCGTAGCATACAGGCGGCCGAGGCAGAATTGCAGGTGCAACTGTTTGATCGTGGCACGACCGAGGTCGCACCGACACCGGCAGGCAGTTTTTTTATCGAGCGGGCGCGCAAGCTGCTGTTTGATAGCCGTTGTCTGGAAAGGGACATAGACCTGTACCGCAAGAAGCAGATTGGGCATCTGGCGATAGGCGTCGGACCTTTTCCGGCAGCGACGCTGTTGCCTTTGCTGATGCCGGAATTACGTCAGCAATATGCATCTGTCAGCTTGCGGGTGGAAGTCAATAACTGGGAATACCTGACACAGCATTTGCGTAATGAAGAGCTGGATTTTTTTGTAGCGGACACCCGCGAATTGCCGCCTGATGAAGATCTGGACATCCATTTACTGGCACGTCAGCCGGATGGTTTCTTTGTGCGTGCGGGCCATCCCTTGTTGGGCAAGCCGGATTTGCAGGCCTCCGATATCGTTCCTTATGGTTTGGCTTCAGTGCGGTTGCCGCAGGCTATACGCCAGGCTTTGGGACATTTGCTGGGGCTGGAAGCGGGCAAGCCTTTGCCGATAGCGCTGGAGTGTGATGATGTGCTTACTCTGAAGCGGACGACACTGGAATCGGACACAGTCCTGGCAGCCATCAACACTGCAGTCAGTGACGAAATCCGGCGTGGTGAGATGGCAGCTTTGCTGATACCCGGTGTGCCTGCCATGCATACAGAGGTGGGTATTGTTTCCTTGCGCGGGCGCAGCCATTCACCGGTGGCCCAGTTTGTCATCTCGCGCCTGCAGGCGCTGGCAGAGGCGCACGTGCAGCGCTGAACAGGCTGGTTTTGTTTGTTCAGGCTGCGTGCAGTTTTTTGGCTAGCTGCTTAAGTCCAGCCTAAGTCCAGCTCAAGTCAGTGTGCAACAACGGCAACTGGCGCACACGCTTGCCGGTCGCGGCAAAAATCGCATTGCAGACCGCCGGTGCCAGGGGTGGAAAGGCTGGCTCACCCAGGCCAGTGACCGGGAAATCAGTTTTCAGGAAGTGCACATCTATTTTGGTTTTACTATCCTTGATACGCATCAACGGGTATTCATGAAAATTACCCTGCACGATACGGCCTTTTTGTATATCCAGTTCCGGATACATCAGGGTGCTGATACCATCCAGCACCGATCCCTGTACCTGGTGTTCGGCACCGCTGAGGTTGACGATCTGCGCACCGATATCGGTGACCACTACCACGCGGTCCACGGTCAATTCACCTTGCTTGCTGACCGTGACTTCGGCCACTTCGGCAATATAACCGCGATGGCTGAAGTGGAAGGCAATGCCCTGGCCCTGGCCACGCGGGAATTTCCTTTTACCCCAGCCTGATTTATCCGCGACTTCCTGCAAGACATGTTTCATGCGGCCCACATGATATGCCTGACCACGTTCGCCAGTGCCGGGTACGATGTCCTTGTCACCCAGTATTTCAAGGCGGAATTCAAGCGGGTCACGCCCTGCTGCGTGGGCCAGTTCATCGATAAAGCTGTGAAACACCCAGGCAAATACATTGCTGCCTGGTGCACGCCATGGCCCCATGGGGATGTTGCATTCCATCGGTGTTTGTTCCAGCAGGCAGTTTTCCAGCCAGCGACCGGGGAATTCATCGCCTGACAAACCGGCGCCACTGCCTGTTTGCAGCGTGGCTTTGCCGTCACGCATCTGCTTATTGGCAAAGGTGACAAAATGATTGTGCCAGGCGATCAGCTTGCCCTTACTGTCGACACCGCCGCGCAAATAGTGAAAACCACCAGCCCGGAAATGATCATGCCGCATATCATCTTCGCGTGACCACGTCAGTTTGACTGGTACTTTCGCCTGTTTGGCGATGGCTGCTGCCTCGACTACAAAATCAGAACTCAGACGGCGGCCAAAACCACCACCGCTGCGGGTGATGTGCAGCTTGATGCTGGTCTTGGGTATGTTCAGGGTTTCTGCCACCAGATTTTGTCCGGCTTCGGGGTTTTGTGTCGGTGCCCAGATTTCCATACTGCCATCTTTGGCGTTATAGACTGCAGTGCAATTTTGAGGCTCCATGCTGGCATGCGAAATAAACGGGTAGCTATACGCTGCTTCTACCGTTTTTGCCGATTTGCTCAATGCCAGGGTGATATCGCCATCCTTGCGCAAGACATTGCTGCCAGGTTTTCCAGATAATTCTTTCGCCTGGGCAGCAAAGTCTGTCCAGCTTTCTGTCGCTGCTTTGCCTTCGTCCCAAGTGATGTTTAACTGTTTGCGGGCGCTGAAGGCAGCCCAGGTGGTTTCTGCAAGGATAGCAACGCCAGGCACCAGGCCACGGATATTGTCCGTGCCTTCAATAATGAAGGCATCTTTCACACCGGGCAAAGCCTTGATCGCGTCAAGATTGGCCTTGACGACCTTGCCGCCAAATACGGGGCATTTTTCAAACACGGCGTACAGCAAGCCGGGAAGTTTGACATCAATACCAAACAGGGGCTTGCCAGTCACGATAGCCAGGTTGTCCACGCCACCTATGCGTGTGCCCAGTAATTTGAAAGTGGCCGGGTCTTTCAACTTGACGTTTTTTGCATCCGGCACGGGCAGGCTGGCTGCCTTGGCTGCCAGTGCACCATATGTCAGTTTGCGTTTGCTGGCGGCATGATGCACGGCACTGTCTGCGGCATGGCATTCGTCAGCATTTACGCCCCAGGTCTGGGCCGCGGCAGTAATGAGCATGGTGCGTGCTGTGGCACCCAAGCGATGAAATTCATTGTAATTGGTGGGCGTGGACGTAGAGCCGCCTGCGCCCTGGCTGCCATAAGCCGGGTTAAGGTCACCCTGGACGATACGCACATCCTTCCAGCTGACTTCCAGCTCTTCGGCAATCACCATCGGTAACGAGGTTTTGATGCCCTGGCCAATTTCTGGCTGTTTTGATACCAGGGTGATTGTGCCATCCGACCCTATGCGTATCAGTGCATGCGGCGTGAAATCGCCCGTCGCTGGTGTTGTGTCTGCTTTACTGACCTGGGCAATAGCCTCACCGGCCTGGCCCGTCAGGTAAGCCAGCACCAGCCCACCACCACTGACAGCCGTGTTGCGTAAAAAATTGCGGCGCGAAACTTGTTGAATAGCCTTGTTCATCTCAGTTCCCCCTTATGCTTTCTTCTTAGCATTGGCCAGTTCGGCTGCGCGGTGGATACCGGTGCGTATGCGTATATAAGACGCGCAGCGACACAGGTTGCCGGACATGGCTGCATCAATGTCGGCATCGGTAGGATGCGGCTTGTCTTTCAGCAATGCAGCAGCGGTCATGATCTGGCCCGCCTGGCAGTACCCGCACTGCGGGACATCCAGCTCTTGCCATGCCTGTTGTAAGGGGTGCATGGCCTTGGCATCCAGCCCCTCGATGGTGGTGACTTTTTGTTTGGCCAGGGTAGATACCGGGACCAGGCATGAGCGCGTGGCCACACCATTGATTTGTACAGTACAGGCCCCGCATTGACCTTCCCCGCAACCATATTTGGTGCCAACCAGTTTGAGTGAATCGCGCAAAGCCCATAACAGGGGGGTATCTGGCGCAACGTCTACGGTTTGTATCTTGCCGTTGATGTTCAGGCTATGTTTGCTCATGGTGTTCCCTTGCAAGGATGAATTCAAGATGCTGTACTGCCTATGCTTACTCATTGTAGTAGTTATTCAGACAATCGGTGAAAAGCACCCTCGGTCGCTGATAAAAACTCATATTTCCGGTTATTTGAATGTGAGATGCAACAGTCGCATGTAAATGGAGACCTTAAATCAGATGCCTGCAGGAGATATCGAAAGGGAGAGGCATGTCTGGTGACATGCCGAAATTATCTGAAGACCGTGCTTGGGGCGCACAATGGGGGTGTGTTTTAAGACAGGATCAACAGCCCGGAATGCTGGTGAGAATTGCGGTCGCCACGACGGTAACTGCGAAACACGTGCTTGCCTTCGGGCGTCTTGCTGCACAGGGTGCATGGAGTGACATGATCAATATCCTGAATGCCAGTCTGTTGCAAGGCACGTTTGGCCAGCACATTCAAATTGATATGGCGGTGTTTTGGTCTGAGTATGCTTGCATCCAGATCAGGAAACTGTTTTAGAAAATCGTCGGCCAGTTCTTCGCTGACTTCAAAACAGCAGGGGCCGATATGGGCACCGATGGCCGCCACCCAATCCTCTGCATGTTCCCCTTGTACTGCCAGCTCTTGCCACAGGGCTTCGATGACACCTCCGACAATTCCGCGCCAACCGGCATGGGCCGTAGCGATCATGCTGCCATCACGTTTCGCCATCAATACTGGCACGCAATCAGCGGTGATGATGGTTACAGGTATTCCTGGCAGGCGAGTAAAGAACGCATCGGCGTCACCGCATTGCTGATTTCTATCGGTAATCTCGACCACGCGCTTGCCGTGTACCTGGTTTTTTACTGGTACCGTATCCCAGTGTGTACTAAGCGCAGCAGGTACAAATTCCCGGGCGTGCCCAAAGCCATGACGGATATTGGGGATGGTGGAGAGTAGGGGGCTGCTGTGCAAGGGGTGCTCCGGTGTTCGGTTGCGAAAACAAGATTTTAGCGAATTTTTTTGGTTGGTGTTGGAGATAACGGGGGGGATGGGTATCTGTCGATTCGCGGCAATCACATTATCGTCGCTCCAGCGTAGGTTGGAGCCCAGTGTCTGTCGTGGTATACCGTGTTGTTAATTAAAACGATTGCCCTCCGTGGACACAAGCCGGATCTCGGCCCGGCGGCCGAATTCCTTTCTTTGCTTCGCCAAAGAACGTATTCGAAGAAAGGCGACCGCAGACTCGCCCTACGGGTGCTTGCGCTACGCGTCAGCATAATTTGTGCATCACAAAAAATGGGAAGATCCGAAACTCGCTTCCCTTGCAGGGCGAACAATCGCTTGCAAGCGATTGCCGTTACGCAGGCGGGCAACATGTTGCCCGAAACCCCTGCTACACCTCAAACATCGGCTCTTCTTTTTCCATTTTCTGTGAAGCACAAATTACATCGGTGTAGCAGGGAATTCGGATTGCATGCAATCCGCCTGCGTAACGACATCGCCTTGCAAGGCGATGTGTCTCCCTTCAGGGACACAGGGCCCAAGCGGTTGAAAGGCAACGTCAAAAACAACTTCAACAACAAAATCAAGAACAACGACAAAGTCAAAACCAACGTCAACACAACCGAAATTCATATTTACTTGAATACTGTCGATCTACGATAGGGTTGCAGTTGGTGTTGGTGTTGGTGTTGGTGTTGGTGTTGGTGTTGGTGTTGGTGTTGGTGTTGGTGTTGGTGTTGGTGTTGGTGTTGCTGTTGCTGTTGCTGTTGCTGTTGCTGTTGCTGTTGCTGTTGCTGTTGTTGTTGCCGTTGCTTTTGACGTTGCCTTTAATCCGCTTGGGACGAAGCCATTTGTGTAGTGCAGAAAATGGAAAAAGAAGGGCCGGTGTCTGAGCCGCAGGCGAGTTTCGGACCTTCCCATTTTTTGCACTGCATAAATGGGCACTCCCGCAGGGAGCGAGTCTGCGGTCGCCTTTTCTTTGGATACTTGCTTTTGGCGAAGCAAAAGAAAGTATCTCGGTCGCCGGGCCGAGACCCGGCTTGTATCTACGAAGGGCAATCGTTTTAATAAAGATTTAAGTGTGCAACGAACGCCCATAGGCTCCAGCCTGCGCTGGAGCGACGATAATGTGATTGTCGCTAATCTGCCGAGGTTTTGCTTGGTTCCAACCTGCGCTGGAAGGCCCAGGTCAACCACTCTCACCCCACCATCCCATATCTCATTTTCAAACGCAGAGAAATCCGCTTCATCAACAAAGTCAGCGGATAACAAAAGCAGAAAAAGAACAGGCAGGCATACAGATAAACCGGCAGCATCAATTGCGTATTGCCGGTGGCATTGATGACGGTATTGCAGCGGCTGACCAGTTCGCTGACGCCGATGATGGATGCAGTACTCGATGCCATGACGATGATCAGGGCGTAGCTGGTCCAGTTGGGGATGAACAGGAAGGCAGCATGGTGATTACCTTTTTTCCATTCATCCATGGCGATCGTCAGGTTGTCGCTGGTGAAGCCGATGACGGCAACCGCCAGCGCCAGTGCAGCCTTGATCCAGACCGGGAAGCTGATGATGGTTTTGGTAAATGGCAGCAAGATTTCAGCAGGCAGCATGAAGGCCAGGTAAAACTGGAAGACGATGGTTGGTATGCTGCGTGAAAATTCTGTGACTACCAGACTGGTTTTGACGCGACGTGGATGGCTGGACAGGCGCAAGGATGCCAGTATCCATCCTATCCCCGTTCCCGTCACCATCGCAACGATGGATATCCAGATATTCATGGCGAAACCGCCCAGCAGATACGGAGTCCAGGTCAGCAAATGTTTGAAGATTTCGGTGCTGTCCATCATGCTGTCCTCGCCAGTATTTTTTGCTCCAACTGACGTATCAGTCTGACCACGACAAAAATGATGAGTAAGAATGTGAGTAGAAGGGCGTTCATCATGACGCCAACATTGCCTCTTTCATTGATGATGGACGTGGTGGCAGACAGCAGTTCTGGTACTGCGACGGCAGATGCCATCATGGTAGCCTTGGAAACGTTGATCAGTGATGCCGTGACCGAGCCGCTAGCCAGACGTGCAATCAGCGAGGTATTGGCAAAGCGCAAGCGAAACTCGCCATGTTGCAAGCGATAGGCATTTGCCGCATCCAGCAAGGCGGTCATGACACCAGCACCTGTGTAGATGCTGAGGCAAAACACCACCACGGCAAAGGCGGACAGCGATATCCCCAGCGATTCACTGAGGATGGCACCAATACCAAACAGTATCAGGTACATGCATAATAGAGGGGGCGTCATACGACCGACCGTGCCTAGCAAGCGTGCAGGTGCAGACAGCAGCAGTAAGCGTGATTCTGCAAAAACCGCCCCGGCCCAACCCAGCAACAGACTGCAAACTATGCACAAGATGGTCAGGAACAGGGTAGTCAACAAGCCATAGAAAAACTGGCTGCGGTCAAACTGGTCATAGACCAGAGTCAGGTTGATACCCATGGTTTCGTTGAGCCACAAACCGAGTTGTGCCAGACCGCCAACATCAGTCGATGTCAGGAAAACCTGGTTACGGCATTCGGCACGCCAATGTCCATCGGCCATGCGACGACAATAGGCAGCACCATCCGTATCATTTTTTTGCCATAGCGTATGGGTATCAGCCAGAAATTTGGATGGGCTGATACCCCAGGCTTTTTCTCGTTCCAACAGGAAGCCGTTGCGATGCCAATCGGCAACAATGTCGCCGAGCAGCTTTTCCAGTTCCGAACCTTTTTCCTTGTTGCTGATGGCCATGGCCCAGGGTGTGTTCAGGGTAGGCGGCAAGGGTGCTTTGTAGCCTTTCCATTCCGGATTGGCAAGATCATTGATGACGGCAGTGTTATCGAACAGATAGCCAATACAGCGGCCATCCTTGACTGCCAGTTTGGCGTCCCTGGGATTGTTATACATCTGCAATTCCATCAGATAGCGCTGTTGCATGACGCGATTGAAGTACGAGCCCTGCGTTGCACAGACGGGATGGCCGCGGGTGTCGGCCCAGTCCTTGATGTTTGCTGTGGGGGGCATGAACAGGGTGACGCCGGATGCATAGTAATTTGGTTCTATCATCGTTACGATTTGCCTGCGCTCTGCCGTGTCACCAGTGGTGGCGACGACCAGATCGATGACCCCTTCCTGTAATTTTTGCAGGCGGTTGCTGCCAGTGACACTGACCTTACGCAGGCTGACACCCAGGCGTTTGGCAATATCGGCAGCCAGGTCATGTTCGAAGCCTTCAGGAGTACCGGTGGCATCGAGCGTGCCGAACGGGGGGTAATCGGTTTTGACACCGACAATGAGGGCACCGCGTTCGCGTATCAAGGCCAGTCTTTCGCTGAAGGATGGCTGTTGAATGCTTTGAGCTTGCGCTGCACTTATGAAGAAAATCATGAACACCAGCAGTAAATATATATGGCCGAGTGATTTTATTCTTCTTGAATACTTCATCGTCATGATCCGTGTTCAGGCCGGAACGGCAACAGCCCGTATACCGTAGCCTAGT
Organism: Undibacterium sp. GW821-FHT11B02; assembly: GCF_058808955.1. Classification (NCBI taxonomy): domain Bacteria; kingdom Pseudomonadati; phylum Pseudomonadota; class Betaproteobacteria; order Burkholderiales; family Oxalobacteraceae; genus Undibacterium; species Undibacterium sp. GW821-FHT11B02. Next base: position 245,096 of record NZ_JBXASD010000004.1, on the reverse strand, counting down.
GATGCAGGTAACAGGGGCAGCAGGGCTTCATCGAATCGCCCCAGCCAGTCGGATTGGGTAATCATCCATTCAGGCAACAGACTTTCCGGCGACAGGGTAGTGATGCGGAAACCTGCTTCCTGCAATTCTGCACGCAGGCCACCAACAGAATACAGGTGATAAAAAAACTGATGCGCCTGTTTGTCTATATTGCGAGTGAAAAAAATATTTCCCGGTTCTTTCTGGGTATCCTGGGCCTTACCTGTGCTGCGCTTGATATAGGCCGCCAATAATTCCAAAGGGCGGCGGCGGAAGATGCTGGGCACACTCAGCATCAATTTTCCTTCTGGCCGCATCAGGTTGCGCAGTTGTCTGAGTGTGGCAAGGCGTGCATGCCTGTCGCCGACATGACTGAGTACACCAAACATCAGCAAGACCAGATCGTAGTCACCCTGGTTGTTGAGTTTTTCTGGCTCGCCATCAAACAACCTGATGCGATTGGCATCCGGGTGACTGACCAAAAAACGTGACAGCTCAGCGATAGCAGCATGGGAAATATCATAGGCTGTCAAGTTGGCGCTGGTCTGCTGTAACAGCGGAAGAGCATAACGTCCGTTGCCACAACCAAAGTCGAGGATATCCTGCACCTGTTTCGCACCGTTTTCAAACAGGAAATGCAAGGTGCTCTGGTTAGGTTTGGGATAACGTCTTTCGTATTCATGGCTGGTGTAATAGCGATCATACAAATCCGTCATTGCTTCCGTGATTTGATGATTATCCCTGACCGGTGCTGGCAAATCATCTTTCACAGGCATTCTTTCGGTGTGGAAGGGCTGATACTTTCACCACAGGCCCATTTATTGTCAATTTTCCTGGTCCAGATTTTATGCATGTCGTCCAGGAAACGCGATGCAGGTATGCCCCGGGCCTTTTCAACCTGTTGCAAGAAACCACTTCTATGCCAGTTGATGATGGTTTTCGACAGATAGGATTCCAGTTCACCGCCACGTTCTGTTGGTGCGATGGCAACCGACCATGGTGTGGTGAAAATGGTCGTCATGGGCATGACAAAATTATTCGCCCATTCTGGTGCCCGCAGCATGGCGGCAATCGCGGTATCGTCATACAGCAGTGCTGCACAACGACCATCACGCAAAGCCTGTTTTGACCAGTCATTGGAATACAGGGCGACGATGTCGGCACCGTAAGTGACAGTCACACGACGGTTATAGAAAGCCCCGCGGCGGCTGCATATGCGGCGGTTTTTCAGGTCTGTCCATTCCTTGAAGTTTTCTGTCTTGCGCGTCAGCAGGTTGACGCCAGAGCTGTAGTAATGGGGGGCGACCAGGGTCAATTCTTGCTGTCGCTCCGGCGTGTCAGTCAGCGTGGCGATCAGCACATCAACCTGGCCGCTTTTGACAGCATCTATTCGTTCTGCAGTCAATACTCCCACCAGTTCAAGTTGGACACCCAGGTCATTGGCGATGCTTTGTGCCAGGTCTGGCTCCATGCCTGTGATCTTGCCACTGGCAGGGTCTTGATATCCCCATAACAATACATCTTTCTTGACGCCGACGATGAGTTTGCCACGTTGTTTGATTTCTGCCAGGCTGGTCGCCTGGGCGACGGAGACTGCTATCAAGAGCAGGCTGAACAATACCAGGCTAAATGGATTGAATTTGAATGTCATCATGATGCTTGCCGACTTTCTGTCACGGTGTTATTTGTGGTATCGGCTGTGGCACTGTCCGCTGCAAAGTGGAAATGCAGAGCAACGCAGGTAATATCATCCGACTGTGGCGCGCCATTTGCATGCTGATCAACAGCTGCCACGATTCTTTCCACTGCTTTGTTGACGTCGCTGACAGGGCGGTTTTCAAATAGCGGTGGCAGACGGTCTGGTGTGAATTCCTCATTTTGTGGATTGAAGGCTTCAGTGACGCCATCGGTGTACATCAACACATAGTCACCAGCTTGCAGTTGTATGGTTTTTTGTTTGAATGGTATGCCGTCCATGATGCCCAGGGCGCTGCCACCGGTCATGGGCAGAAATTCTGTACTGCCATCCTGATGTACCAGCAGTGGGGGAGGGTGACCACCATTGACATAGGTGAAACTGCCAGTTACAGGGTCAAGCACGGCATAAAAAGTGGTAACGAAGATGCATTCATCATTGTCTTCGGCCAGTATGTCATTGGCGATGGCAATGATTTCACCCGCTTCACTGGCGTTGCGTGTGGCTGTGGCACGTATCAGGGTTTTCGATACCATACCAAACAGGGCTGCCGGTACACCCTTGCCACTGACATCGGCGACGACGATACCTATTTTCCCATTACCCAGTGAGAAATGGTCATAAAAATCACCGCCTACTTCCTTGGCAGAACGCATGATGCCCCATAGTGAAAATTCTTTTTGATTCGGCCAGTGACGCGGCAAGATCGATAACTGCATATTCGCCGCAATATCGAGTTCTTGTCTGATGCTGACCAGTTGCAGGCTTTGCTTGAAGGCTTGTGAAATGGTTTCAAACCAGGGCTTCCAGGTGCCAGGTACTACCGGGATAGGGGCAGGCGTGAACTGGCTTTCACGGGCAATATGCGCCACCAGCTTGGATGCAGGTGAAATGAATTCACGCGTAGTCACATAATAAGTCACCACCATCAACAGAGTCAGACCCAGTATCACCAGCAACATGATGGGGCCGCGTTCCAGCAGCAGATTTTTCCACAACTGGTTTTTCGGCACCACATACACCAGTTGCCATGGGGCAGAAATGAAAGGATGGCGTATCAGCAGATAATCACCTATTTCCACCGCCTGGTTGGCGGGTATGTCAACCAGACGACGGCTCTCAGAAAGTATGCCGGCAGGCATAATTTTTTCCACCCGCTGGGTGGTCTGCACTTCCAAAGCATTGGCATACACTTCAGGATGTGCCACCACTTCACCATACGCGTCTACCAGAAAAGCCGTGCCCGGCGTGTACGCAAAACCGGCGTTGATGCGGTTCAGGTAATCAAGGCTGGTGTCAATCGATGCCACACCGCGGAATTGTTCATTGTGATAAATCGGTGCTACTGTGGGCACCAGCAAGCCGCTGGCAGCGCCGCCGTAATACACGGGCGCCCAATATTTTTCCCTGGTCGGGTTTTTCTCTGGCGTGCCCATGAGCCAGGCCTGGCTTTGATACACCTTGTCATTGTGCGGACGTTTGGCAGCATCCATCCATGGATAGGTATTGGAAAAATGATCTACTGAAATGTAGCGGCTTTCGCTGGCATTTGGCAAATTGAAGGCGATGGCCTGGAATACCTGATTCAGATTCAGAGCCATTTCCAGGTCCAGATAAAACTCTTTTGTCCGGCCTTGCAGTTTGCCCATGCCGGTCAGATTACCTGTGGCATCTTTTTCTGGCGCTTTGTCGAGGTCGAAGCCGAGTTTTTCCTGTTCCAGTTTTTTGAACAGCGGTGAATGGGCTGGATTGGTTTCAGGTCCGCTTAAGGCTGAAGGTGCAGTATCGTAAAAAGTGGCCGCAGAAATACGCATCGCTTCCAGATTATCGAGCGAAGAACGCAAGATGAATTCGACAAATTGGCCGTGCCTGTCTACGTGGCCCTGTATGACTTTGATTTCTTCCCTATGCTTTTGCTGGATCTGGAACAGGAAAAATCCCAATGTCAATACGACGATGGCGATATAAGTGAAACCAACCAGGCGGTTATAGTTACGAAAGAAGTTGATATTATTGTTGCCGACGACTGGCTTGGCATTGCTTGTCATTTTCTGATCCGGTGTCTGATGGGGACTTGTCTTGGGTCTGCTGGGCTGAAGTAAGGATCAGGTCGGAAAGTTTTTGTGAAAACACACTTCATTGATGTCGCCATCACGCCGGTAAGAAAAACTGTCGGCCATCTTCCTGACAAAATGCACACCCAGACCACCGATATCGCGTTCGTCTATGCCCAGAGTGGTGTCCGGTTCCGCAATCGAGAATGGGTCAAAAGCACGCGCCCCATCCCTGACAATGACTTCTACGCCATCCTTGATCAATTGCAGGCGGACTTCCATTTCACCGCTGTCACCCTCGCCATAGCCATGCATGACGATATTGGTCAGCAATTCATCCAGCATCAAAATAATGCTGTTGATGACTCTGGACGGGATCGCGCAAGTATCGGCCCATCCACGTACGGCATCAGTCAGGCCTTCGATTTCTGCAATTTGCCCAGGGACACATTTATGGAAGTTGGGCTGATCCGAAGCGGGACTTGCATTTTGCATCTGAGTCTCCTTTGGCCGACATCGTCAACGGACTTGCTGGTTCAGTGTGATAAAAAGTTTGATACTTTGTTTCCGGCGCATGACATCGCCAGTGGACAGCAGCCAGTATCTGCAACATTTAGTGCGGTAATGTGCCTACGGTCACTTTAACTTGCAACAGCATGGTACTGCAATTGTGTCCGGGGGCCGTAGCTCAAAACATGATTCACTGCGGAAATTGACACTGTGACCTGTTTTTTTGCAGTTGACCTGAAACATTATTCCCGCACCGGAATTTTTTGTCGATGCTTTCTAACGCAAATTAACAGATTTGTCGTGAATTTTTCGCAATATATTTTATCTCTCCACAAGTGTTGTTTGCCCACATTCGCCTTGCCGCAACAGCACCAGATAGGTTAAACTTTTTACATCGACTCAGCCGGACATGGATAATGATTTCTCAATGGTTGTTTCCTACGCCTTACTGCCTTTTTGTGCGCCTGTCCGTGCGCCGTGAGCGCTATGTGCAATTCAAGGAGCTTGCCGGTAAGGTTGCCTTTGCCTATCAGCAGCACAGCCGCCGCATGCGCTGGATGGCGTATGCCACGGTCGCTGGTCCGGCCAACTATGTGTATATCATGCTGCCACTGGCAGAATTGGGTGACATGGACCACATGCCCTCGCTGGATCAGGTACTAAGCGATGTCTATGGTGCAGAAAGTCTGTCTTTGCTGGAAAAATTCCAGGAATGTGTATTGCAGATGGAAAGCTTTGTACTGAATCGTGTCAATGACGGCATAGATCCGATAGAACGTGAAACTCCACCACCATATCTGTATTACCTGAATCTGCAAGCACAGCCAGGCCGCATGGGACAACTGATGCAAAACCTGCAGCAATTGGGGGTGGCAACTGCAGGTAGTCCGCTGTTCTGTTTTGCCACCTTTGCCGGGCCAGTCAGGCTGCATGCTTTTACCATGGGTAACACCATTGCTGAACTGGGTGAGGTGGCGACTTTGGAACGCAGGGTAGTTCAGCATTATGGCGCTGAAGAGGGGCACAAGGTAATTGCCCAGATCCACGATACGCTGGTTGATATCGATGCTTCGATATTGCGTTACATAGGCCATCTGGATTGAGGCGGCCATGCATGTAAGGAATTTCGTTACGATATTGTACTTGGATGCAAAAACCAGTAAATGGTGGATTGCCTCCGGGCTTGCTTTGATACCTTCCCTATCATGAGCGCGGATATGCAAGCCCACAGCGTTTCTGCTCTTGCAAATGAGCAGGATGCGCTGGCAAACAAGTCAAAAACATCAGCACTACCGGAATCACTTGAGCATGCAATTGCAGTCATCGGCATGTCATGTGTTTTTCCTGGTGCTGCCAACGTAGATGAATTCTGGTCATTGCTGGAACAGGAAGCATGTGCGGTCAGGCGCATACCCGCAGAACGCTGGAATCCCGAAGATCTGCCTGCATCTGCCGCCCCTTATGCTGGCTTTATAGATGATGCCGCCTGTTTTGATCCGGCATTTTTTGGTATATCTCCTAAAGAAGCATCTGCACTTGATCCGCGTCAGCGACTGAGTCTGCAACTGGCATGGTGGACGCTGGAAGACGCTGGCATTGCTGCTGATAGCTTGAAAGAAACCCGTCTTGGTGTTTTCATCGGCGCAGTGAATGGCGAGTTTCTCGGCAGCTTTGCCCATACTGACGATGTGGAAGCCCATATGGGCATAGGCATGTCGAATGCCGTCATCGCTAACCGTATTTCTCATGTGCTGGGTTTGCGTGGTCCCAGCATGGCCATAGATACCGCCTGTTCATCTTCCCTGATTGCTGTGCATCAGGCATGCCGTAGTCTGCAGACGGGCGATGCCGACATGGCGCTGGCCGGTGGCGTCAGTCTGATGTTAAGGCCAGATAGCAGCGTGGCACTGGGCAAGGGTAATATGCTGGCACCGGATGGTTTGTGCAAGACCTTTGATGCCTCTGCCAATGGTTATGGTCGTGGTGAAGGTGCAGGTCTGGTATTGCTGAAACGCTTGTCTGATGCCCTGGCAGACGGTGACCGCATTCATGCCGTGATACGTGGCTCGGCCACCAATCATGATGGGGTCTCGAACGGCATCACTGCACCGAATGGTCTTGCACAAGAAAGCCTGATACAGGCAGCGATTGCGGATGCCGGTTTGTCGCCATCGGCGATACAGTATGTAGAAGCCCACGGCACCGGCACCTTGCTAGGCGATCCAACCGAGACCCGTGCCCTGGGACGTACACTGGGTCAGCAAGCACGGCGGAAGCCTTTGCTGATAGGTTCAGTCAAAACCAATATCGGTCATCTGGAAGCAGCTGCGGGTATCGCAGGCCTGATCAAGCTGATACTTGCGCTTAGGCATAAAAAGATACCCGCCAGCCTGCATTATACCCAGCCCAATCCTCACATTAATTTCGAACAACTGCACCTGCAGGTAGTCGCGCGGACGACGGACTGGCCTGCCAATGCGCAGTTCAAGGCCAGGGCAGGCTCCATCAGTGCCTTTGGTTTCGGCGGCGCAAATTGTCATGTGGTAGTCGAAGAATTTATTCCTGAATTCCAACCGGAAATTGTGAATGCAGGCGTGCCGGATATGCTGCTTTTGTCAGCGTCCAGTAATGAAGCCCTGAATCTACTGGTGCAGCAGACAGTACAAAAGCTGCAAACGGGTGCTCAGCAAGATTTTGCTGCCATCTGTCAATTGTCACAGCATGGGCGTGCCCATTTGCGTCATAGACTGGCATTGATTGCTTGCGGTGCAGATGAAGCATGTGTGCATCTGCAAGCATGGCGGGAAAAAGGTTTTGATGCGCAAGTCGTTACGGCTGTTGCAGCCAGAAGACCACCTAAACTAGCTTTCCTGTGCCCCGGGCAAGGTTCACAACGTCCGGGTATGGCAAGGGACTTGTTCCAATTCCCCAGCTTCCGCGCCACCATGGCAGAAGCAGATGCCGTCTTGCCGTGGTCATTAAGCCAGTTATTGTTTGACGCTGATGAGAATGTTGATTCAACTGCTTACACACAAGCTGCTTTATTGGCATTGGGTGTGGGGCTGGCACGCTTGCTGGCGGATTACGGCATCAAACCTGCAGTGCTGGTTGGACACAGCCTGGGTGAGTATACGGCTGCAGTCGTCGCAGGTGCTTTGAGTTTTACACAGGCCCTGCGCCTGGTCGAAAAGCGTGGATGGCTCATGGGGGCCTTGGCAGCAGATGGCACGATGGCCGCTGTGCGGGCCGATGAACAAACTGTATTGCGCTATCTGACCGACACTGACATCAGCATCGCTGCAGTGAATGGCGCGCAATCAGTGACGATTTCCGGTGCCCGGGATCAACTGGATATTCTTACGCAACAACTGGCAGCAGATGGCATACGCGTGCGCGCACTGCGAGTTAAAACTGCTTTCCATTCCACCTTGCTTGAACCCATGCTGGCAGAATTCGAGCAAGCATTGCAAGAGGTTGAATGGCAACCATTGCAAGTGCCTGTGACTTCAAATCTGACAGGAGAGTTGCTGCCCATCGGCCATGTATATGACAGTACTTACTGGTTAAAGCACACACGTGAAGCCGTGCGCTTTGCGGACGACATTGCTGCACTTGGCAAGACCGGTGTTGAGATTGCTTTGGAACTGGGGGCCGTGCCGCTACTGTCTGGCATGCTGGAAGACAATGCCACCAACATACGTGGCTTGCCTTGTCTGGAGCCGACCCAGGATGACAGACTTGCTTTCTTGCAGACAGTCGGCCACTTGCATGTAATGGGTAGCAAGCTGCAATTCCCCGCTAGTAAAAATGTCGCCGCTGGTAATGCATTACCCTTGTATCCCTTCGCCAAGGATGTCTTCCCTTTGCGGCTGGGTTTGAACAGTTTTAACGGCGGCACCGCGCCTGCGTCAGTAAGCAAACCAACTGAAATCAACAGACAATTATCGGCAAGTACACGTATAGTCGTCACTGATCCGGTAGCTATCCGCGCTCGCATCATCGCGATCATCGCAAGCTTGCTGGCGATCGATGTCAGCAAGGTAGATGCCACTGCACCCTTGCTGGAAATCGGTGCCGATTCGCTGATTTTGATGCAAGCGGTTGGTCGTATAGAAAACGAATTCGCTGTCAAGATACCGGTACGCGCCTTCTTTGAAAATTTATCGTCAATAGAAGCAGTGGCAACTTACCTGGCGGAACAGCAGAAGGATAAAGTATTTGTTGACGAAGTTGTCGAACAAGAAGTGAATGCAGAATCAACGCCAATCCAGCCTGTCAAACCCAAGAGCAATATCCTGCTAAGCACTAATCTGAGCGAAGCCCAGCGCCAGCATCTGGATCAATTCAGTCTCGATTATTGTAAAAAGACGGCACTGTCCAAACAACAGGCACAGCAATACCGGCATGTGCTGGCAGACAGTCGCGCCTCGGCGGGTTTTCGCTTCTCCATTAAAGAGATGCTGTATCCCATCGTCGGCCAGCGTGCCGTCGGTTCCAAAATTTGGGATTTGGACGGCAATGAATATATAGACATATCCATGGGCTTTGGAGTGCAGTTGTTTGGACACGAGCCAGCTTTTTTGAAAGAAGCCCTGGCAGAAAGCCTGTCACGCGGCATACGTATAGGCCCACAATCAGATATGGCGGGTGAAGTCGCCAGCCTCATTAGCGAATTGACCGGTGTAGAGCGCGTGGCCTTTTGCAGTTCAGGCACAGAAGCCATCATGACAGCGCTGCGCCTGGCCAGGACCTTTACTGGGCGCAACAAGGTCGCCATATTCCGTGACAGTTATCATGGCCATTTCGATGGCGTACTGGGTGAGGTCAATGACGACCCCTGGTCTGTAATGCCACGTGTGGCAGGTATTACACCTGGCATGGTCAGCGACCTGGCTTTTTTTGAATATGGTTCGGCAGTCGCGCTTGAGTTACTACGTGGCCGCCTGCATGAATTTGCAGCTGTATTGGTAGAACCCGTACAAAGCCGTAATCCTGGCTTGCAACCACAAGAATTCCTGCGCAGTCTGCGTGCCATGACCCGGGCAGCATCCAGTCTGTTGATTTTTGATGAAGTGCTGGTCGGCTTTCGCATACATCCCGGCGGCGCCCAGGCGCATTTTGATGTGCAGGCGGACATTGTCACCTATGGGAAGATAGTCGGCGGTGGTTTGCCGGTAGGCGTCATCGCCGGGCGTGCCGACATCATGGCCGGCATAGACGGCGGACACTGGCAATATGGTGACGCATCGTACCCGGCAGCGGATACGACTTTTTTTGCAGGTACTTTCAATAAACATCCGCTGGTCATGGCAGCGGCACGCGCTGTGCTGACTGAGATTAAACGTGGTGGTTTGACTGTATATCAAAAACTGAACGACAATACCGCCAGATTGGCGGCGGAACTGGATCAGGTCTTTACCGCGGCAGGTGCACCGATACATATGCAGAATTTCGGTTCGCTGTTCCGCTTTGTCTTCCGCGAAAACCTTGATCCCTTCTTTTATCATTTGCTGTATCGTGGACTGTATGTATGGGAAGGGCGTAATTTATTCCTGTCCACTGCACATGCCGATGAGGACATCGCCGCGATCATTAGCCGGGTCAGGGATAGTGTAGATGCCTTAAAGACGGCGGGTTTTATTGCAAATGCTTCGCCTGCGTCAACATCGCTAGAAAAAATCCTGCCTTTGTCCAAGGCACAAAAACAACTGGCAACCCTTGCTGCCTTGTCTGAGCAGGGTTCGGCAGCTTATGTCGTCAGCGTTGCCCTGGATTTGCAGGGCGATATCAATCACGCAGCTATTACGCACGCATTTGAGACCCTGGTGGGTAGGCATGAAGCCTTGCGGGCATCCATTGATCTGGAGGCTGGAATACAGAAGATTGTTCCTTATGTGGCAGTGAAAGTGCAGCGCCATCAAGTTAATGTCGCCACACTGGATGTGGCCCTGGAAAGCTGTGTGGCCAGCAGTTTTGATTTGACGCTTCCAGGTGCCTTCCGCATAGACTTGTTTGAGCTTGATACAAATCATGCCATCTTGTTGTTTGCTGCTCATCACGTTTTTATTGACGGGCAATCCATGCAAATGCTGTTTGAAGAGTTTGCAGTCTTGTTGAATGGCCAGAATTTAACCGCTAAACCAGACTATGCACTCCTGGCGCAGCGGATGGCAGATGCAGGGTCATCGCCGGAAGAGCAAGAGCATAAGCAATACTGGTTAAATAAATTGCTGCATGCACCTGTTGCAATAGAACTGCCATTTGAACATGCACGGGCCAGCATGCGTGGCTTTCAGGGCCAGCGCCTGAGCTATGAACTGGACAAGAACATCTTACGTCAGCTTGAGCAAAAGGCGGGCAAGCTGGGCATGTCATCCAGCATGGCGCTGATAGCCGCTTTTGCTGCCACTTTGCGGCGTGCCGGAGCAGGGCAGGACATGGTGCTGGGCGTGCCATATTCAGGTCGCGATGAAGCATTGGCACACACGCCAGGTTACTGCGCGCATCTCTTGCCTTTGCGTTTGAACATTCCGGCGCAGGCGAATACCAGCACTGTCCTGACAGAAGTGAAGCAGCAATTCCTCGATGCCATCACCCATGCAAATTACCCCCTGTCGCAACTGGTGGATGATCTGGGTCTGGCGCGTGACCCTGCCAGACCGCCATTGGTGAATATCACCTTCAATGTCGACAAGCTGACTGCCATGCCGGGTTTGCCGGGAGTGACGGTACAAGCTTATACCTTGCCGGTGCGCCATTCCCGTTTTGACATGGGTTGTAATCTGGTTGACTGGCAAGATGGTGCATGCGTGGAGCTGGATTACGATAGCCAGTTGTTTGATGCGGCCGATATGCGGGAATTGCTGAACAGTTTTGTGTCCATGATAGAACGCATGGCGGGTGCAGATCAAAGCTTTGATGAACGTGCCGCTGTCAGGCATGTCTGGTTGCCAGTCACAAACGAATCTGCTATCGCCCCTCCCGGCTTGCTGGAAAGATTCTGTCAATCGGCTTTGCAAGACCCACAGGCAATCGCCTTGTGCCTGGATGCAACTGAGAGCATGACACGCCAGCAGCTTGATCTTCAATCAGACAGGCTGGCTGTGGAAATAATCGGCAAGACCCGTGTTGATCAAACCGCAGGACCGGTGTTGTTATTGTTGGGGCGCAGTCTGGCATTTCCTGTTGGTATGCTGGCTGCATGGAAGAGTGGCAAGGCTTATTTACCTGTTGACAGCAATCTGCCTCAAGGACGTTTTCTGGAATTGATCAAACAGGCAAAACCCTGTTGTGTCATATTACAAGACAATTCTGATATGCGTGATGTGCTGTCAGCACTGGGTGTCCCCTGCCTGCAGTTACCTGCCAGGCTCGCAGAGATCGATCTTGATGATCACCGGTCACTGCCGTTACCCATAGTTGACCCGGAATCTTGCGCCTACCAGCTATTCACTTCGGGCTCCACCGGCAAGCCCAAACTGGTTGCTGTACCTCACAGGGCTGTGCAGCATTACCTGGATGCGATTATCGCTGCCTTTGATTTGCGCCCCGGCCTGCGCTATGCCGTGATATCGACTTTCGCGGCTGATCTGGGTTTGACGACGATCTTGCCTGCATTGTTCCATGGAGGCTGTCTGAGTATCATCAGCAGTGAACTGGCACGTGATGCCGATGGCTACGCAGCCTTGATGCGGCAAGCACCGGTCGATGTCTTGAAAATAGTCCCATCGCATCTGGAGGCCTTGCTGGCATCGCAGGATAAAGCTGCAGTCTTGCCGCTGACGCATTTGATACTCGGTGGTGAAACTGCCAGCGCCAGCTTAATGAAGCAACTCAAAGGTATTAAAAAAGGTTGCCGCATCTTCAATCACTTTGGCCCTACCGAAGCAACTGTAGGTGTCATGGTGGGAGAATGGCAGGGTGATCTGGCTGGCATGTGGTTTAGCCAGCCATTGGGGTGCAACCGCATCCATATACTTGATGCAGCAGGGCAAGCATGTACTTTTGGTGAAACGGGTGAAGTTTATCTGGGTGGCCCAGGCCTGGCATTGAGTTATATAGGCTTACCTGAAGATGCAAGTAGTCCTTTCCTGTTTGCGGATATAGCAGGCGGACGTGAACGCCTTTACCGTACCGGCGATCTTGCTGTCATGCGTGCCGATGGCTGCATACAGATTCTGGGTCGCAAGGATGAACAACTGAAAATACGCGGCTACCGCATAGAACCAGCAGAAATTATCGCTGCGCTGTTGGCGCAAGAAAATGTCGCAAATGCGACGGTGATTTTGTACAAACCCGAATTCCCAAATACAGGCCGCCCCTATTTAATAGCATATGCTGTCGCTGTAGATCAAAGCAGGTCGCTAGATATGCAAAGCTTGCTGGCTAAATTGCAGCAGCATCTGCCCGATTACATGCTGCCTAAAGCAGTGATCGCCATCAGCAGTATTCCTTATACCTCGAACGGCAAGCTGGACCGCGCTGCCTTGCCCAAGCTGGATGATGAGCAAGACTTTGAGGAAAGCGAAAGCGCAACAACATCTGCAGCAGAAGCCGCCGTACTGGGAATCTGGCGCAAGCTATTACAGCGTGAGAAGCTGAACGCGCAGGCCGATTTCTTCCAAAGTGGCGGCGACTCCATCCTGGCGATACAAATGATCGCCCGCTTGCGTCAGGCAGGTTGGCAAGTCAAGGCTATGGATTTATATGCATCTCCAGTACTCGCTGATTTTGCAAAAAAACTATTGCAAGCAGGTGAAACGGCAGGCGCAGATACCCGGCCAGAAGGTGATTGCGGCCTTTTTCCTGCGCAGCTAAGGTTGCACGAGCTGATGCAGGAAAACCCGGCGCATTACAATTTATCCGTCCTGCTGGAAATGGCCGACTGGGTCAATGCCGATATGCTGGAACAGGCATTGCACGCATTGATTGAACAGCATGATGCCTTGCGTCTCAGTTTTAGTAGCCATGCAGCCCAATTTACTGAACTTCCTGAAACGCCTTTATTGTATGTGGCAAAAGATTACCAGGAAGTACAAGCTTCATTGCAGCCAGGGCAGGCCAGCTTGCTGGCTGCGGCGTGGACACCAGCAAGTGCAGGGAAAAAATCGCATCTCTTATTGGTTGTACATCATCTGGTCAGTGATGGCATCTCCATGCAAATCCTGCTGGAAGATTTGCGTCAGGCTTTGCTGGATTTGCGCGCAGGCCAAACACCCATGCTGGGGCAGAAGACGGCATCAGTGCAAGCCTGGGCAGAACATCTGAAGCGCCAGGCCAGCCAGGATGTTGTGTTGACAGAGGTGGAGTATTGGGAAGTCTGCACTTCCATTCCCCCACCCGAACTACCCATTACTGGGCAGGCAGATGGCTATGGCCAGATTGCCGAAGAAGCACAGGTCAGCGTCGTTGTGCCAGCAGAAATCACCAGCCGCTTTTTACAAGGGCATTCAGATGCCGCAGCAGAAGATATTCTGATCGCCGCCCTGACGCTGAGTCTTGGTGACTGGACAGGCGAGTATGTCGCTTATCTGGAACTGGAAGGCCATGGCCGCCAGTTGGAGCAAGCTGAACCCGATGTCAGTCGCAGCGTGGGCTGGTTCACCAGCCGCTACCCTGCCTGGTTTGACTTGTCCGGGAACAGTGTGAAAGCTGCGGCCAGCGAGATTGCCGCGCAACGCAATGACATTCCTGCACATGGATTTGGTTACGGACTTTTGCGCTACCTGGGGCCAGAGAAAGTGCGCGAGACGCTTGCACAAGGACAGATGCCTGAAATCAGCCTGAATTACATGGGCCAGATCAACCCACCACCTGATGATGTTTGCAAGCTGCTGTCATGGTCGCCAGATCGCCAGGACAGGGGGGAGGAAAGGGCTGCATATCTGCCACGCCTGCACAAACTGGCAATAGAAGCCTACGTCCTGGATGGTTGCCTGCATTTGCTGTGGCAATACCATGCACCCACTTTTCAGGAGCAGCAAATACGCGGCATCGCGCAAAAGATGGCGCAATACATTGCCACCATGCTGAACACCAGCATGGTGAAACATGCAGAATATGGGAAGGAAGAAATAGCATGAGCATAATGCCAAAACCCGGATTAAGCCTGCGCCGCCCTGCAGTGCGCTTGTCTGATGCCAGTCTGATCGACAGACAGCCATTCAACAGTGCATCTGGTCTGCCGCTGGTTTTTCGACCGCATGCCATGGGCGTCGATTTGCTGGGATGGATCAGAGATAACCAGGTGCAGTTGCAGCAGGACTTATTGCAATACGGTGGTGTGTTGTTCCGTGATTTTGATTTGCATGGCGTACAGGATTTTCAAGCCAGCCTGGATACCTTTGGCGTGCAGCTCATGAATTACATAGAAAAAGCCACCCCCCGCAAGCAGATAGATGGGCAGGTATATACCTCGACGATCTTTCCGCCTGAACATGTGATTGCTTTGCATAATGAATTATCGTATGTGCGCCAATGGCCGGGCAGGATAGCCTTCTTCTGTGAAATCGCCGCCGAAACCGAAGGCGAAACCCCGATAGCCGATGTACGCCGCGTACTGGCCGCAATTGCCCCTGAAGTCACGGAGAAATTTCGTCGCCTTGGCTGGAAACTGGTACGCAATTTCGGCTCAGGCATAGGCCCATCCTGGCAACATTCTCTGACCGTAGAAACCAGAGAAGAAGCCGAAGCCTATATGCAAAAATCAGAAACGCAATGGACCTGGATGGAAGGTGACAGATTGCGTACATCGCAAGTGCGCTCCAGCATACGCTGCCATCCGCAGACAGGGGAAGAAATCTGGTTTAATCACATTGCGTTCTGGCATCCGTCCAGCATGATGGATGAAATTCGCAGATCGTTGACCGCTGATTTGGGTGTAGAGAATCTCCCTTACAACACCTTCTATGGCGATGGCACTGTGATACCTGACGATATCGTTGCACATTTGCGTGCTGCCTATGACACAGAAACTGTCAAGTTCCGCTGGCAGCCGGGTGATTTGCTCTTGCTCGACAATATGCTGGTCGCGCATGGCCGCTCCAAATTTACTGGTGAGCGAAAAATACTGACAGCCATGGGCGATGAAGTCCGCCCGGCCAGTGTCTTGCCTGGCTCGACAAACTAAGTACAAACCCAGTACAGACCAAGTACAGACCAAGTAAGGACAGGCACGTGAGCAGCAAATTAAAAAGTGGTTTTTCATTGTCTCCAGTACAGCAAAGGTTGTGGCAACTGGCACAAAGAGATGGTCAGCAGACTTATCTGGTCAGTGTTGATTTCCGTTGCGAAGAAGTGAGTGAAAATACTTTGTGCTGTGCCTTTGATCATGTACTGGCCAGGCATGAAATACTGCGCATGGAATTTGGCATGTTACCTGGTATGCAGTTGCCAGTGCAGACACCCGCAGAAGTGCTGACACCAACGAAGATAGTAACACCGCAATTGGCTGCCATTCATGAAGACCAGCGGGCCTGCCTGCAAAAACTCAATGAAAACCATTACCGCCTTGGCCTGTCGGCTCTGTGTGCTGATGCGCAGACGGTTTTGCTGATACTGGCTGAAGTCCAGGAGAAATTGACTGATGCAGTATGGTGTGCAGAATCTGTGAATGTAAAAAACGCAAAAATTGCGGAAGAAGACCTGCCTTTCACCAGTCTGGCGCAATGGCAGCACGATATGCTGGCAGAGCAGCAAGACGTGCAATTGCCGGCATGGGATAGCACTAATAGTCTGGCACCAGGCAGCAATCTGCCAGACTGGCCCTTCTTGCGCGGGCAACGCCAGGCGGCACCCTATGTCAAACGCCAGCCTCTGACATTCCCGGCAGGTTTACCGGATGCGCTGAATACGTTGGCAGCGGACAAGCAGATACCACTTGCTCATTTGCTTTACATGGCATGGTCCGTATTGCTATACAGATTAAATCCACAGTCACCAACTGTTGCATATCAGGCCAGTGGGCGCGCCTATGATGAAATGGCTACCGCCATGGGGCCAATGGCACGCTTTATTCCATTGCAGACTACCATCACGCCACGAGCCTGCTTTTTAGATTTACTGAAGACCTTCAGCGCAGCTACTGACGAAATCTGTGCTCTGCAAGACTATATTGCCCCGCTGGATAGCAAGCTGAGTCTGGCTGCCGGGTTTTGCTGGCAGCAGGGTAGCGTTGGAAAATTGATAGCAGCAGATGCTCCCTTTGCCTGGACAGATGATTGTCTGCTTGTGTTGTCAGCTTATGCAAATGCACCAGGCCAGCTACAACTGTATTTTGATTACGATATGGCAGTCTGCGATTCTGCCAGCATGCAAAACCTCGAAGAAGAATTACTGAGCTTATTGGCGGCAATAGTAGCAACACCGGCTGCGCAGATTGATAAGTTGAACCTGCTAGGTCCTGGTGAGCGACATAAACTCATGCATGACTTTGCCGGACCAGTAGTCGCACCTGCAGTACCATGGCAAGCGCCAGTGCAAGCCATACTTAACTGCCTGTCATTGCATCCTGAACAGATATTCATACAAAGTCCGTCTACCCAATTGAATGGACAAACCTGTTCCTCCCGCATACAGGAACTGGCTCAGCACGTATTGCTTGCCAGACAGCAGGACGAATCCAAAGCCAAAGTCGTTGCGGTGTTGCTGGATCGCAGTGTCGACATGATAGCCAGCTTGCTGGCAATACAGGTAGCGGGCGCTGCCTATCTGCCGCTGGATACAGCGTATCCTGAAGAACGTATCGCCTTCATGTTACAAGACAGCGGTGCGAGTTTATTATTGACCAGTGCTGCCATTGCCGCTCAGTTGAAGCAACAAACAGCTTTTACCAGGCTATTGGAAAAAATCCGGCTGATCACGGTTGATACCTTGCCTGCGATTGAAAATCCAGAAAAACCTTTATTCCCTGTATTGCAGGCAAGTGATCTCGCTTACCTGATTTATACCTCTGGCTCCACAGGATTACCCAAGGCGGTTGCCGTATCGCATGGCGCTCTCGCCAATCATATGCAATGGATGCTCAGGGATTTGCCTCTGAATGCAGATGACGCCGTTCTGCAAAAAACCGCCATCAGCTTTGATGCTTCGGTCTGGGAAGTTTTTGCCCCTCTGATGGCAGGTGCTAGGCTGGTATTGGCCGCACCAGGCGTAGAAAGAGACCCGGAAGGCTTATTACAGACCTTGCAGGATTTTGATATCAGCGTATTGCAGCTTGTACCCAGCATGTTGCGCATGCTGGTGGCACAACCAGAATTTGCCAAATGCCTGCGTTTACGCCGCCTCTGTTGTGGCGGCGAAGTGCTGGATGCAGATTTGGTACGGCAGGCATTGAGCGCTTTGCCAGCCGGTGCAGAATGCATCAACCTGTATGGCCCAACCGAAGCCACGGTACAAGTTGTATTTGAAAAGCTGAGCCTGGATGATGTCGTTGTCGCCATTGGCAAGCCTATAGATAACACTCGCATTTATGTATTGGATGAATACCTGCAACCGCAACCCATAGGTGTACGCGGTGAATTGTATGTGGCTGGTGCCAGTCTGGCGCAAGGCTATTACCAGCGTGACGCCCTGACGGCGGAGCGATTTATTACTGATCCATTCGCAAACAATGGCGAGCGCATGTACCGCACCGGTGATTTGGGGGCATGGCGTGTCGATGGTCGCCTGGATTGTTTTGGCCGCGCTGACAGACAAGTCAAGCTGCGTGGTTACCGCATAGAGCTGGGCGAGATAGAAGCTATCGTCGCGGCGCAGGCCGATGTACTGATGGCTGCGGTGGTGGTGGACAGGGATGCGGCAAACATAGATCAGCTATTGTGTTTTTACACTTTGAAGCCAGGTGCCAACCTGTCCGTCGCTGAGATCAAACAAGTACTGGCAACTACTTTGCCAGAATACATGCTACCCAACTGGCTGATACCCATTGATGCCTTCCCTTTCATGCCCAATGGCAAGGTCGATAATAAGGCCCTGCTTAAATTGCGGCCTTCGAATACTGCAACTTCGCAGGCGCCGCGCGATACGCTGGAAATGCGCCTTGAGCGTATCTGGGAAAGTGTTTTGCATGTATCCCAGGTCGGCATCACCAGCAACTTCTTTGACCTGGGCGGGCATTCGTTACTGGCAGTGCGTCTGATGGCAGAAATAGAAAAAGAATTTGGCTACAGGTTGCCGCTAACCTCGCTGTTTTCCGCACCGACTATTGCAGCGCAGGCAGAGCTATTGCGCGGTGAAAGTCTGCAGCTTGATCCGGTGCTGATACCCATACGAGCGGGCAATCCTCAGCTTACACCCGTCGTTCTGGTTCATCCCACTGGTGGTAGTGTATTGTGTTATCGCGATCTGGCCAGTGGCTTGACGACGGACCGGCCAGTGATTGCCCTGCAAGACCCCGGCCTGATGGGTGAAGCTGCCTATGAAAGCGTGGAAGAACTGGCTAACCTGTATCTGGACAAGATCGCCCCTTTGGTCAAGGACCAGCGCTATTTGCTGGCGGGCTGGTCATCGGGCGGCATCATCGCCTATGAAATGGCAAGGCAGGCGCTGGCACGCGGTTATGAAATTGCCTTCCTGTGCCTGATAGATAGCCAGGTCGCCCCCTTGGCAGAATCTGCGCCGCGACGTGAACGTTTGTTACGCTCCATCTCACGCCTGATTGCCCACAAGGCAGAGATCGTCTGTCCGGATTTGTCTGAGCTACCTTTTGATACCGCCTTGCAGCGTCTGCTGGAATTGGCGCGTGAAGCAGATTATGTACCGCCACATGCTGATGAAAAAGAAATTGCTCGCTTGTTCCGTGTGTTTGAAAAAAATGTGACCGTTATTGGTCGCTATACCGCTGGCCCTTTGCCACGTCGCACCTTGCTGATGAAAGCTACCCTGGCCTTGCCGGAAGCAATACGCGAAGCAGCAGTACATTACAACCCGGAAGAAAAGAATTTGGGTTGGGATAAGCTGTGCTTTGTCAAAGTGCGCGATATCGTTGGTGATCACATGTCCATGATGGAGGCACCCCGAGTCAGTGCCGTGGTAGATGCTCTCGACCAGGAATTGAAAGAAGTCGAAAGACTGCATGGGCTGGGACGACAAATACTGTTACCCATGCTTGGCTTGTAATATCAATGTTGTTTTTGCTACGTATGATGTTTGAATACCTATGATGTTTGAATACCTATGAGGGCTGGAACAAATATGGAAATGGTTTTCCCCCTGACGCCGATGCAGCAAGGCATGCTGTTTCACCATTTGCGTGAACCGGCCAGTGCCGCCTATTTCCAGCAATTGCAGGTGCATCTGCACGGTGATCTGGATACGGAAAAGTTGCAGCAAGCCTGGGAAACCGTTATTGCCCATCATTGCGCTTTGCGTATGCGCTTTTTGTGGACGGGCGACCAGCCACGCCAGCAATTGCAGGCAGATATAGCCCTTCCGTTTAAAGTCATTGATTACAGTCAGCAAGCAAAACAAGAGCATGAAAAATTGCGTGCGCAATTTCTACAGACAGACAGTCAACATGGTTTTGTACTGGATACAGCACCGCTGATGCGCGTCAGCATATTGCGCTGGTCAGCGCATGAATGGGACATGATCTGGAGCCATCATCATCTGATATTAGACGGTTGGGCATCCGGTCTGGTACTCGCTGAAGTGGCGCAGGTCTACACAGATTTGTTACACGGCAAGCCATCCGGGTTGCCCGTTGAACGGCCCTATACTGATTTTCTGCAATGGCTGGGCAAGCGCGACAATCTGGCAGCAGAAGATTACTGGCGACATGCCCTGCGCGGTTTTGAACAGGCGACCGGCTTGCCGGTGTTGAAGCGTAATAATGGTGTCGCAGCCAAAGTCGTGGCCCTGGATAACTTGCTGTCCGTTGATGACATGCTTGCATTGAACGCTTTGGCACAAAAAACAGGTGTAACTACCGTCAGCGCCATTATGGCTGGCTGGGGTTTGCTGTTGTCCAGATATGCAGACAGCAAAGATGTGTTGTTTGGTGTCACCACCTCTGGCCGGCCCGCCGAACTGGATGGGGTAGAGCAGATGGTCGGCCTGTTCATCAATACCATCCCTTTGCGTATGAAGCATGCTGCCGATCATAGCATAGCCAACCTGCTGACAGATGTGCACAGACACCTGGCTGCATCGCGTGAACATGAGCATAGCAGCCTCAGCCGCGTGGCCGAATGGAGTGAGCTGCCGTCAGGTCAGCCACTGTTTGACAGTATCGTCGTCTATGAAAATTATCCGCTGGCGGTGCAAGGCAAACAACTGGGTGATGCAAGCATCGTCGATTACCATCTGCAGGAAGAATCCAATTACCCACTGACACTGATCGTTGAACCGAAAAGTGACGGTTTGCACCTGCGCCTGCTGGCAGACAGTGCACGCATAGAGCCAACGATGGAGCAAGCCATGCTTGATCAATATCGCTTTCTGTTGCAGCAAATGGCACACGCCAGTAGTGAACAGCCAGTCAGGGATTTGCATTTGCTGACAGCAGAACAGCGACATCTGCAATTGCAGCAATGGAATGACACTGCCCGTGCTTACGATACCACTGCCACCCTGGCCAGTATCTTTATAAAACAGGCCGCGCGTACGCCAGATGCGGTTGCCCTGATCGATGCGCAAGGCAGCATGAGCTATGCCAGCCTGCAAGACAGGGTCAGTCAGCTTGCACGTGCCCTGACAGATTCAGGCTTGGCCGCTCATTCGCCGGTCGCTGTCAGGCTCACACGCGATCGCGAAATGTTGATCGCCTTGCTGGCTGTAGTTGCTTGCGGTCATCACTATGTACCAATAGAACCGCAATTACCTGCCGCCCGTGTCATGGCGATTTTCGATAGTTTGCCAGTGCGCTGCATATTGACGGTCAGCAGTTTGGTCGATAGCACACAAGCCTTGGCTGCCGAACGCCAACTGAAAGTAGTTTGCGTCGACCAGACGACTGCACTACCGGTCAGCCCACTGCAAAATTATGCACGCCCGCAAGACCCAGCGTATGTGATTTTTACGTCTGGTTCTACCGGCAAGCCTAAAGGTGTACTGGTCTTGCATCAAAAAGCCATCAATCTGATAGCCTGGGTGAACCATACTTTTAACGTCGGTGCACAAGACAAGCTCTTGTTCGTCACTTCACCTGCATTTGATTTGTCGGTGTATGACATCTTTGGCATATTAGCTGCTGGTGGTGTCATCAGGATAGCCAATGAAGTCGAAATTGCCGATCCTGAGCGCTTATTGAAAATCGTTGAAACCGAGAACATTACTTTCTGGGATTCTGCCCCCGCTGCCTTGTGGCAGCTTGAATCATTATTGCCGCAGCGTTCCGCCACCGCCCGGCTGCGCCTGATTTTCCTCAGCGGTGACTGGATACCTTTGGCCTTGCCCGACAGCATGAAAGCGGCTTTCCCCGGCGTCTGTGTGGTTGCACTTGGCGGTGCGACTGAGGCGACGATCTGGTCCAATTACCATATCGTTGGTGACCTGCAGCCAGACTGGGTCAGCATACCCTATGGCAGGCCGATACAGAATGCCCGTTATTACATCCTCGATGCCGACTTGCAGCCACTGCCGGTGGGCTTGCCTGGTGATTTATACATAGGTGGTGATTGCCTGGCTGAAGGCTATGTTGGCCAGCCAGAATTGACGGCTGAACGCTTCCTGCATGATCCCCATGCCAAGCCAGGTAGACCAGGTGTACAGGCTGCACGCATGTATAAGACTGGCGACCGGGCCAGGTTTTATCCTGATGGTGTCATGGAGTTCCTTGGTCGTCTCGACAGCCAGGTCAAGCTACGCGGCTTTCGCATAGAACTGGGTGAGATAGAAATTGCCATGGGCAGGCACGCTGCGATACGCGATGCGATCTGTATAGTCCACGACCATAACGACGGCGGCCCGGCATCTGGCAAATCCGATAAGGAATTGATTGCCTATTATGTGCTGCATCCCGGTCAGAATCTGGGGCAGGAAGAATTACGCCTGCATTTGCAGCAGCAACTGCCAGCCAGCATGCTGCCATCGCATTTTTTGCGACTGGAAAGTGTGCCTGTGTCAGTGAACGGTAAAGTGGACAGGAAGAATCTGCCGCTGCCCGGACGTAATAGTGGTGTGCAGATAGCATCGCAGACCGGTGATGATGCAGTACAAGGCATCATAGCGGCTGCGTGGTCTGAAGTATTGTCTGTGTCAGGGGTGCGCGCCACTGATGATTTCTTTGCACTGGGTGGCCATTCACTGCGGGCAACAGCCGTCATGGCAAGACTGCGTGCTGCCTTTGGCATGGATTTGCCTTTGCGCCTGATTTTTGAATACCCGGTCTTGCAGACATTGGCAACAGCGGTGCGCGAATTATTGACTGGTCATACTTCAGCGCAGACGGTAACTTTTCCGGTATTGAATCGTGCCGGGGGTTTGCCTTTATCACGTGCGCAATCGCGTCTGTGGTTCCTGCACCAGATGGAACCGGCCAGTGCCAATTACAATGTTGCATTGGCAGCGCGGCTGGATGGCAAGATCGACCAGCCAGCTTTCCAGCGCGCGGTGCAACAGGTGATAGAGCGTCATGAAATTCTTAACCTGCGTATCAGCAAGCAAGGGCAGGGCGCAGTCTTGCAAACCTTGGATGATGATGCCGGTGTGGCATTTCACGTCGAAGAGATCACCGCGCAGAATATGGATGAAACACAGATCACGGCAAGACTTAAACAACTTGCCAGCCAAGCCTTTGATCTGGAAAATGAACGACCTGTGCGCCTGAGCTTGCTGCTCAATGGTGAACAGCAAGCCTATGTGCTGATACTGATACATCACATCGCCACCGATGGTTGGGCGATTGCCCTGTTTGCTCAGGAACTGTTGCAGGCATATGCTGCAGAAGTTGAACGTTCTCAGGCATTTGCAGAGCCCGCTTTACAATATGCCGACTTCAGCCACTGGTGGGAACAGCAGGTGGAAGAACAATACCTGGCCAAGGAAATGCAATACTGGAAGCAGCAACTGACTGCCTTGCCGCGCTTGCAACTACCTACTGATTTCCCCCGACCTGCAGCCAGCACCCATGCAGGTTCACGTATCAATTTTCAACTGGATGTCAAACTCTCTGATGAGCTGCGCCGTGTAGCGCGCCAGCATTCATCCACACTGTTCATGTTTTTATTGACGGCTTTTTACGTGGTCTTACGGCAAAGGTCGGGGCAGGATGATATCGTCGTCGGTAGCGATATCGCAGGCAGGGACCATCCACTGGCAGAAAAAATCCAGGGTTTCTTTGTTAATCAACTGGTTTTGCGCAGCAATTTTTCTGATTGCACCAGCTTCGCCGACATGCTGGGCAAGGTCAGGCAAATCAGTTTGCAAGCCTACTTTAACCAGCACTTGCCATTTGACTTATTGGTGCAAGAATTGAACCCGCCACGCGATGCCGGTGGCATGCCATTATTCCAGCACAAGTTTGTCTTGCAGAATGCACCACTGGCGCAACTCGATAATACGCACTTCCAGATACAGCCCATCGATCTGCATACTGATACCGCCAAATATGACTTGTTGCTGACGGTCATCGATGAACCGCAATTGCGCGCCACGCTGGAATTCAGCACCGATCTGTTTACGACTGCAACTGCAGAAAGCCTACAGCGAGAATTCATGGCTGTACTTGGCCAGGTCGCAGCCGATACCAGTATCAGCTATAGCAGCCTGGCTGCCATGCTGGCACTCGATGGCGCAGAAAGGCAGGAAGCAGCGAAACGTGACCTGCGCAAGAGTGGTCTGCAAAGATTAAAGGATTTGCGCAAACCAGGGGTAGCCACATCATGAATGACGCCATGATTGAAAAAAACGTAAAAGATAATTCAAGCTGTACCGAACACAGCGCCGAGGGAGTATTGTGGGATGTGCTGAAACAGGCACCGGATTTGCATGCTGCCTTGACTGCAATTTTGCCTGACATTCATACCAGGTTGGCTGCTTTGCGCCAGGCACTG
The DNA here is from genome assembly GCF_058808955.1 of Undibacterium sp. GW821-FHT11B02. Classification (NCBI taxonomy): domain Bacteria; kingdom Pseudomonadati; phylum Pseudomonadota; class Betaproteobacteria; order Burkholderiales; family Oxalobacteraceae; genus Undibacterium; species Undibacterium sp. GW821-FHT11B02. The sequence continues at coordinate 220,827 of NZ_JBXASD010000004.1, read as the reverse complement.
CCTTGTGCACACAGCATCAATCCTTTTCAGTCTGATGGATTCCAGCGGCCCTATCGCCACCTTCGGGCCTTTTACCAACATACCGGTGCCGGTGTGCTGGCCCACAAGGGAACGGAAGTGTATGCGCATGATCGTGACCAGCATCTTGCAGTGCTGTCGCAATTTCGTATTGATTATCCGGTACGTGGTAAATCCCTGTTTTCTGCGGCTGAACATTTTGCCCTGGTCGAGCAAAAAATCCCGCTGGCCATCAGTGCCTTTGAAGCAGTAGAAGATGCCAAGGCAGCCTGTATGTTGCAACAGGCGCATTTAAAGCGTTTTGGCCAACTGGCTTGTATACCAACACCCTTGCTGGTCATCTTGTGGCCAGCGTCAGCACGCGATCGCCATTTAAATGCCATGCGACACCTGTTGTCAGAACGCGCCATGCGTATCGTTGAAACCGCGTCGGCAGATGGCCTTGCAGCCATCATTTATTACTACCCAAGTCTGCCACTGCGGGTTGCCCACTTGCCGGCGGAACTGAAAAAACTGGGCAATGGGCCGTGGCTGCAAAGATTAGCCAGCCTGACGGCTAGCTATGGACTGACGCCAGAGCAGGTGGTCGATCGCTGGATAGATCTTGTCGCCAGAATACTCGCACTGGGTTTTTTGCCGGGGCGTACTGAACACATAGGCATAGGTCATTGCCTGGAAATGCAAAATGCCGTCATTGACGGCGGCTTTGTAGACCTGGGTTCCATCATTCCCATGGCAGAAGTCAAGACAGATGCTGCTTTCATGGAAATGCTGATGGCTGCCTTTGCTGACCTGAGTAAAACCGTGCGCCACTTCATGCTGGGGCCAGTTGCCGATGCCGAAGCGGAATACCGCAACCCATCTTTATTGATGCTGGCCTGCCTGCAAAGAGTGGTACCAGCACTCTTGCAAAGACTGAGCGCTTATCCTGATCTGGAACCACGCCTGCAAGCTTATCTGAACCGTAGTCAGTCCAGCTGCTTTAGCGCACTGGCTGAAGAATTTCAATATCTGAGCCCAGCCATGCTCAACCCTGCGGAGCACGCATGATGACAGCGCGGCTCCTTAGCATCATGGTGCCCGGGCTGGATGCCATGTACAAACCAGTGGATCTGGTGCAAAGGCCGACACCCATCAGCCATGAAACCAGTCTGGCAGAGCGCTGGAATTTGAAAGAGTTGTGGATAAAGCGTGATGATCTCAGTTCACCCATCTACGGCGGCAGCAAGGTCAGGAATCTGGAATATTTCTTTGGTGACGCGATTGCCAAAGGCGCGAGCAGTGTTGCCACCATGGGGCCGTTGGGCAGCCATCAGGTATTGGCGACAGCCACTTTCGCACGCCTGCATGGTTTGCATGCACGTGCCTTGTTGACACCGCAACCGAATGTCCATGAAGCCGGGCTTAACAAGCGCCTGCTGCCTGCATTAGGCATGGAGTTTTTGCGGTGTGAACGTTTCATTGATGTACCGCTGGCGTTCTTGCGCATACGTTATTCCCGGCATCAGGGGCAGCGTCCTTACTGGATACCACCTGGCTCCCACCACCCCATCGGGGTGCTGGGTGTTATTGAAGGTGCTTTGGAAATCGCCGCTGCCATCAAGAATGGTGAATTACCCATGATTGATGACATCGTCATCCCCACCGGTACATGCGCGACTGCATCTGGCGTCTGGCTGGGCATGGCCATGGCGGGTTTACCTATACGTGTCGTGGCTGTACGCATGGTACCCATGATGATCACCGGCCCGGGCAAGATGAAAAAACTGGCGATGAAAACCCTGGCATTGTTGCGCCAGGCTGGTTATACCCAGGAACCTCAATTTGGCGAAATACTCTGGGTCGATGAATTTGCTGGGCCAGGTTACGGGCAAAGCAATGCCGATGCAGATGAGGCAGCCAAAGAAGTGGCGGAAGCAAGTAACTTCCGCACCGAAACCACCTATATTTCAAAGACTCTTGCCATGTTCCGCAAGCAGACCCTGCAAGGTCGGCGTGTATTGTTCTGGAATACCTATAGCGCCGTGGACCCTGATCCTTCCTTCATCCCAGTAAAGGCGGCAGCATGAGTACATTGAGCTTATCACTGCTTGATCTGGGCATTATTGCTCCCGGCCAGAATGGTGCTGATGTACTGGCACAAACTTTCAGGATGGCCAAACTGGCAGACCAACTGGGGTACGAACGCCTGTGGCTGGCAGAACATCATGAATCCCATTTTTCATGGGCCGCACCGGAAATGATGCTGGCAGCTTTGTCGCAAGCCACGCGGCGTATAGGTCTGGGTTCAGCAGCGGTATTGCTACCCTTATATAGCCCGCTTGCCGTGGCAGAAAATTATCGCGGCCTTTCGGCATTGTCGGGTGGGCGTGTTGTGCTGGGTGTTTGCGGTGGCGTACCAGCCGACCCCGTTGCTTTGGCTGCACTGTCTGGCTCAAACGAAGCACCTGGTGTCATCACCAAACAGTTTGCTGACAAGCTGTCCGCCTTGTTGCGTTATCTGGACGGCGATTTCCCGCAAGGGCATCGCTTTGCCCATGCAGCGACACCATGCTTTGCCGAACGACCACCACTTTGGATCATGGGTTCTGGCTTTGGCACGGCAGAACTGGCAGCCAAATCGGCAGCCAGCTACGCGTATTCGCTATTCCACAGGGCCAGCACCCAGGATGCGGCAATCACCAGCGCTTACAAACGTCAGTTTGGTGAATATCAGGGCAATACCGATAAAGCCAGGATCGCCATCGCCCTCAGTTGCGTTTGCGCTGATACAACGGAAATCGCTGAAACGCAAAAACAGCAGGTTGAAAGCTGGATAGGCAATACCATGCGCGTCAATATCTATGGCACACCAGCGTCTTGCCGCGACCAGATACTGGCGATACAGGAACGCTATGACGCCGACAGCATCATCATCTATCACATGTGGCATCTGGAAGAACGCAAACGCGAGGCCATCACTGCATTGGCTGAATTATTTCAATTGCAAATGGATTTGTAAAAAATGGCAGACATGAGAACGCGCCCACTGAGCTTGATGGATCAATATCGTGCCCATATGGACAGGGATGCGCATGCCGCTGCCATGTCCTGGATGCCAGAACGTTCGCAAGACCTGGCCGAACACCTTAGCCGCCAGGAACTATATACCGCCAGTGAAAGAATCGCCTGTGGTCTGCTGCAACTGAGCTGGCCTGAAGAACATCCACGCATGATCATCCTGGCGTTTTCACCAGGGCTGGATTTCATCCAGGCGTTTCTGGCTTGCCAGTTGGCAGGCGTCATTGCCATCCCCATCGCCATGCCCAGACGCGGGCGCGAGGCACATATACTTGAAGCCATTGTCAGCAATTGCTGCGCAACGATGACTCTGACCAGCGAGAGTGAAGTGCTGCGCCTGCAAGATGTATTTGCATCCAGCCCGGCGCTGGAGGGTATGCACATCCTTAGTACCATACAGTTGAAGTTATTAGGGGATGGTAGTGGCTGCGGCATGACAGGACGCAAGCCACAGAATTATGCCTTCATCCAATACACGTCCGGTTCCAGCAGTTTGCCCAAAGGCGTGTTGGTCAGCCACAGCAACCTGGCAGCCAATCTGGCCCTGATACAAAAAGACTTCAAGGTAGATCCGGAATTTGTCATGGTCAACTGGCTGCCGCATTACCATGACATGGGTTTGATAGGCGGTTTGCTGACACCCATCTATGGCGGTATACCCGGTGTCAGCATGGCACCATCGGCTTTCATCAAACGCCCGGTGCGCTGGTTGCAACTGATTTCTACGCAAGATGCTGACCGCAAAGTCATGTCCGGCGGCCCCAACTTTGCCTATCAGCTATGTGCGGATCGTGTGGCCGATGCAGATGTTGAAGGCTTGCGTCTGCAATCCTGGAAAACCGCCTACAACGGTGCCGAACCCATACGCGCCATTACCCTGCAAAAATTTGAGCAGCGTTTCGCACCAGCGGGTTATTCCAATACAAATATGCTGACCTGCTATGGTCTGGCTGAAACCACATTATTTGCTACGGGCAACCATGATCCCCTTATCCGTACCGTGTCTGTGCTTGGCCTGGAACAGGGATATATCAGCGCAGCGCTGAGCGAGGAAGACAGCCGCCAACTGGTCGCCAGTGGTTATGCTGATCCTGAGCGTATTGCAATTGCAGATCCGCTGAACAAGCACAGGCTGGCCGACGGCAAGATAGGTGAAATCTGGATCACCGGCCCCAGCGTGCCAGAGGCTTACTACAACAACCCGGAACAAAGTCAGCTTACCTTCCATGCGCAACTGGTCGATCAATCGCAGGTACGTTACCTGGTCACCGGCGATATCGGTGCCATTGTAGATGGGCAACTCTACGTGACGGGGCGCAGCAAAGAATTGCTGATCGTGAATGGCAGAAATATATATCCCCATGATGTCGAAGCATTAGTGCAGAATGCGGTAGCTGGCATTGAGGATGTCGCCGTTTTTTCCTATGATGATGCGAATGCAAAAGGGGAAAGCATTATCGTCATGTGTGAGTTGGCACGTTCGGCCAGAAGCTGGTTTGTCGATACACCTGATCAGGTATTGAGTGCAGAGCTGGAAAAACTGGCCAATCAAGTCAGGCTGGCGGTTGCTCCTGCTGAAATAACGATTACGCATTTGCGTTTCGTCGGCCCCATGGGTATCAGCAAAACCACCAGTGGCAAAACCAGCTATGGACAGAATCGCCGTGCGTTTGCTGAATTGCCAGACAGTATCAGGCAACGTACAACGTCTGCAGAATTCCGCAACAAAGACTAAAAGAAAAATCCGGGAAAAAATAATGACAGAGAAACTGGCAAACTGGAATGCAGAACAGTTAGAAGACTGGCTGATAAATCGGGTAGCGCAATTGCTGGAGCAGCCAGCCAAGGATATAGATCCCGACATGCCCTTCAATAGCCTGGGTCTGGATTCCATCAACGTCATGGACCTGATTGTCGAGCTGGATAATTTACTGGGTATAGAAATTGAATCAACCATCGTTTGGGATTATCCGACGATACATCTCTTAAGTGAATATGTCGCAAGTTTGCTTAAGAATTAGTGCATCTTGAAATAACACCTTCATGTCAGTTGTCCATATATGTATATCAAAACGGAGCAAGCATGAGTGATCAAACAGCAGCACCCAAGACCGAAACGCCCAAGCCAGCAGCCGGCGAGCACAAAGTCAGTTTCTGGGGTTTTATCGGCCAGGCACTGGGCCTGGCTTTTACCTACCGTCTGCTAGCCAGCCTGGTGGCGCTGGCCTTGCTGGTGCAGATTGCCTTCAACCTGCTCATGCCCTTGAGTTATCGCTATATCTTCGACAAGGCCATCGTCAACAAGGACATGGGTTTGCTGGCGATTTTGCTGGGTGTGCTGGCCGTGGGTTTCATACTCAATGCTGGTGCCGGGTTGATGCAGGATTTTGGCACTGCCACCATAGGTTCCAGAATATCCAAGAACCTGCAAGAAAAAATGTTCAGCAACCTGCAAAAGCAATCCACTGACTTTTTCAGCAAAACACCGCAAGGTGACATCATCGCCTGCTTTGGCCCTGATGTGATGGCGATAGAAACAGCATTGGTGCGTGGCTTACCCAGCTTTTGCATGCGCCTGGTCACTATCGTCACCAGCCTTATCCTGTTATTCGTCATCGAATGGCGGCTGGCCATGGTGGCATTGATACTCATGCCCATGATCGCTTTTGCGCCCAAGCCTTTTGGCCCGCGTGCGCGCAAATTTGGCCGTTCGCGTGATGATCTGCAGTCTGGCAATGCCGGCATGGTGCAAGAGAATTTATTGAATCACCTGACCATACGCACCTTCAATCTCAGCAATTATCGTGAGCAGCAATTTGGCGACAGGCTGACACGTTTGCAGGAAGATGATTTCAGAGCCAACTTCTTCACTTCAATGATAGGCCGCTCCACCAATGTAGCTGCAGGTTTCTTGCAGATAGGCGTGCTGGGGGTAGGGGCCATACTGGCAGTCATGGGTTTCTTGACGACAGGTTTGTTGATCGCCTTCATTGGTTTGTTATTGAATATCGGTGGTGCCACCGACAACCTGACCCAGGCCATCCCCTTGCTGGTGCAGGGCATGAACAGTTATTCACGCATACAAAAATTGCTGAGCGCGCAGGCGGCTCTGCCAGATAGTCCAAACGCAACGACGCTGCCAGCCATTCAAGAAAATCTGAAATTACAAGGAGTGGAGTTTGCCTATCAATCTGGCCACCCCATCTTGCGTGGTGTCGATATAGAAATCCCAGCAGGCAAGACGGTTGCCATCGTTGGCGGTTCCGGTTCCGGCAAGTCTACGGTTTTGTCATTGCTGATGCGCCTGTATGATCCCAACAAGGGCCAGATATTGCTCGATAATGTGGATTTGCGTGATGGCACAGAAGCGTCATTGCGCGCCCAAACCAGTGTGGTCTTGCAAAACACCGCCTTGTTTGACACTACGATCGCAGAAAACATACGCATGGGCCGCCTGGATGCAACAGATGAAGAAATTATTGCTGCTGCCAAAGATGCGGGCATCCATGATTTGATTGAAACCTTCCCGGACGGTTACCAAAGCATTGTCGGTAGCCAGGGCGGCAGCCTCTCAGGTGGCCAGCGTCAGCGTATCGCCATTGCTCGCGCGCTGTTGCGCAAGCCGCGCATTCTCTTCCTGGATGAAGCCACCTCGGCACTTGATGCTCATACCGAAGCCGAAATAGGTGCGACCCTGGATGCCATCTCTGCCGATTGGACCGTTGTATCCGTCACCCATCGCTTCACCCACATCACCAAATACGATCTCATCATCGTCATGGAGAAGGGCCTGGTGGTGGAGTCTGGCACACATGAAGAATTGCTGGCCAAAGATGGTCGCTATGCCATGCTGTGGCGCAAGCAAAGCGGCTTCACGATTACTGACGATGGTAAAGCCAGCATCTCGGTCGAAAGACTCAGGGGCATTCCTTTTCTGTCAGAGTGTACGGACGAAGTTTTACAAAAACTGTCCAAGTCGCTGGTGTCAGAATCCTTTGCTGCAGGCAAGCCGGTATTTGAAGAAGGTGAGCCTGGCAGCAAATTCTACATCGTCGCCCGTGGCAAGCTGGAAAACTATGTAAACCTGGAAGGTGATAAAGAAACGCCGCTGGGTATGCTCGATGATGGTGATTACTTTGGTGAAATGGCTTTGATACGTCCAGTACCGCGTACGTGGTCCGTACGTGCTGTCGTTGACAGTACCTGCATCAGTCTCGACAGACAGCAATTCATGGAATTGATGGATGCAGATCCCAAACTCAAAGAAGCTGTGACAGCCACAGCGTATGAACGAGCAGCAGAATGGACGCAGGCCATCATGGAAGCTGCAGACGCTTGATTATCAGATGGACTGATCGAAAAAAAGCCCTCGCAAAAAATTTGCGAGGGCTTTTTCATGACTGTTTGATGACTTTAGAAGCGCGCCAAAGCTGCATCCTTGTTTGCCTGGATATCGAGGATGGTATTGAAGCCGCTGACCAAAAACACTTCATTGATCGATTCATTCAGGCTACACAATACCAGTTTGCCGCTGGCTGCCTTGGTCTTCTTGGCAGTCAGCAAGATCACGCGTAGTCCGGCACTGCTGATGTAAGCGAGATCGGCAAAATCGATGAGTATATGTACTTCACCAGCTTCTATCGCTGTGAGAATTTCTTTCTCAAATGCAGCAGAATTATTGCTATCGAGGCGACCAGCAGGAGTGAAGGTTTTTATATTCGGCATGATGATCCTGACAGGAAAGTTTGTGAACTAAATGATGGCTATTTTAGTCGCAATTTGATGCAATACTGAATTTTTACAACACTAAAAATAATAATATTTTTTTATCGTTTGTTAAATACTAGACATCATTTATCTGCGCGTGTACTATACGCCCAGCTGCCTAAATTTTAAGCTGAAACGGGTAGCGATCAGTTTCGTTTCATTCCGATGTAATCTTCGTTGAACTACGTAAACTAGGGGTAGAAAATGGCACATTTATATGATCAACTGGCATCTGCAATCGCAAAATCAGCACAAGATCCTGCATACCGTACCAAACTGCTGTCTGACGCAAATGGCACACTGAAAGCTGACGGCGTTGACGTCGGCGGTGCAAAAATTTCTGTCGAATGGACAGAAATCACTAATGTGTTGAGCGTCCTGGTCGAAAACGGCGGCGCTAACTGGAGTGGCGCTATCGTTCTGAATATCAAGAAATAATTCCCCGTAGAAAAAAGAGCACATGGCTCATCAGAGCTGTGTGCCTGACCTTTATCAGCACGTGCAGTAATCGCTCAACAAAGTTGCCGCATCCATGTATGGCAGTTTTCCTGCGGCGAAGTCAGTTCTCTCATCTTCAGTAAATTCATTCAGTGCTCTTGATTGCCTGCTTGCCAGGGCGATCATGTGTTGGTCGTCATACCGGTGTAATAAAAAATTCCAAAAAACCTCTGGATTCTTATCCAGTCCCTGTACCAGTCTTACGACTGATGCTGCATTGACACTGAAAATCAATCGTCTTGCGTCAGCGGAAAGCCCATCGCCAGTCGCCTTCAGATAAGCTTCCTTCAATACCCAGAATTCATAAAATTTCTGTGTCCTGCTTTTGTTGTCCGGGCGATTGATTTCATCCATTTCGCTGGCACTGCAGACCACGGGCATTAAGTCATCGAGATTGACATCGTGGTGTAATAATTCCACGTCGACACCAAGGTCGGCCATGGTACCTGTTGCCACCACTACTAGTTCACCTGCATGGGAAATGCTGATGGCTGGCGGTGTCATGGCATTCTGCGCAAAGACAACATATGGTTTGCCGGATGCTTCCACGTGGATGGAAATAGCCTCGACCGGCATTCCCGTGATATTCGCAACAGCCAGTTTGACCAGGGCACGTCCGCCCAAATAGCGGTCTTTATCATCCTGTTGTTGATAACGCTGGCAGCGTAGCTGTTCGGCAGTGGTTAACAGGTTTTGCAGGCTAGTCCGGTATTTACGCAAATCTGCCAGGTTGACTACCCAGATTTTGGGTTCCGCAGTTATTGAAGATGGTGACGTATTTTCATGCATGGTGCGTTTTTCTGGTTTTTGCGGCATTATATTTTCTTGCCATGCATAGTAAGCAAATGCCTGAGGCAAGTGCCGCAATTTTAATCCAGTCTGACAGCAAACAATCGTAGCAAACAATAAAAAGGAAACCGACTTTGAAAATTATCGCCTACCCGTTTGCCGGGGGGAGCACCTATAGTTATGCCGGGTTAGCGCGGGGTCATACCCACGAATGGATTACGCTGGATCCGCCCGGCCATGGTAGCAGCATGCGTCTGCCGCTCATGCAAAGCATCCCGGAGATGGTATCTGCTTTGCTGGAACCCACCTTGCGCGCCACTGCTGGCAATCCTTATGTGCTGTTTGGCCACAGCATGGGGGCATACATTGCACTAGCCATGCTGGACCGGCTGGTGGAACTTGGTGCCAGCCTGCCACAAAGGCTGGTGTTGTCGGGTGCGGCTGCACCCCATAGCCGTGTGCTACAACACCATGCAGAATTACCTCAGAAAGAATTTCTGGATTGGGTCGCCAATATGGGCGGCATATCTGCCGAAGTGCTGGCCGAACCACAATTGATGGAATTGTTTGAACCTATCTTGCGTGCCGACATAGGCGCAGCAGAAGCCTATGTCGATGGCAGCGAACGCCAGCACAATGTGCCTGTGCGTATTTTAATGGGGCAAGATGACAGGATAGCGTTGGCCGATGGCATGGCCTGGGCTGATTGTTTTGTGACTACGCCTGAAGTACATATTTTTGTGGGCGGACATTTTTTCTTGTTTGACGAGGTGGAAAAAGTACAGAGTCTGATCGCCTGAAAAAAAAGCGTGACCCTGGTATTCAGGACCACGCTTGCAGATCAATAAAGATAAAACTTAGAATCGATACAACACAGACGCCTCAATCGCACGACCAAAGATAGGACGGGCAAATACCACGCTACTGCCACTGCCGATAACGCGGGAGTTACCCTCAGTCAGTCCCAGTTGATTGGTCAGGTTAGTGCCTGCCAGGCGGAATTCCAGGTTATCCCCCAGCCCGACCAGGACACCCGCATCCAGGGTGTAATACTTGGGCAGGGATTGCTGGTTTTCTGCATCGGCAAAGCGCGCATCCACATGGGTGTAAGTGCCATACAGCTTGATATCGGCATTGTCGAGCGCGATGCGATAGCTGGGTGACAGACGGAACTGCAACTTAGGCTGGCGTTTCACTTCATTGCCGGTATTGCTGCCATAGTTTTCATATTTCGATTGCTGATAGGCACCGCTAAGCGAAATCTGGAAATTCTTGATGGGGCGTGCAGCCACTTCAAATTCCAGACCAGAACCGCTAGAGCCACCAATGGCCGTCACATTGCTGCCGTTTGCCAAAAATTGCTGGAAGGGCAGGCCGGTGAAGGTATTGTGGAAGAAAGTCAGGTAAGCACTGACGTATTCCGACACGCTTTTCAGGCCGATTTCATATTGCTTGACCTTGGTTACCGGTGCATTCACACCATTGTCACGTATGGTGTCGAACTGGGGCAGGGCAAAGCCGGAATTCAAACGTGCAAATACACTGAAGTTTTCTGATACCTTGTAGTTACCACCGAGGGTATAAGAAACTTCGCTGTCAGTACGATTGACTGGTGTGTTGCTACCACTCAGTACCGATGCATTGTTGTTGTACAGCGTCAAAGGATTATTATCCAGATCAACCGATTTGGGATTCGAGATGACGCCATTCAAACGACGGTTTTCTGTACGCACACCAGCGTCCACACGTACGCTGTCATTGATCTTCCATTCATCGGCCAGGTACAGGGCAGTATTCTGTGCCGAGAAATTTTCATTCAGAGTGAAGAAAGACGCACCATCATGACCATTGCCGCTGACTATGACGCCATTATTCAGTTGAACATTGATGGGGCGGGCATTCGGTGTTGCCGTCATCAGCACGCTATTACCCAGATACCACATGTCCTTGGATGAATAGTCGGCATAGTACAAGCCGGCTGTCATGGTGTGATCCTTGACGATTTCCTTGCTGACGCGCAGCTCATCGGTGAAGGAATTCAATTTCTTTTCTACCGACCATATGCCTGCGGACATCACCTGTTGATCAGCGGCTACAGCCGCGCCGCCGTTCAGGTAAGTGGCCGTGCCAGAAATGGCCTGCTTGCCCCCTGCCGCTGCAACCACATTAGCCTGGCCATTGGCAGACTGTATTGCGCTATTGATATAGGCAGACATGCTCATCGGGCTATTGCCGGTAAAGATGGCCAGGGTAGGCGCATCACCAGAAAAATGATTGAGCTTGTTGCTGACATTCCAACCGTTTATATTTTGTGTGAAGTCCACACCAAACAGATTGACTTGCAAGCCGCGACCATCTGCCAGGTCTTTATTGATGACCTGACCAGGGCCGACTTCCAGGGCGACATTACGCAACTCATTGCCATACAGTGATCCTGTCAAAGGATCAAAGCCAGGGAACGCTGATGGTTTACCGCCAGCACTAGTGGCAGAAATCAGCGGAACGCCAGTGTAGAACGTGTTTTTGTCATTGACTGTGCGGGCATAAAAAGTCAGCTCGCCCTGATCCAGCCTTTTGGTGATACTGGCGGTTATCTGCCCACCTTCATCTGCCGGATATTGTCCGTCACGCACGCCTTGTGCCACGCGATAAAAACCGCCTATCGTACCGTACCAGCCATCGGCAATCTTGCCACCATAATAGCCGTCAATGCGACGCAGATTACCGGTGCCCACGGTGGCACGCAGACTGCCTTCTGCTACGTCACGACCTTTCTTCAGCAGGAAGTTCATGGTGGCACCAGGCTGGCCGTTCGAGAAAATTGGGCTGGGGCCGCCGCGCAAGACTTCTACCCTGTCTATGGTATCGTCAATACGGAACAGTGACGAACCTTCAAGGAACGACAGGGTCGGTGGCGGGAACAAAGGCGAACCATTCATTTGTATGGTCACAAAGGGCGCATCGCCATCAATAGGAAAGCCGCGCACACCGATATTGGCACCGGCATTGCCACCGCTGGATTCCGCATAAATGCCGGGAACAATTTTCAACAAATCAGCCGTGCTGCTGGGGGCAGCCTGTTTGACCTGTTCTTCATTCGCTGTGGTAATGGAATAGGAAGCATCAATCTTGCGCTGGCCGCCATTGCGGGCATTGCCGGTGACAACGATCAATTGTACTTCGTCCGGTTTTGCTTCTTTTGCCGGTTTGGCGGCAGTGTTGCTGGCTTCGGTCGGATTGCTGACCACCTGGGCATGGGCCTGGCTCAATAATGTCATCATGGCGAGAGTGATCGCCGACAAGCGGAAGGGCTTGTTGCAGTTCATTTTGTGCTCCTGAATATTATTAAAGTTTTCGTCCTTAACATCTGATCAAGGACAAAACGCAAGGTGTTCCCCAATGCGTAATGTCATTTCCTGCCACTTCCTAAATGAGTATGGCCTTTTTTTGGCCTGTTTTCCCTGGTGCTCAAGTGGCGAGATGTAAAAACAAGCTCATTGAAACAAGAAATGACATCGATGTCAATTTAAATGTTATCGATGTCATTTATTCGACACAAATTATTTTTTATGATTAATAATGCAATTTCCCAGGTGGAAACGAATGCCTGCCGTGCCAGCCTTCACACATGCTGGCATGGCAATGTCAGAACAGGTACTGTATTTTCAAACTTTTTCTGCTTGCATCATGAATGTCTGCTGCCTGCATGTCAGCACAAGCTTTGGCCGGGAGATATATCGCGGCCAAACAAGCTCTGTCATAATGCGCGGGAACAAAAAAATCAATTTCAGTTGCTGACCCGAAGCACTGGCATGGGAGTTAGCCAGGCGCAGTGTGTTACCTGTGGCTGAAATATTGATATTTGAAACCAGCATTCACACAAGGTATTTGCATGTCGGCAAAAAAGCGTAGCACACCCAATCCCGAGTCAGGGGTAACGATGGAACACCTGGCAGCCATTGCCGGAGTATCCACCATTACGGTGTCGCGTGCCTTACGCAATAGCCCACTCGTGACTGTCGAAACACGGGAAAAAATCCGCAAAATTGCAGAAGAGCAGGGTTACAGGTTCAACGTCAGCGCCCGTAATCTGCGCCTGGGCCGTAGCCATTCTGTCGCCGTGGTGGTGGAAATGACACCTGCCAATGACCGGCCCATGTCTGACCCTTATCCCCTGGAATTATTGGGTGGTATTACTCAGGAACTGACGACTGCAGGCTATAGCGTGGTACTGACTTCCATGCAATTGATAGACACATCACCGGTGCAGGGGGCCGACGGCATGATCTTGCTGGGACAGGGTTCCCACGGTGAAGCGGTGCGGCATCTGCAGCGCTCTGGCCTGCCGCTGGTGATCTGGGGTGCGCCGGATGCCAATCAACCCGGCATCGTGGTTGGCAGTGATAACCGCAAGGGCGGGGCCAGCGTGGCTGAACGTTTTATCCAGCAGGGACGGCGCAAGCTCTTGTTCATAGGCGACATCGACCATGCCGAAGTGCAGGAACGTTGTGCCGGTTTCATGGAAGCCCTGGGTGACCAGCAACACGCCGTCACCATCCTGCGCCCCAAGGCATTTACCTTTGAGGCGGGGTTTGACTGCATGTCCACCTATCTCAAGAAAAAAGACAAAACCTTCGATGCCGTGTTTGCTGCCAGCGATTTGCTGGCCATGGGGGCTATACGGGCCATCACCGAAAAAAACCTGACGGTGCCAGGACAGGTCTCCGTCGTCGGCTATGACGATACGCCAGGTGCTGCCAGCTTCATCCCCGCCCTGACCAGCGTCCATCAATACCTGCGTGATGGCGGCATTTTGCTCGCCAGGAAAATCCTGGGTCTGATCAATGAAGAGACGGTAGAGTCTGAGGTTTTGCAGACTATGCTGGTGATCAGGCAGACTTGAGATAGTCCTCGCTGTGTGTTGCCAAATCAATTAATCCAGCGCATACGTTTGCGTTTCACATAGGCCACAACCCCAAAATAGTCGCTCCTGCGAAGGCAGGAGCCCAGTGGGGTTCGTCGATTGTACGCAATCGTCTTGAATGGAATGTGCGCAAAAGCCATCTTAACTCCTCCTGGTTGCTGTACTTATTTGCAAGTTTCTAAAACAGCATCCGCAAAATAAAAATTTACTTCATTGACTTTTAAAACCGGTTTAAATAGAATTAATTCAAATTTCAAACCGGTTTGAATAAGTATAAAAGCTATAAAACCAGAAAATTCACCAAAAAACACCAACGATTAAGAATAAAAATGAAGGATGACACCGTGCAAACAAGTGATGCCTTGCATCATCAATTTCCGCTGGAAGGCTGGGGAATTACTGAAAATCACATCGATGATGAGCGTCACTTGCTCAATGAAACCTTGTTTGCCTTGGGCAACGGCTATATAGGCTTGCGTGGCACGGCAGAAGAGGGCAATCAGAGAAGCGCTGCAGATTCACTGAATGGCAGTTACCTCAACGGTTTTTACGAATCCGAAGCCATACAGTATCCAGAAAACGCCTATGGTCTGGCACGCACCAATCAATTCATGCTGAATGTGCCCAATGCCAAATGTATTGAATTGATGCTGGAAGATGAAGTCTTCGATCTGCAACAAGGCACGGTAGATAGCTATTACCGTCAACTGGATTTTCGCACCGGTCTGCTGACACGCAGCCTGGAATGGACATCCGCCAAGGGGCGCAGCATGCGTTTGCACACTCAGCGTCTTGTCAGTTTTGATAACAAGCATGTGTATGCGATTTCTTATGAAGTCACACCGCTGAATTTCTCTGGTCAGATCAAACTGGTTTCTTCTATCGACGCTGCTGTAAAAAATATCGTCGCCGGGGACGACCCGCGTGTTGGTTCTGCTATCAGCGGCCCGGTCTTGCACAAGCTTGAAGTTGTGCAGGAAAGTGATTTCTCTGCTTTTTTGCATCGCACCCATAATAGTGGCTTGAACCTGGCAACAGCCATGCAGCATCGCCTGCATGCAGATAGCCCTTACACCAGCAGTCAGCAGCAAAGCGATGAAAAAATTGAGCAGCATTTCACCATTCAGGCAGTGCAGGGCAAGGCTATAAAACTGGAGAAGTTTTGCAGTTATTTTTCTTCCCGCGATTATCCGGCAGCATCCTTGCTGTCGTTGGGCCAGCAAGCATTAAACCAGGTACGCGAACAGGGTTTTGAGCAACTGGCAGCCAGCCAGCAAGCCTATCTGGATGATTTTTGGGCACAGGCAGATGTACATATAACAGGTGACGCAGCCTTGCAGCAGGGCATACGTTTCAATATGTTCCATCTGTTGCAGTCAGTCGGGCGCGATGGCAAAACCAATATCGCTGCCAAGGGGCTGACAGGTGAAGGGTATGAAGGTCATTATTTTTGGGATACAGAAATTTATATCTTCCCCTTCTTCCTCTACAACAAACCAGAGATCGCCAGGAAATTACTCGAATACCGCTATCAATACCTGCCGCAAGCCCGCGAACGTGCACGCCAGATGTCGCATGCAAGCGGCGCACTGTACCCGTGGCGCACCATAGATGGTGAAGAATGCTCTGCCTACTTCCCCGCAGGTACGGCGCAATACCATATCAATGCCGACATTGCGTATTCCATCAAGCTGTATATGGAAGCAACGGCAGACATGGAGTTTTTGCTGACACAGGGAGCAGAAATCGTACTGGAAACTGCGCGTCTGTGGATGGGGTTGGGGCACTACACCTGTTTGCCTGGTCAAAATAAAGAGTCATTTTGCATCAACGAAGTGACCGGCCCTGACGAATACACAGCCCAGGTCAACAACAATTATTACACCAACGCCATGGCGCAAATGCATTTGCGTTTTGCTGCCGATATCGTCAGGCAATTGCAGAGTCAGCATGCACAGACATATATAGAACTGTCTGAAAAAATCAATCTGCAAGCAGTCGAAGCAAATGAATGGCAACGCGCCGCTGAATACATGGCTTTGCCGTATAACAAAGAGCGTGGCATCCACGAACAGGATGACAGCTTCCTCAATAAAAAGGTTTGGGACTTCGCCAATACCCCCAAAGAAAATTATCCCCTGCTGTTGAATTATCATCCGTTAGTCATTTATCGCCATCAGGTGTGCAAACAGGCAGACGTGGTGCTGGCCTTGCTCTTGCTCAGTGATCAGTTCAACCTCAATGACAAGCGTCGTGATTTTGATTTTTATGAAGCCGTGACCACCCATGATTCGTCTTTGTCCACCTGCATCTTCAGCATCATCGCAGCAGAAGTCGGCTATCAGGACAAGGCCTATGACTACTTCATGCAAACCGCCAGGCTGGATCTGGACAATACACACGGCAACACGCACTACGGTGTACACACTGCTGCCATGGGGGGCACCTGGCTGGGTATCGCCTATGGTTTTGCCGGTATGCGCGTCAATAGTGGGCAACTGAGATTTGCCCCGGTTTTGCCCAAGCAATGGCAAGACTACCAGTTCCGCGTGCACTTCCAGGGGCAATTGCTGGAGATAACAGTTAGCCAAACCCAAGTCGAATACCGCCTCTTACGTGGCACGGCATTACAATTCCTGCACAGAGGGCAAAGCCTGCAAGTCACTCAGCTGCAAGCCACATGCAGTGTGCCTCTGCATCAACCGGAGCTGATTCATGCGTAAATACAACTACCGCGCTATCATTTTTGACCTGGATGGCGTACTGACAGATACGGCGCATTACCATTACCTGGCCTGGAAAAAACTGGCAGAAAGCGTAGGTGCCAGTTTTGATGCAGACTTCAATGAACAATTAAAGGGCGTGGACAGAATGGGTTCGCTGAACCTGATCCTGGCGGCATCCGGCAAGGTCTTCAGCGAAACAGATAAACTGGCATTGGCTGATGAAAAAAACCTGCATTACCAGAGCTTGATCGCCCAACTCAGCCCGGCTGATTTATTGCCAGGAGCGGCAGATGCCTTGCAAGCCATACGTGCTGCTGGTTTGAAAACGGCACTGGCTTCAGTCAGCAAGAATGCCCAGGCGGTAGTGGAGCGACTTGGTATTGCCGATCAGTTTGATGTCGTCGTGGATGCCGCAAAAATAATGAACAGCAAGCCAGATCCAGAGATTTTTCTAACTGCTGCAGCGGGCCTCGGTTTGACCCCAGATGCATGTTTTGGAGTAGAAGATTCGATAGCAGGCATTCGCGCCATCAAATCTGCAGGCATGTTTGCCCTGGGTATAGGCAGCCCGGTAGTGCTGACCGAGGCCGATGTTGTGATCGCAGGTCTGCATCAATTCAACTTGCAGGATTATTTGAAATGAGTCTGAAGTGAGCAGTGCTGGCAGCGTATAAAAAGCAGTGCATAAAAAGCAGCACAAAAGTAGTGAAAAAGTAGTACAAAAAATAGTAGCACCAAGTGCTACAAAAAATAAAAATCCAGGAGACAACATGACTATGCAGCATCAGTCACACGAACAGCTTGCCAGCGGGCCGCGCATTATCTTTGCGCTATTTTTGCTGTATTTTGTATTCGCAATTTTGCTCAACAGCGTAGGTACGGTGATATTGCAAGTCATCAAGACCTATGGTGTCAGCAAATCAGCTGCCAGCGTGCTGGAGGCCTTCAAGGATATTCCCATCAGCATCGTCTCGTTTTGCGTCGCTTCTTTCTTGCCGCGCCTGGGCTATAAATACGCGATGCTGATTGGCATGGCCATCGTCACGATCAGCACAGCGACCATGCCCCTGCTG
Source organism: Undibacterium sp. GW821-FHT11B02 (assembly GCF_058808955.1). Taxonomy (NCBI): domain Bacteria; kingdom Pseudomonadati; phylum Pseudomonadota; class Betaproteobacteria; order Burkholderiales; family Oxalobacteraceae; genus Undibacterium; species Undibacterium sp. GW821-FHT11B02. The sequence goes on along the minus strand of NZ_JBXASD010000004.1, from coordinate 202,972 downwards.
CCGGGATTTTTGATGACCAAAGTCTTGTTCTTCAGTGTGGGCGTTGCTTTTGCCCTCATCAAGGTATCCGTGTATGCAACCATAGGTCTGGTCAGCACGGATCGCAAGCAGCATGCCAGCCTGATGAATATGCTGGAAGGTTTCTTCATGGTGGGCGTGCTCAGTGGCTACTGGGTATTTGGTTATTTCATTGATGCTGACAATCCCGCTTCACCAGTCTGGTTACATGTGTACTGGTTGCTGGCTGCTTTGTGTGCGCTGACTTTCTTATTGGTCGCCACAACAAACTTTACAGAATTTCAAGCCAGGCTGGTAGTCAGTCAAAGCAGCCTGTTCAACGATTTTGCTGACATGCTTAAGCTGATGGCGCGCCCTCTCGTCTGTGTTTATATCATCTCGGCTTTTTTATACGTGTTGCTGGAGCAGGGTATAGGCACCTGGCTGCCCACTTTCAATAACGAAATTCTCAAAATGCCGGTGGATATGAGTGTGCAAGCCACCAGCATCTTTGCCGCCTGCCTGGCAATAGGCAGGCTGGGGGCAGGGGCCATCATGCGCAAGCTGAACTGGTATCTGGTGCTGAATATCTGCCTTATCAGTATGGCCGCACTGGTGTTGCTGACCTTGCCGTTGACCCATAATATTGTTGCCAACCCGGACCTGCGCTGGAGCAATGCACCGTTGGCCGCCTTTATCTTCCCTTTGATCGGTCTGTTCATGGCACCGATTTATCCTGGCATTAATTCTGTCATGCTGAGCTCTTTGCCGACAAACCAGCATGCCGCCATGACGGGTTTGCTGGTCTTGTTTTCCGCCCTGGGTGGCACTAGCGGGTCCATGATTACCGGCTATGTATTCGGTGCCCTGAACGGGCAGACGGCTTTTTATCTATCGCTGTTGCCATTGAGTGTGATTTTGCTGACCCTGTTTTTTTTCAAGCGTGCGATTGAGCGGCTGGATTGACATGGTCATGTATGAACTGAACACGGTAGCGCAAGTATATAATCCCAGCTTCTGATCATCTTTGCCATTAACCCTATGTCCATTACTTTAAAGGAGCTTGCTGCCAGCCTGGGTATGTCCAAGACCACGGTCAGCCGTGCCTTGAACGGTTACCCCGAAGTCGGCGAGCAGACGCGCAAAAAAGTATTGGCGGCAGCAGAAAAATTTGGTTATGAAGCCAACCCCATGGCACGCAGTCTGGCCGTCGGGCGCACCAATGTGTTTGGCTTGATCTACCCTTTGCTGCCATCTGACCTGGGTGACCCCATGTTTCTCGGCGTGGTTGGTGGCATGGCAGAAGCGCTGGAAGCGCGCAAGATGAATCTCATGATTGCGCCTGTCTCGCCGGGCAATGAACTGCCTTCGTATGAGCAGATGGTCAAGGGCCGTCGCGTCGATGGCTTGATCGTCAGCCGCACCATGGTGCAAGACCCTCGTATTGCTTATTTATCCAGGCAGGGTTTTCCTTTTATTGCCCATGGCCGCACCCAGACAGACAAACCTTATGCCTGGTTTGACTATGACAATGCGAACGGCATACGGCTGGCTGTCAAGCATTTGCTGGCACTTGGGCATCAGCGCATCAGCCTCGTCAGCGCACCACTCGAACTTAATTTTGCCCGCCAAAGACGCACCAGTTTTATCGAAGCCATGAGCGGTGCTGGCCTCGATATCGATACCCGCTACCTGATACAGGATGCACTCGACAGACGTAGCGGCTACCTGGCAGTGCAGCAGCTATTAAACTGCACACCCAGACCCAGTGCCATTATTGTTGATAACCATTTGTCTGGCGTTGGTGCGATGCGCGCCCTGATGGATGCCGGCATCACCATAGGCAAAGACATCTCCGTCATCGTCTGGGGCAGCATGGAAGACACCCTGGTCGGCGACCAAGTCACCATCATAGACCAGCCGGACCCCAGAGCAGCAGGTGCCAAAATGAGTGAAATGCTGTTGGCCCTGATAAACGGCACGCCAGCAGCAGAACTGCAGGTATTGTGGCAACCGGTGTTGTTGGAAGGCAGTACGACCGGGCCTTGTGCATAGAACTCATTTCATCAACAGAAATGAGATGTATTTGAGGCACCCTTTAATGGCTTGGTGATTCCGGCGTATGGAGGTTACCTTGTTTGCCAATATCAAGTTTGGACTTCCACTGTGTCTTAAATGGTCTTCCTGAAGCTTTTTCTTCTTGATGAAACGAGTTCTGACATGAGAGCTGTGGAGAGCCATCTATTTGTAGATGGCTCTCCAACATTAAATACAGTTTCATTTGTGCAGTTGGCGTACTGCCAGCGCTCATTGTGACCGATGGCCATTTATTGTCAGACGCTTATTGAGCCTTCAAATACTCCACTAAATCCAGCCTGTTTTCTTTCGTCAGCATAGGCAAGTCACCAGTTTCTTTTGCTGCCTTCGTGCCATATTCATGGCCTGAATTGTAATTGCCCGGCAATCTGGTATCGAAGGTAAAGCCTTCATAGCCACTATTTTTCATGCCAACTTTTTCTGCATCAAATTCTCGCGAGCCTACCTGGAATTTTTCAGGCCGGCATTCTGCATCTTTTTGATCTGCAGGGCAGGTCGCTGGCAGCAATAAATCATACAAGGTTGGCACCGAGCCATTGTGCAGATAGGGGCCAGTCGCCCAAATGCCGTTCAGCGAACGCCCCTTGTATGCCTGCAAGGATGAATAAGGATTCATCGTCGTGTCAGGGTTGTAATTACCGTGCTTGTTTGAATCCTTGATTTCATTACTGAAAAAGGCCTTGACGATATTGAGCAGCCATTCTGACCACCTGCGTATGAAACCCTTATCAGGATCTGGCGTTGTGACTACGCCCAACGTCGCCTTGGTCAGCAGCGCAGCAACCGGTGCTTTTTTATCGAGCAAAACGTCACCTACACCTGCACCGACGTATTGATTGCGCAAAATACCAGAATAGCCTTCATATTTGACGCTATTGTTTGCCATGGTGGGATCAGTACCAACTTCTTCCAGTTTGGACATATGAGCGACCACGCGACGTTGCGGTGAGTCACGTTCTATCTCTGCATGACAACTGACGCAATAACGGTCGAACAGTTTTTCACCACGTTTGATGCGGGTCTGATCAAGCTTGCCCAAAATTTGTTCTGGCCATTGCGGCGACTGCAATTCAGTGAGCTGGGTTTCTATGCGGCGCAGATTCTGGGTATTGACGGAGCTATCATAGTCAACGACTTTCTTTTTCCATCCCTGACCAGAAATCCATGAAGTCAAAGAAAAGTGCTGGCTTTCATGCCAGTCAAGTGAGCCAAATACGCCAATGACTTCACCGGCATTGCGCCCCAGTGGGCCCAGACCACCATTGGCACCCAGGCCATTCCATTGCACATAGTCGTGCTGGGCAATATCCCACAAGAAGGGATAACTGACAGGGGCGTCGGCCTTGATGAATAACTCTTGCCGCAGTTTGACGATTTGTTTGGGCGAAGTTGCCACCCTTTCGATGATCTTGTCGCGCTCAGCAGATGTGAGGCTTTCACCTATGTCAGCCAGTGCGGTCTTTACTTCCCCCTCACTCAGGATGTTGAGCAGCACTTCTTCCATTTGCTTGCGATTAAGCAGATGTTCCAGCGTACGGTTATAGATGCGGCCAAAGGCATCCAGTCGTGCATACCCATAATCAACAGGGCTATGGTTGATGACGTTATAGCTGATCAGACGCTGCGCATAGGTTTTTATATCGGCAATCACGTCAGCTTCGCTGCTATAGGCACCGCGTTGCATCACCGCCTGCACAAAGCGTTTTTGCACATCGGGCTTGTCCCGCACGGCAACCATCGCATCAGTCAGGCCTTTCAGGAACCCGACCATGTCAGCCGCAGCCGGGCCGCCGTCAATACGCATGCCCGTGCCTTTGTAATTGATTTGTGCCGTATGGCAGGCTGCACAGGTAAAGCCCATGTAATCTTTTTTCAGGTAATTGTCTTTGACAAAACCTACTGGCAAGGCATCCGGATTACTGGAAGTTTTTTTCTGCGGCAGATAACGATAGCGATTAATGTTTTCATCACTGCGGAATAATTCAGGCTTGTCAGCCTGCTCCAGCACCAAAAAGAAATCATAAGGCAGCAAATCTGAACCCTGGGTCGTCGTGTAAAACCACAGGCTTTGCTCAGGCTTCCAGTTTTGGTCTAGATACACAATCTTGCTTGCACTGTCACCAAACGCATCTTGTTTGACGGTGGTGGCACCGCGATCAGGGTCGCTGTCAGACACTTCCCAACGTTGCGCCAACAAAATGATCAGCGGCGGAATGACAAACAACAAAACCAGCAGCAAGAAACCATGCCGTATTTTCAGTTTTATTTTTGGAAATTTCATGGCAGATTCCATTAGTGAATGAAAGAGATGGATTCAGTGCAGGATAAGATATGCCTTTAATTATAATTTTGGCATGCTAAGATTGTAATTGCATTTTTGAAGGTTTTCCAGTGAATGTGTAAATTTGCAACAATATGCAATTCTGAATAGATTTGTCCTGTTTGTCTTGAAGGCGTGGCGTGTAAAGAAGTACGTAAACTATTCGCTGAGCACTTAAAACAGAAAATACCCAATACAGCCAATGGCGATCAGCATGAAGGGCAGGCCAATCCAGGCGATTTTTGTGAAACCAACTTGCTGTGGCCTGGATGGAAATCCGGCTTCAAGAAAAGAAAACGTCACACCTCTGCCCGCTTTGTATTCAAGATTCCAGAATAGTCCCGCACTGACATACAAGACCGATGAGGCATAAATATTTGCTTCCCAGGTCAGAGGATAAGTACCATCCCGCAGCAGCAGGTACAAGTCATAACACCAACTCGCAGAAAACATCCACATGCCTAGCGCAAGCAGAATATGCCTCAGTCTGGCTTTACGACTGAAACCCAGATAAACCGTCCCAATAGTCCACGGTGCGGTCAGAAAGGTAAGGATAGACATGATGGCTGCATCCACATAGTCCCAAGTTGGGTCACCTGTGTAAGGCGCAATCACCGTAATGCCGATGGCGGCTATGCTGAACGTGACCAGCTTCCATGGGACAAACAAAAAATCACGATAAGCAAGCAACGGAAATGAAGTCCGGTCAGAAAAATACAGCGCCACGCAGACTGCACAATAGAGTATCCAGGTGATTAAATAAATGGTGAATTCTATAGGCATATAGTTGAACACCACCTTCAGTTAGCTAGCAATTTTCTTCTTGCGGGTCTTGTATCGTTACGGGCCACCCGGCCGAAGGTGAATCACGGCAAGTAAAAAAGCCACGAGTTTCGGTCGCGAGTAGTTGCCGAAAGGGAGAGAGAATGCAGTGTCTAGCCTGAGCTTAGCGTATGCTTGCGTGGTTTGGCAACTCAGGCTTTTTGCTGATGTAGTATTTACGGCGTTTCATGACTAAGTCTTGCGCATGAATGCCGTAGTCAACCGCTACGATGTTTTGGTCAGAGTAACAATGGCGAGGCGGCAAAGCAGCAATACCGTCCAAATACAGAGCCAGCTTTACGCCACATTGACCAGTTTCGGTTTCATGCGGTATACGCTATATCCGTTCTTGCCATGTTTCTTGGCTTCGTACATGGCTTCATCGGCTTCTTGCAAAGCGCTGGTGATATCAGTACTGCAAATACTGATCCCGATGCTGGCACCTAAGCCATCGCCAATTTTGCTGATCTTGTCGACGATGCGCTCTGACAACTTGTTGGCTACCGACTGCATCACATTTTCTGGAGCGCTCAGGCACACAACAAATTCATCGCCGCCAAGACGGCCAGCCACGTCGCTATCCCGCAAGACAGACTTCAGCGCCTCCGCTGCACGAACAAGAACAATATCTCCATGTTCATGGCCGAAGCGATCATTGATCGACTTGAAACCATCCAAATCGATAAACAAGGTGGCGAAGCCTTTGCCATTCGCGACGCTTGACGCGCGCAGCAATTCAGCATTTTCCGTAAACAAATCACGGCGCGGGAGCTTGGTTAGTGTGTCGAGTCGGGCTTCATCTATCCTCACTTCCAGTTGCGCATTGGAATTGGCTAACTCATCCGCGATCGCCACGCTTCGCTCATAGGATTGTTTGATATCGTTCAGGTATACCAACATCATGATCGATGCCGAAATTAGTGCATTTGCCCTGCCGACGTACCAGCCTAGCGACAATCGCGTCGCCCCCATCATTGTGATAGCGTTGTCGCACAACAGCGCCACAAGCGTGATACCCAGCCAAACATGCAGAACATTGCGAAAGCCACTTGCACGCCAGAGTATTACCAGAGCCGCCAATAACAAAACCTGAAGTGCGGGAGCGATGCCGGAGCTGGTAATTTTGCTAAAGTCACCCTTGACATCCAGAACCGGCAACCAATTGTGAAAAGCGGTCACGAGAATCACCGTGCCAGCAAACGCGACGAAGACTACAATCGATGTTTGACGAATGGCGTGTTGATGATCGATGGTTCGATGGCCGGGACGACGATATTCGCTCCACGCAAAGAGCAAAATGCCAACAGCTGGGCCGGCGTGCCAGAAGAACCACAGCCAAATCGTCGTTTGGCCTCCACCTATCAGTGACCCCGTGTCTATAAATGCGCCAGGGAAAGACAGAAATTGCACAACCAGTACGCCAGCAGTGTACAAACATCCGGCGCTCAAATGCAGTAGTGCTTCCGAACGGGTGGCTTTATAGTGCCCAAACATCAAGTAGGCGGTGATCAGGTAAATGCCGATCACCGCAGTTTGATACGAGGGGAGGAAAGCTTGAATCTTGCCCCAGGGTGTTTGAGCAAATGGCAGCAAAAATACCGTGACAATGCAGAGTGTGACACACATCCAGATTGCAAAGTAACGTTGACTTGATGTCGCCATACGAGTCGCCGGCGAAATATTATTTTTATCGCTTTCAAACGGCGAGGTATCGGCGGCGCGGCGGGCGGATTGCATGGTGGTTCTCCGATTATACGAACACCAGATAAGCTGGCACTATTTGACAGCATAACCGTTTATTTCTAATTGGCAAGAATTCTATGTCTGCTGAACCAGATAAGTGGCCTGTGCATGCAAGATTTAACATTCTCTTTTTGGAGGGAGCATCCTTTCACATGGCGACCAGCTAATGTATCGGTGGAATAATCAATGTGTATTGATAACAGCTATACAAGATATTATTGTTGTGTGTATCTGTTGTCATTATATTGAGATTGCCATGCGCGCTGCTATCAATATCAGTGCTGGCACAAAAATTTGGCCCCCAGATTCCATAGGAGACCACCCATGAATTGGCAGTGTTTGTATTTTAGTGTAGGTTGCGGGATTCGGCTATCCTGGCCAGCCATGCTGCTTGCATGTTCTATGTTATTCGTGGGCTCCCCACAGCTGGCTTGCAGTTCCTGATATCCACTTCGCAGCTTGCAAGCTGCTCAGATTCGTGAGGTAGATGACAGCACACAGGTGCTTTCATCAGTCCCCGCGTCCAGAAGCATTCTTCAGACAGTTCTACATGTTTAGTGCTGCCATTTGATTTAATCCTGACGACGCGGCCGCACACGCTATGGCAAGACAAGTTACTTATTATTTAATTAAGTGGCAATCTCTGATTAAGTACACTCGGCCCCGTTGCAACCCTCATGAATATGGGGGCAACTTTGCAAAACCGGACTTAATCAGAGGTTCTTGACATACTGTCTGATCAAGACAAAGCTACAAAAATGGCTACCAGTATCATGCATAAGCTGCGCCCTATACCTTGCAGTTGCAGGGCGCGATTAAGATTTCTGGAAAATCAATTTCCCTGCCATCATGCCACTCTGGTAAGCGATGGTTGCCGCAATCAGTTTCCTCATAGTTCGCAAAAGCCTTGACCTTTTTGTTGAGATAAGTCGCTTCGGTCACGGTCGGCAGGATCGGTGCGCCGAGGTCATCAAGACAGAAGCCGTCGCCATCAAGCTCTGCGCCACCGAAGCCTGCATATAGAAAACATGTTGGCTAGACGGCAGTACATGTTCAGTGCTGCCTTCCAGCAGGATGTCCAGCAAGGTGACGTCGGGCGGTGGCACCAGCTGCGAGTGCTCGCCACCAATACTGCCCACCGTTATATCCGTAGCCGGAGCCAATTCATGTCCGTGGAGCCACCTCAAAAAGTCGCGGAATTCCGCTTTCGATCGTGGGGTCCCTGAACTGGAAGCCTGTGGCAAGTAGTTTCGAGTTCGAATATTTCGAATCGGTCTCCATGTAGCTGCGTACGATCACGCCAGCGAATAAGCCAAGCATCCATCCGGGGACGTTTCTCGTTCTCAGCGGCTTGTTCATTGTGGCGGCGGCGAGCGCCGCGATCTCATCGTAGGTAACAGGTTTATTGTCGACGAGGAAGTAGCCTTCCGTGGGTGATCGCAGCATTGCAGAGTCCGCTAACGCAAGATGAGCAAGGGCACGACCACAATCGTCCACCGAAATCGGGGACGCCCAGTGCTGCGGTCCAGTGAGTCGCATCACTGGTTTCCCAGCATTAATCGGATCAAGATAATATTGTTTGAACCAGGAACCATGACCGTACACGGCACCAGGGAAGGCGATGATCACTTCACGACCAGGGCTCGCCAACGCCTTGACAGTCTCGACCGCAGATTGAATATACGGGCCGAACCCCGTAGGGCGCGGCGTCATGGTCTCATCTTTGGCTGACCCGGAACCCGTTTCACCATAATAAGAGTTTCCAGCGACGTATAGTAGACGCGTTTGACGCTCGGGCGGCAATGCATCAAAGAGGCTTCGATCAAGCGCGAGGCGCGCGGTCTCATATCGACGAGCAACTTTGGCCGATATACGTTGGCCGAATGTCGCGGGCTGCGCAGCATGTATCACTACGTCGGCTTGCGCGACGGCTTGCTGCCACTCACCTGGTTCACTCAGATCACCTATGACCGGCAACGCGCCTGCTAATTCGATGAGTCTGGCGGATTGCGCCGAGCGGGCTAATGCGTGCACTTTAACCGTTGGATCTTCCCTAAGTGCCTTTAGCGTGGCTGCTCCAATAAATCCGGTTCCACCGAGCAGAAAAATTTTCTTATTCATATAGGATGTTTCTAAATTGTAGAGCCCTAAGCAAATCAATTCGTCAATCGAAAAAATCCCGAATTGCACCATGAAAGGCTTGCAGGAAAATTTATGGCGTAGGCTGAAGCGAATGTGCTTCAGCCTGATTGTAGCCGCTACGTTTTTAAGCAATGCCAGCGCCCAGAGCCGGAAACACATCGGTGAACAGCAAAGTAATCAGTTGCTGACCGGCTGGCGTTGACCAGTCTTGTGCGATTTCAGCCATGAGCGTGTTGGTGGCTGTGAGCACCACACCCGCGTCATGCATTCGTTGACGTGAAAACTCTTCGGATAGCACGCTAGGTGATCCTGAAGCGTCCATCACAGCTTGCACCGCAAAACCTTCTTGTGCAGCGTCAATGGCCGGGAAGATGAGACAAACATCGGTGGTCACACCTGCCATGATCAGATTCTTGCGTCCTGTGGCCAGTACTGTATTGCGGAAGTCGGGATAGGCCCAGGCGTTGACCACGCCGGGGCGCTTGACCCGTGCTGCGTGCGCTTCGGGTAGAATCTCGGCGATTTCCGGCAGAATCGGCCCTTGGGCGTGATCTTCCTGACTGGAGGTAATTACGACCGGTATATTGAGAATTTTCGCCATCTTTGCCAGCGCAATCGACTGCTTGGCTGCAAGTTCGCGATCAATATTCTTAATCAACTGCATCGTACCGACCTGATGGTCAATCAACAGCAGGGCTGTGTTTTCGGCGTTTAAACGTTCAGTTTTCATGAAATAACTCCTTAAAGTTTCGATAGCGGCGCAGAAGTTGAACGACTCATGCTTCCTGTGGACATGAGGGGCTGTTACAGCTTTCCCATCGCGCCACTATGGTAGGCGGCGGTCGCCGCAGTCAGGTTCTCAAAGCTCGCAAAAGCCATGGGACCGTTTGAAAAGATCGGTTGCTCCAGCGGTTGACCGATGAATATGGCGACCCTAGCGCCTCCCGTCCTGGCGACAAGTTTGTGCTTAGTCGCTTCTGTTGTGGTCGGTATGATCGGTGCACCAAGGTCATCAAGACTGAAATTCTCGCCATCAAGCTCTGCACCACCGAAAATCGGCATAATGAAGGCACGTTGACCAACGGCCAGCGGAAGCAGCAGTTCTGCCCCAGCTTCGAGCGTGATGTCCAACAAAGTGACTTCGGTCGGCGGTACCAACGGTGAGTGAACGTTATCAAAACTCCCCAAGGGAACCCTCACCCGCGTGCCGGGGCGTTGTACTACTGGCACGTCTTGCGGAGCCAGGCTGAGCGCAAACGGTGCCTCGTTCTGCCGTTGCTGAGGCAGATTGACAAAGATTTGCAGTAAATGTGCAGTTCTGCCTTGCACTGCTGGATTTTCCTCGTGGATAACCCCGCGCCCCGCGGCCGTCCAATGCAGGCCGCCCGGCTCTATCAAGGTGCTGTTGCCCGTCGAATCGCGATTGGCAACGCCAGTTTCCGAATCGAGAAACAGATAAGTCACTGCCGAAAAGCCAGCATGTGGATGAGGTGGAAACGTCGGCGCGCTCATCCAGGCATGGTCGATACCCATAAAGGGATCAAGTTGTGCAGGATCGGAACAATGCAAACGATAGGCACGGAACTGGCTTCCGCGATTGGCGCGTTGCATACGGGCGATATTAGTAGCCATGGCAATATCAATTCTTTAAAGGTTGTCTGATGCAAGTGCGATGATGTATTTTCGACTAATTTACTGATGGGATAAAGTGGGTACAATGGGAAGCATTGATCCAAAAATGGCGCAATGTAATGGAACTGTTGAACGACATGGCCTTGTTTATCGAGGTCGCAAGCACCTTAAACTTTCGGCGTGCCGCCGATGCCTCCGGAATACCAAATTCCACGTTATCGAGGAGGATAGCTGCATTGGAAAAACATATTGGCCTGCGGCTGCTCCATCGCACCACAAGGAAGGTGGAATTGACAGAGGCGGGCCAGCTTTACTATGAACGGTGCAGGCGCATTGTTGATGAAGCACGGATTGCGCATGAGCAATTAAGTGAGATGCTGACTCAGCCAAGCGGGCTATTGCGTGCATCGCTACCTGTGGACTTCGCTACCATCTATATGGCACCGATCCTTGCGGAGTTCGCCAGGTGCTACCCTGGTATCACTTTCGAATTTGACCTTACACCGCGGAGGGTGGATCTGGTTACAGAGCCGTTTGATGTGGCGATCCGCATGGGTGAACAGCCAAATTCAAACCTGATCGCCCGACTGCTGGCTCGCTTATCAGTGAAGGTATACGCGTCGCCACGTTATCTTGATTTGTATGGTGAGCCTGGACATCCTACCGACCTTGCCAAGCATGAATGCCTCGGTTTTCCCAAAGGTGGGAGGTGGACCCTGTATCGCGATATGGAAAGGCTGGAGGTGGATGTCGGCGGCAAATTTATGGTGAATAGCGTTGGCATGATTCGACGCCTTGCAACGCTTGATTTGGGTATTATCATGTTGCCGGGAGACGTCGTAGCAGAAGATATCGCTGCTGGCCGACTGCGCCGGATACTGCCTGGCTGGAATGGACAGCCCACACCGGTCTACGCAATCACGGAAACCCGGTTATTACCAGCAAAGACGCTGCGCTTTATTGAGTTCTTGCAGGAGCATTTGCGTCAGCAATCGTGAGCGTTCAGCGGTTGAATATCTTGGCTCCAGCCTCCATGATTAATTTGTGAATTAGAACCCGTTTCAAAATGACGTGACGGCGTTACGCTCTTGGCTGTACAGTTGAATTGTCTTTGTCGGCCACCAACAAATGGTATGTAGTCCGCGGAAATCGAACCCGGGTCCAAAAGCAATCTTCAGACAGTTTCGCATGCATTTGATTTAATCCTGACGACGCGAGCGCACACGCCGTGGCAAGAAGAGTCCCTATTATTTTATCAACCGGCAAGCTCTGATTAAGTACACCCAGCCCCGTTTGCAACCCTCATGAATATTGAGGGGCAATTTTGCAAAACCGGACTTAAAAACCGGACTTAATCAGAGGCTCTTAACATACAGTCTGATCAAGACAAAGCTACAAAAATGGCCACCAGTATCATGCATAGCCCGAAACCTACACCTTGCAATTGCAGGGCGCGGCGCGATTGGAATTTACTGAAAATCAATTGCCCTGAGTAGATCCAGAGAAAATGGCAGACCAAGCCTATCATGGTAAACACGATGGCGATCTGGGCGACTTGTGCGATCAAGGGCAGTGCCGGGTTCAGGAACTGTGAGAACATCACTAGTATCATCGAATGCACCTTGGGATTCAGCGATAGCGAAATGAAGCCATCTGAAAAACTCAGTACGTTCAAGTCTGTTTTATATCCCACAGCGGAAGACTTAAAAAAGCCGTAGGCCAGATACAATATGTACAGTGTACCGCCCCATTTCAGGAAGCTGTAGGCCAATGGATATTGACTGAAAATCTGACTCAGGCCAAAGCCATAGATCAGACACCAGCACAGGTTGCCGGCCTCAAAACCCATCCAGAATGGAAGACTGCCTCTGACACCAAATTTACCGCCAGAGGCGGCCAATATGGCATTGCCCGGGCCAGGGCTGATAATCATGGGTATAGCAAAACTCAGTATCAATTCCCAAATTTTTAATGTGATCATTTTTTCTCCGGTGCAAATCTTATAAGAAGTGCCATTAAAGCAAACTTCCCTCTCCAGGAAAAACGATGTATTCTTATATCCTCGATTAGAAAAATTAATCGAGCTTCATAAATAAAATACCCCTTAAAAAAGAACAATTAAGAATGGCGCGTCGCTTACCACCCTTGACTGCCTTGCGCGCTTTTGAGGCGGCAGCGCGGCTATGCAGTTTTACCCGTGCCGCGACTGAACTGCATGTAACACAAGCGGCCATTAGTCATCAAGTCAAGCAGCTGGAAGAGTGGTTGAATTTAAAGCTATTTGAGCGCTACGGCCATAGGTTGACGCTGACAACTGAGGGCAAAGCCTATCTGTCTGAGTTGAGCGAGATATTTGATACCCTCGCTGCCATAACAGCAAAGCTGACAGGAGATCCCTTCGCGGGCGTATTGCGTATTACAGCGCTGCCTTCTTTTGCAAGCAAATGGCTGATGCCCAGATTGGCAAGCTTTCGCGCGGTGCAGCCAGATATTGACTTGCATATTACAAGTTCTTTGGTTCCCGACAATTTTTCAGACGGTAAATTTGATCTCGCCATACGCTTGGGGCTGGGTCGCTGGCCTGGTCTGCGCGCCGACCTGATCGCGCCTGAATATCTATCCCCTTTATGCAGCCCGCAATGGCTAACCAGATCAGCAGCTCTGCTCACACCGGCTGATTTGTGTAAGCACACGCTTTTGCACGACCAGCCGCGTGACAATTGGGGGCTCTGGTTTGAGATGGCAGGGCTGGGCGATATAGATACCCGCACCGGGCCTGCATTCAGCGATTCCAGCCTGGTGCTGCAAGCGGCGATTGATGCGCATGGCGTGGCACTGGGGCGCTGTTTTCTGGCGTCGGATGACATTGCAGCAGGACGCCTGGTCAAACCTTTTGCACTAAATTTACCGAATGATTTCAGCTACTGGCTAGCGTATCCGCGCGCGTCGGCAACCAATTCTGGAGTGGTCGCTTTTCGTGACTGGCTGCTAGACGAAACTGCTCCTTATAGAACAGGGAATCACCACGTTAGTGACCAGCAAGATTAGAAATGGAGACCTTACTCTTTTAAGGTTGTACCGCTTGCGTAGCCGCTATTCAGAGCGATCTGGTATTGCAAAAGATAGACCACGCAGGTGTGAAATTGCGGCATAATTTTCATCAATATGACGCCCGTTTATATGGCGCAATAAATGTGGTGTAATTTGATCCTGTCACTGTGCCGGTTCTCAGCAGTCTTGCAGCAGGCAAAAAAGCACAAACCTACTTGTTTACAATGAATAGTCATTGCGTTCAGTATTCAATTCAGACAGGTATTCAATAAATTCAAACTGCAGATGATCTTTGACGATGAAATAGACACTTTTCCTGTGCGGGTGTGCTGCTCCCCAGTGGTCAGGTGAATATCCGGTTTTTTGCAGCCGTTCTATGACTGCCGTGACAGACGGTACTACGATCCCTATGTGTTTGGTGCCAACCTGATGCTCCTTCCAGTTCAGGCCAGTGCCTTCACCACCGTCTTGCAGGGCAAGATAGCTGGTGTCGTTACCTATATGTAACCAGTGTACTTTTTTTCCAAACCAGTCCATATTACCTTCGCCACGTATGTCCCAATCAGGTAGCGCAGACTTGATGAAATTGACGGTTTCATTCATATCCTTAACTGTGATGTTGGCGTGTTCAACGTAGGTGGTCGACATATGCAGCTCCGCAAATTGGCGTGACAAACAGAAGTAAAAATCGGTATGAGACTATTAGAACTCATTACATATATAGGGATGAGTGCGAGCAAGGCGATTCGGGATGCAGTGCAAGGCGTCGTCGCGCAGCTAAGGCTGGTGCCTTAGCAAGCGGCGCAACGCTGCAATGCGCCCGAATCGCCAGCTCCCGAAGGGTTTGCCTCATAACGTGTGCTGGACTGCGTTGGACTCGTTGTCAATAGACCCGCTGTTGACTGCCTCGTCCGCCATGCCAGCCCACGTTATGAGGCAAACGCATCTCACCCCTATTTATGAAATGAGTTCTACATATTTTAAGGGAGCAAGCGCGTGGGTGCGATTAGTTGTTATTTCTAAGCGCAACAAGTGAGGGAAGCTCAGTACATTAAGGTCGAGACGTTTTTTAAAATCTATGAATGTAAGAAATGCCCCTGGTTTTTTGTAGGCTAATTGGTTCCTAAAACTGGTGTAGTCGCGTGAAATTAAAATTTTCTATGAATACTTGATTCAACAGACTCTGTCAAAAATCGTATGGGGTATTCGTCAGTGTAACGATCAATATATTGGTTACTTGCTCCGGTAGGCGTCAGGCGCTATTGTTCTGTAAGAGGTAATTAATGATTCGATGGCAGAACCAAATTGTACTGGTTGCATATGAATTGCAGAACAGGTCGCATGCCAATATAACCAGCAGATATGTCGAAGTTTAAATTTGTCGTAGTTTTCAAAATAGGAATTTATGATCTGTGAAATAATCGACTTATCTATTATCTGCGAGTAGCCATGGCTTAGTGGGGCTGGGGGGGCGGAGCGTAAATTTTATAAATTGATTGATTTATGGTGTAAGGGGAAAGGCTCTGAAAACCTAATTCCAATTTTTAATCGCTTTAAGAACCCTCTTCGTCTCGACTTGCAGCAACAGCTCGTCATCTCTGGTTATTATGCGAGCATGCATCGTTGCAATACGAACTGGAAATACGCGTTGGAATGATTCACGAATATCCTCACTACGGCCAAAAATTGGCTTAAAGACTTTGTTCCAATTGTCTTTTTTTTCAATTATCGTTTTGTAATCGGAAAAATCGGCATATTCTATTAGAGGACATTCTTCGTGACCTGCTTTAGTGGCTTTTTGCTTTTTATCTTTCCAGTCATCTAGCATATTAGGAGGAATTTGATGCTTCATCCAATCAGAACCAAATTCCGCCTCCATGACAGCTTCTATAAAACGACGAAGTGCAACCTCAAAGCGTAGCAGAATGCCATACGCTTTATCCGCACGTTCATACCCGTCTTCATCGTCGGTGTCGCCTACGGTTTCTAGAGGCTGTATCCCACCAATTATCAAACCTTCACGAAACGCAGGCGAAGTGAAGTTAGTAAGGTCAGAGTTGAATCCCTGTGCAGAGTAAAATTCAGAGCGGAACATTGGGTCAAGCAACTTTTGCGATTGCGGCATTGAAACATCACGCCAGTCACCAAATTCAGATCTCAGAGCCGTAACTAATTTATCATCGAAGAATGAGTAACTTTCAATTGCCTTGCCAATGGAAACAAGCTCTGATAGCGCAATTGCAGATACTGTATTGTTTTCAATTTGCAGCCAAGGATTTTGCATAGCTCCTAAAATCCCCTTTAAATTGTCTTCTGTTCCCATGACAATCTGGCTTATTCCGGGCTTTATCATGGCAGCATGAGCGAGTGCACCTAACTCAGATCTATCAGGCAAGCGAAAGAGTTGATTGTATCTATTCTGCTCTTCGATAATATTATTAATTGCGCTTTGAGTTTCCCACTTATTGTCAATTAAGCCGAGTTGACGAAGCTCTTTGATAGGGTCATAAACCAACTGACGCTGACGTTGAATTTTGTCGATCTCATTGCTAAATGATAAACCCATCGGAATGCCGGAGAGCAGCTTCTGGTGTGCTTCTGCTTCACGAATGTGATCTAAAGCTGAAGAAACTATTCCTAATTTTTTAATTTGCTCTTCGTGTGGATTGAGGTAACCCTGAATTTGCTCGAAATCCTTTAAAGGTTTGAGTACTCGCTGAATTCTTTCCTGTTCTTCCAAATACCTTCGCAATTCATCAGACATCATTACCTCCAGTAAGAGCTTACACAGCGTAAACAAAGTATGGTTTGTGTTATCGATTATGTATCAGATAAGCAGTTGCCACAAGAGCCATAAGTAGTAGCACCCGCATGCGATAAAGGCACGAGTTAGATACGAAACTGTTCACCATCATGCATTGCCGCATCTTCAGCTGCGTGGCAAATTTCTGTGAAAATTACATCTAAGCAATTTTTTGCGTTTTTATCCATTTCAAGGCCCGGCGCTCAGACATCCCCCCCACCACGCCTGCCCGCTAAATGGAATGCTTTTGACTCAAATATGCGTCACCCGTGAGGGACAAGCCCGGCTTACGTTTGCGGCCACCCTGATGGCCCTAAAAGCTGACGCAATTTGACGCAAATTTCAGAGCAAATTCAATGAAGTGGGGGAGGGCAGGAAAACTTGATTTTAGGTAGGGAAAACCCTAACATCACTAACACTGTTGAAAAGCGAGTGTTTTTCCTTGCTAAGTCTTTGATTTTTAAGAAAATGCAATGTTAGGGTTAAAACCTAACATGTACTAACCTAAAACCTAACTATTTTTTAAGTCCTTGATATTAAAAGAAATTATTTTTAATAGAGATTAGAATTTAAAAGCTAACCTGATTAGGGTAAGGTTAGGAAAAAGTTAGGGTTTGAAGAAGTGCTGAAACCTATATGTATCAAGGGTTTCCAAGGTGTTGGGCAAAAATGTTAGTGATGTTAGGGTTTTCCCGAGGGGTACCTTATTTTAGAACGGGTGCACTTTTCTGCTGTTTTTTGCTTAAATTTGAGTAGCAAAAGATCGTACGATCATTTTTGGCCTGGTGTGGTTTCCTATCTTCATCAGAACAGAACATTATGTCTGATTTAGACAGCAAAAAAGGCGACCTAAGTCGCCTTTCAATGCTGTCATTATGTTGTCATTCCAGTGCCAAAACAGCCCCAAAACACCCCAAATTAATGACAATCCTAAAACCTAAGTGCTTGATTTTAAAGGAAATAATGGTGGAGTCGGCGGGAATCGAACCCGCGTCCAGAAGCACTCTACAGACAGTTCTACATACTTAGTGCTGCCATTTGATTTAATCTTGACGACGCGGACGCACACGCTGCGGCAAGACGAGTTACCTATTATTTAATCGAGAGTCAAGTAACCCGGCTCAAGACGATTCCATATGAATGTCCTTACTGCTGTTGCCAGCCCACCCTATGGACGAAGTGGTGTAAGGTTAGCCGGTATTAAGCGGCTAATGCGTACGAGTTATCGTTTGCAGTTATATAGTTCAGATTGTATTTACGAGGTAGTCTGGCCTCGGTATGCCCTGCGCTGCTTTGCAACCCCTGTCGAAACCTGGTCGACCCCTAAGCATTGCTAGTATATCCCATATGTGGCCTGGGACGAAAGTTTCAAGAGCCCACAGCCTGTAAATGTTTGGCGCGTACCAGTTCCAGCAATTCCAGCGGGCTGTCGATGATGGCGTCGGCTTTCCAGTGCTTGGGTTCGGTGGCGCCGCAATAACCCCAGGCGGCGGCAATGCTGGTCATGCCGGCAGCTTCGGCGGCCTGGATGTCGCGCAGGTCGTCACCGACGTACCAGCAGTTTTCTGAACGCACACCCAACTGTCTTGCCGCTTCCAGCAAGGGGGCAGGGTGGGGCTTGGAATGGGGGGTGGTGTCGCCGGATACCACGCAGCGCGCCTCTTGCAGATCCAGTAAGGGCATCAGGGGCAGGGTAAAGCGCATGGCTTTGTTGGTGACGATACCCCAGCTGATACCCAGCATATCCAGCCCTCTGAGCAAATCGGGTACTTGTTTAAACAGGGTGCTGTGTACGGCGAGGGCGGATTCATACTGGTTCAGAAATTCATCACGCATGGTGATGAAATCAGGGTGCTCCGGGGTGATGTTGAAGCCCGCACTCAGCAGCCCTCTGGCACCAGCGGATGCATAGGGTCGCAGGCTTTGGTAATGGGCGGGTGCCATCTGGCGTTTTGTGCGCATGACGTTGATGGCGGCTGCCAGGTCGGGGGCCGTGTCTGCCAGGGTGCCGTCCAGGTCAAAAAGGATTGCTTGAGGTGTTTGCATATGAAAAAATCAAGATGGCACCCCCTGCCTGCTTGGTACGGGGTGCACGGTTATTCAGATTCACACTGGACGAGCGCAGGCAACCATGTAGTTGACGCTGGTGTCTGCGTTCAAGGAGTAGATTTGGGTCAGGGGGTTATAACTCAAGCCCTTCATTGACTGTATTTGCAGCCCGGCGTTGCGGATGTCTTGTGATAATTCTGCCGGGGTGATGAACTTGGCATAATCGTGTGTGCCCTTGGGCAACATTTGCAACAGATATTCAGCACCAATGACGGCAAACAAATAGGATTTGAAATTGCGGTTCAGGGTGGAAAAAAATACGTGACCACCTGGTTTAACCATCTTGGTGCAGGCTTTGATGATGGAGGCCGGGTCGGGTACGTGTTCCAGCATTTCCATGCAGGTGACGATGTCAAACTGTCCGGCTTCTGCTTCTGCCATGTCTTCGGCAGCAATTTTTTGATAACGCACGCTGATGCCAGATTCCAGTCCGTGCAGGTCGGCTACTTTCAGGGCCTTGTCGGACAGGTCTATGCCTGTGACATCGGCCCCTTTTTTTGCCATGGATTCTGCCAGGATACCGCCACCGCAACCAACGTCGATGATACGTTTGCCAGCCAGGGGGGCTAACTGGTTGATCCATTCCAGCCGCAGCGGGTTGATTTCATGCAGGGGGCGAAATTCAGAGGTAGGGTCCCACCAGCGATGGGCCAGTTCACTAAATTTTTGGATTTCTGCGGGATCAGCGTTCAAAGTGGACATGGTGTTTACCTGAAAATGCCAGCAAGGGCACAAACTGCAAAACCCGTATTGTAGGCTATTCAAGTGCTTACCGCATTGTGTAAGGTCAGCACAACGAAATTGCTGCTGTGGCAGAGGAGATGGGCCTGTATGTTCAGGCCAATAACAAAAAACCCCGCAAATGCGGGGTTTTTGGCAGCAAAACAGGTTTTGCTTAAGTGCTCAATTACTTCAGGTTGCGTGTACCAACAACTTCGATTTCTACACGACGGTTTTTGGCGCGGCCTGCTGCAGTTTTGTTATCTGCAACTGGTTGTTTTTCGCCTTTGCCTTCAGTGTAAACACGGTTAGCTTCGATACCTTTGCTTACCAAGTAAGCTTTTACAGCTTCAGCGCGACGAACGGACAATTTTTGGTTGTATTCATCAGAGCCAACAGAGTCAGTATGACCAACTGCAATCACGACTTCCAGATTGATGGCTTTCAGTTTCGATGCCATGTCATCCAGTTTGACTTTAGCTTCTGGTTTCAGAACAGCTTTGTCAAAGTCAAAGAACGCATCAGCAGCAAACGTTACTTTTTCAGAAGTAGGTGCTGGTGGTGTAACTGGAACTGGTTTTACTGGTTCTGCTACTGGTGGTTTTGGTTGTTCAACTACTGGTGGTGGTGGTTGTACCAATGGTGCATCGCAACCTGGAACCGCATCAGCTGGTGTCCAGTAGCCAGTGCGCCAGCACAGACCAAATGGATCACGGGCAATTACACCACGACCATCTTGCACATAAGCGCTATATGGTGTGTTGGCTTTGATATCTTGCTGTGCGGAAGCAGAAAAGGATGCTACTGCGGACGCTGCGATAACGAGCTTGACTAAATTTTTCATATTTCTCCTCTCGGGTGAGATTATTACCGCAGATGAACTGCGCAAATTACTGCATAAAACCTGATATTAACACGGCGCTGATGACATTACTATTTCGTCAAACATCTTAACGATGCTTAACTGTCATTTATCAACATTGTGCCATAAGCATAAATACCATAACTAGAATTGTTAAATCGACAAAGTTACAGTTCGTTAAATATGTCGCATATTAGCAACATTTTCTTGCTTTGTCATGTCAATACCAGTTCCCGGAAGAGATTCTGGTGGCGGGCTGCCCATTTTGAGCTACCCGCCACGAGCCAGGATGGTGCAGTGCCCCCTTATTTTGCCATACCTCGCCCCTCTATGACGACGCGGCGGTTTGGCGCAAGGCATTCGGCCAGTTTGGCTTGCGGCAATTTGTCGTCGCATGACTTGATTTGCTGGGTCTTGCCCATGCCCATGGTGTCTATGGTCGCAGTAATACCTTTGCTGGTGATATATGCAGCGACAGCATCTGCGCGCTTTTCTGATAATTTTTGGTTATATGGGTGCGTGCCTATCATGTCGGTATGGCCAGTCACGACAATCAAGTCCACTTTGGCGCAATTGCCCAGTTTGCTCATGACTTCTGTGTCGATGTGCTGTTTAGCACTGGCTTTCAAGGTAGCTTTATTGAAATCAAAGGTTTCGTCATTTTGCAGGGTGACGGCAAAGTCACAACGTTTTGGCGGCGCTGGAGCAGGGGTGGGCGCTACTACCACCGGCTCTGCCGGTTTAACTGCTGGTTCTGGTGGAGTGGCAGGGGCTTGTGCAACAACCAGAGGGGCATCGCATCCAGCCAGGGCGTCAGCCGGGGTCCAGTAGCCAGTGCGCCAGCATAGTGCGCTACCACTGCGGGCGACTATGCCGCGTCCATCCTGAACATACGCGCTGTAAGGGCTGTTAGCCTTGATGTCGGTCTGGGCCAGTGCGGGCGCGGTCAATGCTGCCAGCACAGTCAGTGCTGTTAATTTTTTTATCATGATGCGGTCTCCGTTATTGTCGGTATGTGATTTGGGCAAGACGGATACAAAGCCGGAGTCAGTGATTAGTCTGCCCGTGGCCAAGTCGCTTTGTCCCTTTTGCTCTTTTTATGATTTTGATTAAATCATAGAAATTTGGCACCCGGCTGTCATTTGAATGACAGTTGCATATGAGTAATATGGCATTTTCATTGCCTGGACCGGACCTCGCGCAATGCTCAGTTTGCTAACTGAATTGCTATAAATGGAATTCGGCAATCGAGGCATGCTAAAATCAAGAGTTAAACGTCAGTCTTTATGAAAGACGTTACCAATTAACCAAGCTCTAATTCGCCGGCCGCCAATGGATCAATTCGCAAAAGAAACACTCCCGATTTCCCTTGAAGAAGAAATGCGCAAAAGCTATCTCGATTACGCGATGAGCGTGATCGTAGGTCGAGCTTTGCCGGATGTGCGTGATGGCTTAAAGCCTGTGCATCGCCGCGTCTTGTTCGCGATGCACGAAATGAACAATGTCTATAATCGCCCCTTCGTCAAATGTGCGCGCGTGGTCGGTGAAGTCATGGGTAAGTACCATCCCCATGGTGATGCCTCCATTTACGACACGCTGGTGCGTATGGCGCAGGACTTTTCCCTGCGGTATACCCTGGTGGATGGTCAGGGTAACTTCGGTTCCGTCGATGGTGATAATGCTGCGGCGATGCGTTACACCGAGTGCCGCCTGGACAAGATCGCCAATGAAATCCTGGCTGATATCGAAAAAGAAACAGTCGATTTCGTCCCCAACTATGACGGCAAAGAGAAAGAGCCTTCGGTTCTGCCTACCCGCATCCCGAATCTGCTGATCAATGGCGCATCCGGTATTGCGGTGGGTATGGCGACGAATATTCCGCCACACAATATTACAGAGATCATCAACGGTGCCCTGCATGTCTTGCGTAACAGCGATTGCACGATTGACGAACTGATCGAAATCATCCCTGCACCAGATTTCCCTACCGGCGGCATTATCTATGGCGTGTCTGGTGTGCGCGATGGTTACCGCACTGGCCGTGGTCGTGTGGTCATGCGCGCCAAGACTCACTTTGAAGAATTCGGCAAAGAAAACCGTACGGCACTGATCGTTGATGAGCTGCCTTACCAGGTCAATAAGAAATCCCTGCTGGAACGTATCGCTGAACTGGTACGTGACAAGAAGCTCGATGGTATTTCTGATATCCGCGACGAATCCGACAAATCCGGTATGCGCGTGGTGATTGAGCTGAAACGTGGTGAAGTGCCGGATGTGGTACTGAACAACCTGTACAAGCAGACCCAGTTGCAAGACACCTTCGGCATGAACATGGTGGCGCTGGTGAATGGCCAGCCTAAGTTGCTGAACCTGAAGGAAATGCTGTCCTGCTTCCTGTCGCACCGCCGTGAAGTCGTGACACGCCGCACCCTGTTTGAACTGCGCAAAGCACGTGAACGTGGTCATGTGCTGGAAGGCTTGGCCGTTGCACTGGCAAATATCGATGACTTTATCGCCATCATCCGTGCCGCACCGACACCGCCGATTGCGAAACAGGAATTGATGACCCGTGCCTGGGATAGTTCTATGGTACGTGAGATGCTGGTGCGTACTGCGGCTGATAATTCTGGTGGTATCGACGCTTTCCGCCCAGAGAACTTGCCCAAGCATTACGGCATACAGCCAGATGGTCTGTACAAATTGTCTGACGATCAGGCGCAAGAAATCCTGCAAATGCGTTTGCAACGCCTGACCGGTCTGGAACAAGACAAGATCGTCAATGAATACAAAGACGTCATGGCAGAAATCGCAGATTTGCTGGATATTTTGTCCAAACCAGAACGCGTCACCGTCATCATCACTGATGAACTGACCCTGGCCCGCAATGAATACGGCGAAGGCAATAAAGACGTACGTCGTTCAGAAATCACCCATAATGCCACCGACTTGGGCACCGAAGACCTGATCACGCCGCAAGACATGGTGGTGACCCTGTCGCACACTGGTTACATGAAGTCGCAACCCTTGTCTGAATACCGCGCGCAAAAACGCGGTGGTCGTGGCAAGCAGGCGACAGCGACCAAGGATGATGACTGGATCGAGCAACTGTTCGTGGCCAATACTCACGATTACATCCTGTGCTTCAGCAACCGTGGCCGCATGTACTGGCTGAAGGTATGGGAAGTGCCACAAGGTTCGCGTACTTCACGCGGCAAGCCTATCGTGAATATGTTCCCATTGCAGGATGGTGAAAAAATCACGGTCATCCTGCCTTTGTCTGGCGATAACCGTACTTTCCCTGAAGACCATTATGTCTTCATGTCCACCAGCCTGGGCACGGTCAAGAAAACACCTTTGACTGATTTCAGCAACCCACGTAAAGCCGGCATTATCGCGGTGGATCTGGATGAAGGCGATTTCCTCATCGGTGCAGCGCTGACCGATGGCAAGCATGATGTGATGTTGTTCTCTGATTCCGGCAAGGCAGTACGCTTTGATGAAAACGATGTGCGTCCTATGGGCCGTACAGCCCGTGGTGTACGTGGTATGAATCTGGATGAAGGTCAGCAGGTTATTGCATTGCTGGTGGCTGAAAACGAACAGCAATCTGTTCTGACTGCGACTGAAAACGGCTTCGGTAAACGTACACCGATTACCGAATACACGCGTCATGGTCGCGGCACCAAAGGCATGATCGCGATCCAGACATCTGAACGTAATGGTAAAGTGGTTGCTGCGACACTGGTTGAAACCAATGACGAAATCATGCTCATCACCACTGGTGGCGTGCTGATCCGTACCCGCGTTTCCGAAATTCGCGAAATGGGCCGTGCAACCCAGGGCGTGACCCTGATTGCCGTGGAAGATGGAACCAAACTGTCTGGCCTGCAACGTATCGTTGAAACGGATGCTGATCCAGAATCACCAGATGCTGGTGAAACCGGGAATGACAATGAAAGCAGCGCACCAGAAGCCGACGCAACTGAATAAAGGATGATGACCAGCATGACCACGACGACAATCTACAATTTCTCTGCAGGCCCGGCAGTGTTGCCGAAAGAGGTATTGCAGCAAGCCGCTGCCGAAATGCTGGACTGGCATGGCAGTGGCATGTCCGTCATGGAAATGAGTCATCGCGGGCCAGAATTCATGTCCATTCTTGCCGCTGCGCAAAGCGATTTGCGTGAGCTGTTGGCGGTGCCGGATAATTATAAAATCCTGTTCCTGCAAGGCGGTGGCCTGGGTGAAAACGCCATCGTCCCCATGAATTTGATGGGGCGCAAGCCACAACCTGCAACGGCAGATTTTATCCATACCGGCTCCTGGACTGGCAAGTCCATCAAGGAAGCAAGAAAATATGGCAATGTGAATATTGCTGCTTCCGGCGAGGCCAGCGGGTTTACTATTGTTCCGCCACGCGATAGCTGGAAATTGACGCCGGGTGCAGCCTATGTGCATCTGTGCACCAATGAAACTATCGATGGTATCGAATACAATTTCGCCCCTGACATCGCCGCAGAAACTGGCGATGCACCCATCGTGGCAGATATGTCTTCACACATCCTGTCGCGTGTGATTGATGTCTCCAAATATGGTGTCATCTTTGGTGGCGCACAAAAGAATATCGGCCCTGCAGGATTGACCATCGTCATCGTGCGTGAAGATTTGCTCGGCCATTCCTTGCCAGTCTGTCCATCCGCCTTTGACTGGAAAATTGTTGCTGACAATGATTCCATGTACAACACCCCGCCGACCTATGCGATTTACATCGCTGGCCTGGTCTTTCAGTGGCTGAAAAAGCAGGGGGGTGTGGCAGCGATGGAACAAAGGAATATCGCTAAGTCCAAGTTGTTGTATGAATACCTGGATTCCACCGACTTTTATGAAAATCGCGTCGAGATAAGCAGCCGTTCACGTATGAATGTGCCGTTTTTCCTGAAAGATGAAAGCCTGAATGCGGCATTTTTGGCGGAAGCCAAGGCCAATGGCCTGCTGCAATTGAAAGGTCATAAATCGGTAGGTGGCATGCGGGCTTCGATTTATAACGCCATGCCGATTGAAGGTGTGCAGGCGTTGATCAGCTTTATGCAAGAGTTTGCTCGCAAACATACATAACGCAGGGCTAAAGCGTATGGCGTCTGTTTTGTTTACACTATAGACAGACGTCACAAACATTATTTTCATCGTCAGCCCTTTCTGAGCATGGTACTCACCATCACCTGGAAACCGTAGCGCTGATGAACCGGGCCAAAAGCCTGGTGAAAAATGCATATCCGGTATGGCAGCCTTTGCGCTACAGTATTGCTGCCTGCCAACACCCTATCAAACACGGTTTTTAGGTCATTATGAGCGACAATAAATTACTCCCCCTGCGCATCAAGATTGATTCCATTGATGCACAAATCCTGGATTTGCTGAACCAGCGTGCCCGCGTGGCAGAAGAAGTCGGCCATGTCAAAGCTGAAACCAATGCCCCGGTGTTCCGTCCTGAACGTGAAGCGCAAGTCTTGCGCAGCGTGGCTGAACGCAATCCTGGCCCTTTGCTCAGCGACGATATACAGCTGATCTTCCGCGAAATCATGTCGGCCTGCCGTGCGCTGGAACGTCGCGTGGTCGTGGCCTTCCTGGGGCCGGCTGGCACTTTCAGCGAACAGGCGGTGTACAAACAATTTGGCCACGCGATACAGGCTCTGCCTTGCGTGTCGATTGACGAGGTTTTCCGCGCTACCGAAGCTGGCACAGCTGATTTTGGTGTCGTACCCATAGAAAACTCATCCGAAGGGGCGATCAACCGTACCCTTGATTTGCTCTTGCAGACCAGTCTTGCCATCAGCGGTGAACTGGCTATCCCTGTCCAGCATAGTCTGATGACCAAATCTGGCAATATGGAAGGCATCAGCCGTATTTGTGCCCATTCTCAGGCTTTGGCACAGTGCCAGGCATGGTTGAACCAGCATTATCCGCATGTGGAAAGACACGCGGTTGCTTCCAATGCCGAAGCTGCACGCATGGCCAGCGGTGATTTCACTGTCGCTGCCATTGCCAGCGAAATCGCTGGTCACCAGTACAACTTGGGTATCGTCTCAGCGCATATTCAGGATGATCCGCATAACCGCACCCGTTTTGCCGTCATTGGCCGCTTGCATACTACGCCTAGTGGCAAGGACCAGACTTCTATCGTACTGGCAACGCCAAACAAGGCTGGTGCTGTGTATAACCTGCTGGCTCCGCTGGAAAAACATGGTGTCTCCATGACACGTTTTGAGTCACGTCCTGCACGTACCGGCAATTGGGAATATTATTTCTATGTAGATGTCGAAGGTCATGTCATGGATGGCAAGGTAGCTGCCGCTATGGCTGAGCTCAATGACAAGGCAGCCTTCTTCAAGGTGCTGGGTTCTTACCCCTGTACAGTGTGAGTGCCTGATGCAAAAAGCTTTTCAACGCATAGCGATTTTTGGTGTAGGTCTGATTGGTGGTTCGTTTGCCCTGGCTTTGAAAAAGGCGGGGGCAGTTGAACAGATAGTCGGGGTCGGGCGTAGCCAGGCTTCGCTGGAAAAAGCACTGCAGTTGGGCATCATTGATGAAATTGCTGCCAATGTCGAGCAGGCGCTGCACAATTGTGACCTGGTGCTGATTGCTGCACCAGTGGCGCAAACCGGCGCGATACTGACTGCGATTTACCCACATTTGCAAGCGGGCACGATAGTCACGGATGCAGGCAGCACCAAGGCTGATGTGGTGGCCGCAGCACGTGCCAGCCTGGGTGAAAAGATTGCTCAATTTGTACCGGCGCACCCCATAGCCGGGCGTGAATTGAATGGACCAGAGGCAGCACTGGTCGATTTGTATGTCGGCAAAAAAGCCGTCATCACCCGTCTGCCAGAAAACAGTGATGCCGATGTGGCAAAGGTAGCGTGGGCATGGCAGCAATGCGGTGCTATCATCCACCATCTGGAACCAGCGGCCCATGATGCCGTGTTTGCTGCCGTCAGCCATCTGCCGCATTTGCTGGCCTATGCGCTGGTGGATGATATTGCCCGCAAGCCGCATGCTGATACTTTGTTCCAGTATGCTGCAAGTGGCTTTCGGGACTTTACCCGCATCGCCGGGTCATCGCCGGAAATGTGGCGTGACATCAGCCTGGCGAACCGTGCCGCGATGTTGCAGGAACTGGATTCTTATACCGCAAGGCTGGCCATCTTGCGTCAGCATCTGGTGGAGGCAGACAGCGCCGGTATCGAGGGGATTTATGCCAATGCCCAGCGTGCGAGGCATAACTGGATCAGCGCCATTGAGGCCGCCGAGAAACAGCAACGTGAAGGTGGGGATTGATCACGTTATTGGTGTTTCTTTAACCCACAATTCAAGCTTTAGCCTTCAAGCTTCAACGTTCAGATCAGAATTGAAAACAAGACCATGACACAAGCAAGTAAACATTATCCTCATTACATCGATCTGCAACCTGTCATGCAGGTGCAAGGCACAGTCAAGTTGCCGGGTTCAAAAAGTATTTCCAACCGTACCTTGTTATTGGCGGCACTGGCAGAGGGCGAGACCGGGATCATGGATTTGCTGGCATCCGATGACACCCTGGTCATGCTGAATGCACTGAACCAATTGGGCGTGCATTGGGAGCAGGATGGCGATACGCAAAATTACACTGTGCAAGGCGTCAAGGGGCAATTCCCCAAACATCAGGCTGATTTGTTCATGGGCAATGCCGGTACTGCCATTCGCCCGCTGGTCGGTGCTTTGGCGGTATTGGGTGGTGATTACACCATTCATGGTGTGCACCGCATGCATGAACGCCCTATCGGTGATCTGGTTGATGCACTGAACGAAGCCGGTGCACAAATTGAATATACCGGCAACCCTGGTTTTCCGCCCCTGCATATACGCCGTGGTCATATCCACGCCCAGCGTCTGCAAGTGAAGGGCAATGTCTCCAGCCAGTTTTTGACCGCCTTGCTGATGGCTGCACCATTGATGGCGCGTGAACATGACGTGACGATTGAAGTTATTGGCGAACTGATTTCCAAGCCCTACATAGAAATCACCTTGAACCTCATGCAAAAATTTGGCGTGAAGGTAGAGCGCAATGGGTGGCAGGCATTTACGGTAAAGATGGGCCAGCATTATGTGTCGCCTGGCGTTATCCATGTCGAAGGTGATGCGTCTTCTGCATCTTACTTCCTGGCAGCAGGTGCGATTGCGGGTGGCCCTATACGTGTTGAAGGCGTTGGTAACGAAAGTATACAAGGCGACGTGCGCTTTGCCGAAGCGCTGGAAAAAATGGGCGCGACCATTACCCGTGGCGATAACTGGATAGAAGCCAGCTCAAACGGCAGCTTGCAAGCCATCGATATGGACTTTAACCATATCCCTGATGCCGCCATGACCATTGCCGTCGCCGCCTTGTATGCCGACGGCACCACGACCTTGCGCAATATCGCCAGCTGGCGCGTGAAGGAAACCGACCGCCTGTCCGCCATGGCGACCGAATTGCGTAAATTGGGGGCAACAGTGGAAGAAGGCCCTGATTACATGAAGGTCACGCCACCGACGCAGATTTTGCCAGCGACGATAGATACCTACGATGATCACCGCATGGCAATGTGTTTCTCTTTGGCAAGTTTGGATGGCCATGCCCGCCGTGGTGCTACTATGCGCATCAATGATCCAAAATGTGTGGCAAAGACCTTCCCTGATTATTTCGAGGTGTTTGCCAGGATAAATCACAAAGATTTGTTTTAATCTTTTGTTTTAAAAGGCTTTTTTTCATTTATGACTACCCGTAGTCCTGTTATCACTATTGATGGTCCTACCGCCTCGGGCAAGGGGACGGTGGCGCACAGGGTGGCCAAGCATCTGGGTTTCCACTATTTGGATTCTGGTGCCCTGTACCGCCTGACTGCTCTGATGGCTACCCGCCAGGGCATTGCCCTGGATGATGAAGCCGCCATTGCTATAATGGCAAGGACTCTCCCATGTCGTTTC
Source organism: Undibacterium sp. GW821-FHT11B02 (assembly GCF_058808955.1). Lineage (NCBI taxonomy): Bacteria > Pseudomonadati > Pseudomonadota > Betaproteobacteria > Burkholderiales > Oxalobacteraceae > Undibacterium > Undibacterium sp. GW821-FHT11B02. The sequence continues at coordinate 173,674 of NZ_JBXASD010000004.1, read as the reverse complement.
GTGCATGGTCACGTTTTCCTGGACGAAGATGATGTCACCGATGCCGTCAGGGCAGAAGAAGTCGGTGTTGCCGCCTCGCGCATCGCGGTTTTGCCCGCAGTCCGTCAGGCTTTGGTCGATTTGCAGGTGGCATTTCGCTATACGCCTGGCCTGGTGGCAGACGGGCGCGACATGGGAACAGTCATCTTTCCCGATGCCAGCCTGAAAGTTTTCCTAACAGCAAGTGCCGAGGCGCGCGCAAGCCGTCGATATAAGCAATTGATTGAAAAGGGAATTTCTGCTAATATGGAAAACTTGGTAAAAGATTTGATGGAACGTGATGCAAGGGATAGTGCCCGTGCAACAGCGCCACTCAAGCCCGCGCCAGACGCGATCATCCTGGATACCTCTGAATTAACTGCTGAAGAAGCAGTCAATAAAGTGCTGGTCTGGTATGCGCAAGCACAGGCAAACAACGCCGTATAAGCCCTGAAAAGGGTGCTGGTGAAGTTTGCAGGTGTCGTTTCAAGTGCCTTTATTAGCGCAAGGTTAATAAAGGGATGTTCAACCTAACCCGGTAAACAGTGCCTTTGTTCTGTTCCGGCTAACTCGTAAATACTATGTCTACTGTTTTCATGTCCCAAGATTTCGCAACCGGTGCAGATAGCTTCGCAGCTTTGTTCGAAGAATCCCTGTCACGCCAGGATATGCGTTCCGGTGAAGTGATTTCTGCTGAAGTCGTCCGTATCGACCACAACTTCGTGATCGTTAACGCTGGCTTGAAGTCTGAAGCCTTTATCCCTGTTGAAGAATTCAAAAACGACCAGGGCGACCTGGAAGTTAATATCGGCGATTTCGTTTCCGTAGCGATTGATTCGCTGGAAAACGGTTTCGGCGACACAATTTTGTCCCGTGACAAAGCTAAACGTCTGGCTTCCTGGCTCGCGCTGGAAAAAGCGCTGGAGTCTGGCGAGATCGTTACTGGTACAGTAAATGGCAAAGTCAAAGGTGGCTTGACTGTTCTGACGAACGGCATCCGCGCTTTCTTGCCAGGTTCTTTGGTTGATACACGCCCAGTTAAGGATACAACTCCTTACGAAGGCAAAACCATGGAATTCAAAGTGATCAAGCTCGACCGCAAACGTAACAACGTTGTGCTGTCCCGCCGCGCTGTTGTTGAAGCGTCCATGGGCGAAGAGCGTCAAAAACTGATGGAAACCCTGAAAGAAGGCACAGTGGTTACTGGTGTTGTTAAAAACATCACCGACTACGGCGCGTTCGTTGATCTGGGCGGCATCGATGGCTTGTTGCACATCACCGATCTGGCATGGCGTCGTGTACGTCACCCTTCCGAGGTGTTGACAGTTGGTCAGGAAATCACTGCAAAAGTATTGAAATTCGACCAAGAGAAAAACCGTGTTTCCCTGGGCGTAAAACAATTGGGCGACGACCCATGGACAGGTTTGTCCCGTCGTTACCCAGCGAACACACGTCTGTTCGGTAAAGTAACCAACCTGACCGACTACGGTGCGTTTGTTGAAGTCGAACAAGGTATCGAAGGTCTGGTTCACGTTTCCGAAATGGACTGGACTAACAAAAACGTTGCACCAAACAAAGTTGTTCAATTGGGCGACGAAGTTGAAGTCATGGTTCTGGAAATCGACGAAGAACGTCGTCGTATCAGCCTGGGCATGAAACAGTGCAAAGCCAATCCTTGGGATGATTTCGCGATCAACCACAAGAAAGGTGACAAAGTTCGCGGCGCGATCAAGTCCATCACTGACTTCGGCGTATTTATCGGTTTGTCTGGCAATATCGACGGTCTGGTACATTTGTCTGATCTGTCCTGGAACGAAACAGGCGAAGAAGCCGTACGTCGCTTCAAGAAAGGTGACGAACTGGAAGCAATCGTTCTGGCTATCGATGTTGAACGTGAGCGCGTTTCCCTGGGCGTTAAACAACTCGAAGGCGACCCATTCAATAACTACTGCGCAATGAACGACAAAGGTGCAGTTGTTACTGGTACAGTTAAATCCGTTGAAGCCAAAGGCGCAGTAATCCAGTTGGCAGACGACGTTGAAGGCTACTTGCGTGCATCCGAAATCTCCCGCGACCGCGTGGAAGATGCCGGTACACACCTGAAAGTCGGCGACACAGTTGAAGCTCTGGTATTGAACATCGATCGCAAAGCACGTGGTATCCAATTGTCTATCAAAGCTAAAGATAGCGTTGAAACACAAGAAGCTATGCAAAAAATGTCCACTACTGATTCCAACGCAGCATCTGGCACAACCAGCCTGGGCGCTTTGTTGAAAGCCAAGTTCGACAATAAAAACTAAGCTTAAGTCATAAGGTTTTATTCGTATGACTAAGTCGGAGCTGATAGCTCGTCTGGCAGAGCGATATCCGCAACTGGTTGCAAAAGATGTGGATATCGCTGTCAAAACCATACTGGATGCTATGTCGGATGCCCTGGCAACGGGACAACGCATAGAAATCCGTGGGTTTGGCAGCTTTGCACTGAACAGTCGTCCACCACGCATAGGCCGTAACCCCAAATCGGGCGACAAGGTGATGGTGCCTGAAAAACGGGTGCCACACTTCAAGCCAGGCAAAGAGTTACGCGAGCGTGTTGATGCCATGGTCGGACAGCCTATACACGATGACTGAACTCGCTTGAGTTTGGAATTTGAGTTCAAGTTATCGGGCTTCGCAAGCGATGTAAAAACAAAAACGGCATATCGGTACTCCGATATGCCGTTTTTTTTCAGTACAATGCACTTTTATCAAATGTAGACTACCTGGACAGCACCACCATGCCAGTGCGGCAGTGGCATAATGGGCAAATGGAGCAAGGCTGATGCAGATGCGCTTGCAAGTGACAGCCAGTTTGCCGGGTTTTGTTCCTGTTTATCTTCAAGGATGCATACATGAAATATATCTCCAGGTTTCTCGCAGTGGTGCTGTTTATCTTTTTCTTTGGCTTTGCCCTGAAAAATGATCAGATTGTCACCCTGCAATACTTCTTTGGTTACCAGCAATCGGCGCCGCTGGTCATCATGCTGCTGATTTTCTTTGCGGCGGGTGCTACTTTGGGTGCGTTGGCCATGGTGCCCATGGTATTTCGTCATCGCCGGGACTTGTCCAAACACAAGAAAACCCTGGCAGAAATTGAAAAAGAACGTGAAGCTGCGCAAAGGGCCAGCACACAGGCACCGCCTGCTGATAGCATTCGCAATACCTGAAAAAGCGGCAGCGTACCGTACATGCAGGCAACTCTTGAGGCTGCTGGCACGCTGGCTATAAGAACCTGTGCACGATCTGTAGCGAGCGTCAGCGGGAGTGAAGAGCAGCGAAAAAAGCGGAATGTACTCTGGTACATGAGCATTTTGAGCAGCACATGAGCCCCAACATAGACTCCGATTGCGCCCGCGCAGTAAGATCGTGAACAGGTTCTAACAAGTGATAAGAAGCTTACCTAGTCTTAAGGTCTGTTGAATAAGAAAAAATACATATGGAATTTGAAATTTGGTGGTTGCTGGGCATACCCCTGTTTTTTACCCTGGGATGGGCTGCGGCACGTATCGATATCCGGCAACTGATCTCTGAATCACGCAGCTTGCCGCGTGGTTATTTCAAGGGGCTCAACTTCCTCCTGAATGATCAGCCAGATAAGGCAATTGATGCCTTCATCGATATCGTCAGGCTCGACCCAGAAGCCGTGGACCTGCATTTTGCCCTTGGTAATCTGTTCCGCCGCCGTGGCGAAACCGAGCGTGCCATTCGTGTGCATCAAAACCTGCTGGCCAGACCAGATCTGCCGATCGAACAAAAAATCCAAGCCATGTATGAGCTGGGGCAGGATTACCTGAAAGCCGGTCTGCTGGACAGAGCTGAAGAAACCTATAACCAGCTCGTGAATGGCCCGTTTGAAGCGCAGGCCAGACGAGCACTGCTGGAAATTTATCAGCGTGAAAAAGAATGGGCACGTGCCATTGAAGCGGCAAATGCCTTGCAGGAATGCGGTGCTGGTGGCAGGCAAAAAGAAGTTGCCCAGTTTTATTGCGAAATTGCCCAGGATGAACTGGTGCACACCAATGCCGATGCAGCTCTGGCCATGCTGGACCGGGCGCTGGCTGCTGATCGCCACAATGTACGTGCGATTATCCTGATGGGTGACGTGTTCCTGGCCAACGGCGATGTTGAAAGAGCAGTCCTCACCTGGCGCAGGGTTGAGCAACAAAGCGTGCCACACGTCGCCCTGGTAGCACAGCGCCTGATGGATGGCTACCGTAAGTTGGACAGACCACAAGAAGGCTTGAATCTGCTGAAGAATTACCTGGCCGAAGCACCGTCCATTGATTTGCTGGAAGTCGTCTTCAAGGCCACGCAGGAACTGGAGGGCATTGAAGCTGTTCATTTGCTGGTCAGCGATGAATTGCGTCGCACGCCAACCTTGCTGGGCCTGGATAAATTACTCGATGCGCGCCTGATGTCGGCACCACCTGAAGTTCGCCCGGAACTGGCCGTGGTCAAAAATCTGGTGCATGGCTATGCACAGAAGCTGGCACGTTATCAGTGCTCGCACTGCGGTTTCAAGGCTAGGCAGTTTTACTGGCATTGCCCGGGTTGCAGCAAATGGGAAACTTATCCTCCGCGTCGGACAGAAGAGTTGAATGTCATGAACTGATGAATCCTTGTCTAAGCTAAGTGAACCCCGGTCTTTTTGGTGATGTGCACTACGCTGACGCAGGGATACATTGTGAAGAATCTTGAATAAGTGCTGTGATCTGGGCGTTTCGGATAGTCGGATAGTTGGATAACCGGACGGCCAGAAAAGCAGCGAGACTTATTTTTATATGGTGATCAAAAAATGAAAATCACAATTATTGGTACGGGTTATGTCGGTCTGGTTACAGGTGCCTGTTTGGCCGAGTTGGGTAATGATGTATTTTGCCTCGATGTTGATCAGCGCAAAATCGATATCCTCAACAATGGTGGCATCCCTATTCATGAACCGGGCCTGGAAGAAATCGTGGCACGTAATCGTGCTGCTGGCCGCATACAGTTTTCTACCGATGTAGAAGCCAGCGTCAAGCATGGTGACGTGCAGTTTATTGCGGTGGGTACACCACCCGATGAAGATGGTTCTGCCGATCTGCAATATGTTGTGGCCGCAGCAAAAAATATCGGCAAATATATGACCGGCTTCAAGGTTGTCGTCGATAAATCCACGGTGCCAGTTGGTACTGCTGATCGTGTTAGTGCTGCTATTTCTGCAGAGTTGGCGAGCCGCGCGGCGACAGTAGAATTTTCTGTCGTATCCAATCCAGAATTCCTGAAAGAAGGCGCGGCGGTCGAAGATTTCATGCGCCCTGACCGTATCGTCATCGGTTGCGACCAGACACCGCAGGGTGAAAAAGCGCGCAATCAGATGAAGAAACTGTATGCGCCGTTCAATCGCAATCATGAACGTATGTACTGGATGGATGTACGTTCGGCAGAGTTCACCAAATACGCAGCGAATGCCATGCTGGCGACCCGTATCTCGTTCATGAACGAACTGGCCAATCTGGCGGATCATGTTGGTGCCGATATTGAAGCAGTGCGCCATGGCATAGGTTCTGACCCGCGCATAGGCCACAGCTTTTTGTATGCTGGTTGCGGTTATGGCGGTTCCTGCTTCCCTAAAGATGTACAGGCACTGGAACGTACCGCACAAGACTATGGCTTGAACCTGTTGATTTTGCAGGCGGTGGAAGCCGTCAATGCACGTCAAAAACAAGTGCTGGGCAACAAGATACAGCAACGCTTTGGTGAAAACCTTAGTGGCCGTCATTTCGCCATCTGGGGTCTGGCATTCAAGCCGAACACGGATGACATGCGTGCTGCTTCTTCCCGTGTGCTGCTGGGTGAGTTGCTGCGCCAGGGGGCGAGCGTGGCGGTGTATGACCCCGTGTCGATGCAGGAAGCCAAGCGTGTGCTGGAACTGGATTTCTATGACGCACCTGAACTGCTGGCCTCCATACGCTATGCCGCCAACCCCATGGATGCCCTGGTGGATGCCGATGCGCTGGCCATCGTTACTGAATGGAAGGCATTCCGCAGCCCAGACTTTGATCAAGTCAAGGCGCGCTTGAAACAGCCGGTGATTTTTGATGGACGCAATCTGTTTGAACCTTCCGTCATGACCGAGCTGGGTATTGAATACCATGGCATAGGCCGTTCTGTGCTGACCCGTGCTGACAATAAATAAGCCTGCAGAACAAGGACAGCAATGAATAAAAAAATCCTGGTAGCTGGTGACGTGATGCTGGACCGTTACTGGTTTGGCGAAGTCAACCGCATTTCGCCGGAAGCGCCAGTTCCTATCGTGCGCGTGGAAAAGCGTGAAGAACGTCTTGGCGGTGCGGCCAATGTGGCACGCAATGCGGTGGCCCTGGGTGCGCAGGCTGCGTTGATGGGCATCGTAGGTGACGACGATGCTGGTAACAGCGTTGAAAGCCTGCTGGAGACTTCCGGCATACAGGCCTATCTGATTCGTGATCCGCAAATTTCCACCATCATCAAATTACGGGTGATAGGCCGTCAGCAGCAACTGCTGCGCATCGATTTTGAAGAGCGTCCAACTGAGCTGGTATTGCGAGACAAACTGAATCGCTTCAATTCATTGCTGGCGGGTTTTGATGTGATTGTCCTGTCTGATTATGCCAAGGGCAGTCTGGTGAATGTCAGTGCCATGATAGAAGCGGCTACTGCTGCTGGCAAACTGGTACTGGTTGACCCCAAGGGCAGCGATTTCCATCGTTATGCCGGTGCCAGCCTGCTGACCCCCAATAAATCGGAACTCAAGCAAATCATCGGTGACTGGAGCAGTGAAGAAGAATTGACCACCAGGGCACAGCAACTGCGCCGTGATTTGCGCATTCACGGTTTGCTGTTGACCCGCTCTGAAGAAGGCATGACCCTGTTCACCGAAGAGCGCATTACCCACGTACCAGCCATGGCAAGGGAAGTGTTTGATGTGTCCGGCGCAGGCGATACCGTTATCGCCACCATGGCCGTCATGCTGGCAAATGGCATACCCATGCAAGATGCGGTAGCGATTGCCAACCGTGCTGGTGGTATCGTGGTAGGTAAACTGGGTACGGCAACCGTGACGAAGGAAGAGTTGTTTGCTGGCGCAGCAGTGTAATCCATTGTTCTAAAAAGGACGGGCCGATCAATTCGGCCCGTCCTTTTATTTTTGTGCGGATTTTTACTTTATTGCGCCAAAACGAAAACTGGATGCAACTACGCCGCCAAATATATTTTCTTCATGGTAAACACAGGCTCCAACTTCGTTCTGTGCAGCGCCAACAGCCACCATCAGCGGCAATAAATGGTCTTCCCTGGGGTGGGCAATACGTGCCGCTGGCGCTTTTGACCAGTTGATCAGGTGTTCTACCCGTTCTTCTGCACTGGACTCCAGCAGGGCCTTTTGCAGCCATTGGTCAAACAGAGATGACGGCTCTTTTGCCTGCGGACCAAAATATCTGAGATTGTGATAGCTAAGTCCACTGCCTATGATCAGCACGCCTTCATCACGCAAAGGTGCCAGTGCGCGCCCCAGTGCCAGATGTTCTTCCGGGTCCAGCCCGGTTTTCAGCGATACCTGCACCACCGGCATCTGCGCTTCTGGGTACATCACTGCTAGCGGTGCAAAAGTGCCGTGATCAAAGCCGCGTTTGGCATCGGCCTGCGTCGGCAAGCCTGCAGCCTTCAGCATGTCCATAACCTGCTCTGCCAATGCGGGTGAACCGGGGGCAGGGTAGCTGACCTCATAAGTATGGGCAGGAAAGCCGCTATAGTCGTACACCATGGGTGGTTGCGGATTGCTCATGACTCGGAAAGCCGCTTGTTCCCAATGGGCCGATATCATCAACAAGGCTTTCGGCACTTGCGGCAACTGGCGTGGAATATCGACCAATGAGGCTTCCAGGACTTGCATGCTGGCACGCCAGTCATCCATATACGGCCAGGGACCGCCACCATGAGAAATAAAATAAGTAGGTAAACGCATGTTTAAAAATTCCTTGGTTTCGCCACAGTCTCTTAAGCGCGTGGCAAGATGGGGACACGTTTGCCACGGCCCCACAATACAAATATACATAGTGGCAGCAAGACAAAATTCAATGGTAATGCTGACAGTTCACCGCGCGAGGCATGAAAGGTGATGGCGAACAGCTGCAATACAATGCTGGCCGCTGTTGCCACTACTCCCAGCCTGGGCAGTATGCGGGTCAGCGACGGCAGCAACATACCCAGTCCACCAGCGATGTCGATCAAGCCGATGATGCGTACGAAGCTTTCAGAGTATTGACCGGTCCACGGCATCATCTGACTTAATGCTGCTATGGGCGTGGTCAGTTTCGTTATGCCTGCCGCGCAAAACACAAATGCGAGCAGTATTTGCGCTATCCACAGGCTGATGCGCAAAGTCTTGCTGGCGGCGGGTGTACTGCTTAGTCTGCCGGAAGGGGATGTGTTGATAGTCATGGTCGGCTCTTTCCTATAAAAAAGATAATTCTGCTAACGATGGAAGCTAAGGATTAGCTTTGATGTTGAAGATCATAATGTTTCCCAATTTAGAAATCGATAGTGGTAAAGTCATTGAATCATTTCCAAAATAGGCAACATTGGCCGGAAGCGGCAAATGGAAGCAAAATATGGACGCAACATATGGAAGCAACATATGGATGAACTAGAACTCAATGGCATCAGGGTCTTTCGTGAAATCATAGAATCCGGCAGTTTTACAGCTGCTGCTGACAGACTGGGCATGGCAGCCCCCATGGTCAGCAAGCACATCGCCAGGCTGGAGCGCAAGCTCGGTGCCAGGTTATTGAACCGCACCAGTCGCAGCATGAGTCTGACTGAAGCTGGCAAGACCTTCTATGAGCAGGGGCGGCAGGCTTTGGATATCCTGGATGCTGCCATTGCCGCAGTGGCGCAAGAAAGCGGGCGGCCACGTGGAGAATTGAAAATCAGTGCACCAGTCTGGTGTGCCACGGCCAGCTTTGCCAGTCTGCTCACAGAATTCCGCCAGCAATACCCTGAAATACGACTGGACCTGCATCTCGACAACCATATGGTGGACCTGGTTGCTGATGGCTTTGACCTGGCCCTGCGCGCCACTGCCGAACCGTCACCTAACCTGATTGCAAGACGCTTGTGCAGCGTGCCTTTCCATATAGTGAGCACACCAGCTTATCTGCAGAGCTTGAAGTCGACAGCAGATCCGGCAGAGCCGCTGCCTGTAGCCACAATTTTCCCCAATTATGTGCAACACGAACGTCTGAAACTGTCAGCCATGGCTGGTGTCGTACCGCTCAAGCTGGATGCCGTTATGAAATCAAGTGACACTACACTCAGTTACCATTGTGTGCTGGCTGGTATGGGTGCAGCTTTTTTACCGACATGGCTGGTGGCTGATGACCTGGCATCTGGTCGTCTGGTTCAGGTGAGCAAGCATGGTCCAGGTTTTGCCGGCCATTTGTTTGCCGTCTATACAAGCCGGCGTCAGATGCCGCCCAAGTTGCGCTGCTTTATCGATTTCCTGATTGAGAAGTTGGCAGATCAGTCATAAGACTGATCTGCAATACGACAATAAAATCCTGTTTTGGAAATCTCCTTGAAAGAAATCTGTGGAATACTTGTCAACGGTTTACTACCAGCGCCGTTGATAACTCTGCTGGGAAGGAATTCAAACTGGACTATGCCTGAATAAAAATAGTTGCTCAATTTGATGTTTGTTCAATTTAACGGGGAGTATTCGCATGTTTAAGAAATTGATGTTTGTTATGCTGGCTTGGTTGGCTGCTGCGGGTTTTGCATTTGCTGACGTGGATGTCAACAAAGGTGATCAGGCTGCACTGGACGGTATCAAAGGCATAGGGCCTGCCAAATCCAAAGCGATTATTGAAGAACGTACAAAAAACGGCAGCTTCAAGGATTGGGCTGACTTTGAAAAACGCGTCAAAGGCATAGGCGAAAAGAATTCTGCCAAAATGTCGGAAGCAGGCTTGACTGTCAACGGCCAGGCTAAACCTGGTGCCGCTGCCAAACCGGCAGCCAGTGCAGAGAAAGCGTCCAAGCCAAGCAAAGCAGATAAGGCTTCAGCCTCTGCATCGGCAACTGCACCTGCGCCTGCAGCGACTCCCGCACCTGCATCGGCAGCATCAGCTAAAGCATCGGCCAGCGCCAAGGAAACCAAAAAATAATTGATTGGCCCGACGCCAGTCCGCATAGCAATCAGGTAGTTGCACCCAAAAACCTCTGATGATAAATCAGAGGTTTTTTCTTTGCTTATTTGCTTATATAAATTCTGTATAAGCTGTTTTCGACCTTGGTTTGCCCACGGAATCAACTGGTTTTCATAGAGGAATCATGCTGTCAGTCGCTTTTTAAAGCAAGTGCTTGCAGCAGTACAGTCGCATTGACAGTCTTATGCGACAAGCATCTATAGGTAACTGGGATTAGAATAAGCGTTTGATTCTTTATAGCAGCTCACTATGTCCTATCTGACCATCGAAGATACTATTGGCAATACCCCGCTTGTCATGCTGCAGAGAATACCCGGTGATGAAAACCGGCGTCGCAATAATATCATCCTGGGTAAACTGGAAGGAAACAATCCTGCCGGTTCCGTCAAGGACAGACCAGCACTGTCGATGATCAAGCGGGCAGAGGAGCGTGGCCGCATCAAACCTGGCGATACCCTGATTGAAGCGACCAGTGGCAATACCGGGATCGCACTGGCTATGGCAGCTGCCATGCGTGGTTACAAGATGGTCTTGCTGATGCCGGAAAATCTGAGCATAGAACGCCGTCAAAGCATGGCTGCCTATGGTGCACAGATTATCCTGACACCCAAGACCGGCGGCATGGAATATGCGCGCGATCTGGCAGAGCAAATGCAACTTGAAGGTCGCGGTGTGATTTTGGACCAGTTCGCCAATCCTGATAATCCGCTTGCGCATTACGAAACCACCGGGCCTGAAATTTGGCGTGACACCAAGGGGCAAGTGACGCATTTCGTCAGTGCCATGGGTACAACAGGTACCATCATGGGTGTCTCTGCCTATCTGAAAGAGCAAAACCCGAAAATCCAGATCGTGGGCGCGCAGCCTGAAGAAGGTTCACAGATTCCAGGCATACGCAAATGGCCGGAAGCATATATGCCCAAGATTTTTGACAAGGCCAGGGTTGATCAGGTCGAGTCTGTCAGTCAGTCAGATGCAGAACACATGGCACGTCGCATGGCGATTGAAGAAGGTATTTTCTGTGGTATTTCTGCCGCAGGCGCTTGCGAGATTGCCTTGCGAATTGCGCAGAACGTAGAAAATGCGACTATCGTCTTTGTCGTGTGTGACCGTGGTGACCGTTATTTGTCTACAGGCGTCTTCCCAGCCTGATAGCGGGGCAGAGCAGAATGAAGCATGCACACTGATGCCATATGAGATTGGCGTGGCAGTTTTAATGTTTCACCAGGCCGTCATAAAGCTGTGGTATTACTATAACTGACGGCAAAGGCTACATTTTAAATATGCGCGATAAGGCTCGCAAGCAGATTTGATTTTGTTTTGCGTTCCTCAGCTTGCAAATAAAAAAATACCGAAATCGCACTTGTGGAGCGCTTTCGGTATTTTTCAATATGCAATAGCCGTTGATTTTAAAGCTTTAAACCAAGCAACTACCAAATCAAAACAAAATTATGCTGCGTCTTTTGGTTTGAATTGTTTGTCGCTGATACGGAATTTTGCACGACGGTCGCCCATCAATTCACGCAATTCTTTGATGCTTACATCGCTGATTTCATGCATGCGAATCAGCAGTGATGCGCCGACTGGCAGGCGACGATGCCTGATTTTACTGATTACTGGTGGTGCAACTTCTAATGCTCGTGAAAGTGCAGCATCGTTTTTCAAATGCAATTGCTTGATCAGAGTATCCAACAGATTGTTTGGATCATAGTCGATTTCATCGGATTCAAGCTGGGTCAGATTTGCCATAATTACCTCGCTGTTTAGTTTATTGATGCTGAAATAGTTGCTTCAATAAAAAATTAATCAAACGGTAATATTGTATCTTTAAAATAGAATTTGCTTATCAGAAAAATAGCAAACCATTGTTAAATCTCTTGACACATTGCCTTATTTATACGTAAATGTATCAACTAGATAACATTACTCTAGTTTAAATCATACCGATTAGCAATGTTTATTAAGAAAATTAATTCACAAATACAATATTGCTTTTTAACCTCTCTTCTCTAAACATATAGCAAATCTGTTTTATCTTCTGTTAAATTTCGTTAACTCTATTATTTTCCTCTGGCTGCAGCAATGACACGGCCAAGGTCGAAGACCGACATGGCGTAAAAATAGCTACGGTTATAGCGTGTAATTGCATAAAAATTATCGGTACCTAACCAATACTCTGTGGCATCAGTGCCATTTTGCAAGTCAATCAGGCCATATAACACATTGGTCGGTGCGTCGCTGCTGGCGGTACTGACCAGGGTTTTTAATTCCTGCAATTGAAAACTTGCGGCCAAACCTTTCCCTATGGCATTGGTCAGCGCCTCTGATTTCTCGTGACTGAGGAGCGTGGCAGGAAATGCCACCGGTAAATTTTTCTTCCAGCCATGTTCTGCCAGGTAATGGGCAACGCTGCCTATGGCATCGACAGGCGAATCGGTGAGGTTGATTTTGCCATCGCCATCAAAGTCCACTCCGTACTTTCTGATGCTGCCAGGCATGAATTGTGGCCAGCCTATAGCACCTGCATAAGAACCTTTGAACACAAAGGGATCTAGCGAGGATTCGCGTGCCATCAGTAACATGTTTTCCAGTTCAGACTGGAAGAATTGCATTCGGGCATCACGTGTCGAAGTATCTGGATAATCAAAGGCCAGTGTCGTCAGCGCATCCATGACGCGGAAGTTGCCAGTTTGTTTGCCAAAAATGGTTTCTACACCGATGATGCCGACGATGATTTCTGCAGGTACCCCATATTGTTGCTCGGCACGTGCCAGGTCATCTGCATATTTGTCCCAGAAGGCGACGCCAGCTTCAATGCGGTAAGGTTCAACAAAGCGGGCACGATAGGCTTTCCAGTTTTTTGGGCGACCTGGTGGTGCAGGGCGCATCAACTGTCTGGTCTGTTCCACGTAGCGCACCTGTTTGAAGGTGGCGATTAAATCAGCCTCAACAAAGCCATGCTTGTTAACCATTTTGTTGATAAAGGCGGACACTTCTTTCCACTGATCAAAATGGACATCATCTTTCTTGATAGCTTTGTCAGTACCGTTGTCAGTTGCAGAAGCGCTGGCTGCACTGCTGGTTTTTTTGTGTTTCTTTACTGTCGTAGCCGTGGCTTGGGCATGTGGAGCAAGAAGCAGGGAGCTCAATATCAGCGTCAACAAACTGCCTGCTACAGAAGAATAAGAATATTTCAAAATTCAATATCGAAAAATTAGCGGCATTCAGCCAGCAGAGTTTTTAAACGCCGGACCACCAGGGTTTCCGGCTCAGAGATTTTACCGTAGCGCGTTGCTGCATACAGTAATAAAAAACGTTCCACGCTTGCCATTTCAGTTGCGGGCAATACAGCACGCAGACGTTGCAGATAGGCGTGCGGGCCCTCGTGTACTTCCCGTGGGACAGTTTTTTTTGCCATTTTGCGGCAGAAAGAAAAGTATACCTTATCAAGCGCACTGATACGTTGCTGGTTACGCATTAAAGGCAGCGCCATCAGTCCGATCACCAGGCTGGCTGCAATAAAAAACAGCAAGGTTATTTGCCCCCAGTCAACATCCAGAAAGCCCAGCGAATTCAGCAAACTTTTTTGCGAGCTTTGATTGTAATTCAGTACCCATTGGTTCCATGAATTATTGATGGCATCCCATTGCATGCGCACTTCGTTGAGCAGCGAGGTGCCGGCTGGCCCCAGGTTCACCAGCCCGGCCAGACCCCGGCGCGGTACGGCATAGTTCAGTGATTGCATGACACGTTCCGGTGCCACAGCCGCAGTCGGGTCGACTCGCACCCAACCCCGGCCTTCCAGCCAGACTTCGGCCCAGGCATGCGCATCAGATTGCCTGATTTCAAAATAATCGTCGACGGTATTCATGGAGCCACCTTGATAACCGGTGACTACGCGTGCTGGTATTTTGGCGGCGCGCATCAAGACTACAAAGGCGCTTGAATAATGCTCACAAAACCCGGCCTTGGTATTAAACAGGAATTCGTCAATACTATGCAGACCGAGGCGCGATGGTTCCAGTGTATAAGAAAATGCTTCATGCCGGAAATGGTTCAACACGGCAGCTATCAATTGCTGATTGTCTGGATAGCTTGCACGTAGCTTGGCAGCAAAAGCTGCTGTGCGCGGGTTATAGCCATCAGGCAGGTTCAGGGCGGCAAGCAGCACATCCTTGTCGGCATTGGCTTCCAATCTATAGGCTGGATAAGAATCAACCGCATAGCGCAACCGTTGATTAATACTGCGTGCGTTGCGTATTTCCATTTGCGCATTCACCAGGCTACTGGTGATGGGAGCACCTTCAATTTGCGGCTGTCCTGCCGCTACATCAAGGGCAAACATCCAGTTCTGGCCATTTGGTTCGAGGATGATTTCCTGGCGGATATTGTTGCCGCTAAAGACCACATGGTTTTTGGAAATCGGCCCGGACCTATCATCTTGCGACCAGGTACGTCCATCAAAATCGGTCATGACCACGCCACGCCAGTAGAGCAAGGATTTTTGTGGTACGGCCTGATTGAACTTGACGCGAAAAGCAATATCTTCCGACAACACCAGATCACTGATATTGCCAGGTGCCATGGAACCTGACAGGCCAGTACGCCCGGATTGCGCGTCACCCGGCAGCCCCCATAAGGGGCCTTGTATGCGCGGGAACAGCAGGAAAGCGATAACCGTCACCGGTATCGCCAATCCCAGAATACCTGCACCCAGTTTCAGTCTTTGCCACAGCGACGGCACGACTCCGGTGTAATGAAAAGACAGTTGCGCCGTCAGCAAAAAGCATAGCGCGAACATGGTGATCAGGGCCGTACCTATGGTTTGCTGATAAAAAAAGCTGGTCAGCAGCAAAAAGAAACCCAGAAAAATCACTACAAACAAATCACGCTTGGCATGCATTTCCAGCAGCTTGCAGGTCAATAGCAAGACCAGCATAGTGACACCCGCCTCGCGCCCAAAGAAGGTTTTATGCGTAAGAAAAACGCCACCCATCATCAGCAGGGCGATGGGCAATAACAGCAATGCCGGTGGCAGCCGCTTGCCATTCAGTGTCAGCCAGCCGCGCCAGATCAGTAACAGGGCAGAGGCGGCACTGACCCACCATTTGATGTGCTCCATATGCGGCAACAGCACACAAAAACAGGCAAATATCAGCAGTAGCGTGTCAGATTTGTCGCGTGACAGGATGGGGCGAAACCACGGAGATTGCATGATCTTCATAAGTCATAAAGCGCGAGCGCACGCAGACAGGTTTCGCAGTGTTCTGGCCCCTGTGCCGGGGGTAAGTTGGTCTGGCCCAGGCGAAATCCAAACATCAGGCCATGCTGATCTGCTTCCAGCACCCAACTGGTCATGCGTGACAGTTTCAATTCCATATCCATGTGGGTGGGCAAGGCAGAAAAATCGATGATGACATCACTGCCAGAACCGCCGGAAAATTGTTTCGTCACCAGTTGACCGCCTAATGCGGTATCAACCCTGGCGATATGTTTCCAGGCCAGATGTTTCATCGGATCACCTGGCTGGTAGGCGCGTACTCCGGAAAAATCTTCTTCCCCAGCATGTCCCTGCACGTCGTTTTTGGCCTTGCCAGAAACCGGCAGGGGAGGTGGGTTCAGTTCCGGCTGTGGATATACCACGGCCTGGGCATCCGGCAACCAGGTACTCCATGCGCGCAATAATCCCAGCGGGAACCAGGTCTGCAAACGTATTCTTGGGATGGGTTGCAGACCGCGGTTCTGGGTAGGGCAGCTCAGTTGTACCGCCACCTGGCTATTCGGCGAGATATCCACAGCCCTGTCGGGGTGACCAGCAAAGCCTATCCAGATCGCGTAGCGCTGGATGGGTTTGCGATTGATCAGAAAGACCGTATATTCGGTTTCTTCACCGGCAAATACCGATTTACTGGGACCGGCCAGCAAATGCAGGTAGGCCAGATTACGAAAGCCAAAGAAGGTATTCACCAGAGCAACGCCGCCCAACACAAAAGTCAGGGCGAAGCCCAGGTTCAGACTGTAATTGGTTGCTGTCACGAACAGGATCAGCAATAAAACCACAAAGGACCAGCCTGCCTTGCTGGGCAAGGTGAACACGCGACGCTGTTTGAGGAAAATTTCACCGCTTTCCGGTTTATTTTCCAGAAAAATGATTTTTCGCAGTTTTTTCTTGATGGCGGTCAGCATGATCCTGGGTCTGAAGATAAAGATGGCGCTATCAAGATGGGACTATCAAACGCTGACACGCTTCATCAGTTGAGCCAGCAATTCACTGCTGGCGCTGACTTTCCCTGTAGTGGATTTGAGCGGTCGCAGGCGGTGTGCAATCACTGGTATCAGCACTGCTTGAACATCTTCCGGCAATACATGGTCACGACCTTCGAGCGCAGCCCAGGCACGGGCAGCTTGCAACAGGGCGATAGAGGCGCGCGGGCTCATGCCTTCGGCAAACAGGTCACCCTGGCGGGTGGCGTGCGCCAGTGCCTGCACATAATCAATCAACGATGCCGAAGTATGGATTTGCTTCAACAGCTGTTGTGCCTGCATTAATTCTTCTGCCTGCATGACAGCGGGCAAGCTGGCCAACAGACTGCGTCTGTCTTCACCCAGCAATAGTGCACGCTCTGCCGCCGCGTCTGGATAGCCCAGTGAAAGGCACATCAAAAAACGGTCAAGTTGTGATTCGGGTAAAGCAAAGGTACCCACCTGATGCGCCGGATTTTGGGTCGCAATCACAAAAAATGGTTGTGGCAGGATGCGCGTCAGGCCTTCGGTGGATACCTGCCGTTCTTCCATGGCTTCCAGCAGGGAGGACTGGGTTTTCGGGGTGGCACGATTGATTTCATCTGCCAGTAATACCTGGGTAAATACGGGGCCTGGGTGGAATACAAACTGTGATTTCTCCCGGTCAAAAATCGAAATGCCGATCACATCTGCCGGTAACAGGTCGCTGGTAAATTGCAGGCGATTGAACTTCAGGCCCAGGGAAATGGCCAGTGCGTGGGCCAATGTGGTTTTGCCGACACCAGGTAAATCTTCGATCAATAAGTGGCCCCCAGCCAGTAAACACACCAGTGCCTGGCGGATTTGCTGTTCCTTGCCGATGATGATGCCATTGACCTGCTTTGCTACTTTATGCACTTTGGAAAACATTTTTTTCCTCAATAAAACGCCCGTACTTGGCAATAGCCTGGCCGTTCTGGCTGTGCCAGGCATTGTCTGATTGCTTTTGTCTAAGCGTGACAGTGTAAACGGAATTGTCGGAAACTGTTGCCCAAGGCTAAAAGTTTTAGATTGCCGGGTTTGCAAAATCATTGAAATAAGGTGAAACTGACGTTAAGACAGATAAAATAGATTGGCCAAACCAAAGAATTCCCGGTCCCTGCAAGTTTATCGGGGTAATTTTGCGGTGGCCTGGCAAAGAGACATGACTACTGCGTATTACACCCATGCTGATTGCAAGCGCCACGAAATGGGCTCATGGCATCCCGAATCGCCGGAACGCTTGCAAGCCATAGACGATCAATTGATCGCCAGCCGTATCAGTGATTTTCTTGAGCATCGCGATGCACCCCAGGCCAGTGAGGCTGATCTGGCAAGGGTACATACAGAGGAGGCTATCTTCCGCATCCGTGAAAACTGCCCTTCTGAGCGATCTGAGTACGATCATTTTCCGCTGGATGCTGACACCTGCCTGAACGCCTACACCTGGCGGGCGTCACTGCGGGCAGCAGGGGCAGCAGTGGCAGCTACTGATGCCGTGCTCGACGGTGAAATTGAAAATGCCTTCTGCGCCATACGCCCACCTGGCCACCATGCTACTCCAAGCGAAGCCATGGGCTTTTGCATGTTCAATAATGTTGCTGTAGCGGCTAAGCATGCACTGGAAGTACGTGGACTGAAGCATGTCGCCATTGTGGACTTTGATGTACATCATGGCAACGGTACGGAGGAAGCTTTCCGCAATGACGAGCGGGTATTGATGGTCAGTTTTTTTCAGCATCCATTTTATCCCTATACCGGTACCGATCATCCAGCCAGCAATATGGTGAATGTCCCGGTGCCGGCACATAGCTATGGCGATGTGGTGAGGCAACTGATAAGCGAAAAATGGTTGCCAGCCCTGCGCGAGTTTAAACCGGAAATGATTTTCATCTCTGCCGGTTTCGATGCCCACCGTGAAGACGACATGGGGCAATTGGGCCTGGTAGAAGCTGACTACGCCTGGATCACGCGGGAAATCATGGGCATCGCCAAAGAATTTTCCAATAAACGCATCGTCAGTTGCCTGGAAGGCGGGTATAACCTGTCGGCGCTGGGCAGAAGCGTGGTGGCCCATCTCAAAGTGCTGGCTGATCTGGATTGATGAAGTATCCGTTTGATCAATTGCACAGCATCAGGACAGAACGCCTGCTGCTCAGAAAGCTGGAACGTTCGGATATTGATAGTGCTGCGCTTATCCATGGCGACCCGGCGACTAATGTGCATAATCCTGATGGTGCACGCTCGCGTGAAGCAACCGTAACCTTGTTGGACGACTGGGTAGGTTTTTGGGAAAGACAGCATTTTGGCTATTGGACAGTCTGTGCTGGCGACGATGTTGGTCAGGTACTGGGTTTTGGTGGCATCATGCGCAAGCAGATTGGTGATTTCACCGGTCTGAACATGTATTTTCGTTTTGCCACCCATGCCTGGGGCAAGGGTTATGCCAGCGAAATGGCGCAAGCCGCCCTGCAAGTGGCGTTTGAAACACTGGACGAACCGGCGGTATATGGCCTTGTGCGACCAGCCAATAGCGCATCGCGCCGCGCCTTGGAACGTATGGGTATGCGACTGTACAGCTCGGTGGATGACGTGCCCGGTCAGGCAGCAAGCCTGATCTATCGCATTGAAAAAGAAGATTTTCTGACTGTTGCGTCTTCGGGATAAATTGGATCAGGCAATGAAAAAACTCTTGACCGCCCTGTTGCTGGCACTTACATGCGCTCTGGCCCAGGCTGTTGATGACCGTGCCATGTTGACCGAAAAAGTCGCGCGTTTTATCGACGAATGGCATGACGATGCCGCCCATGCGCGCCGCAGCTATTTCGACAAGATGGCAAAAGACGGCGTGTACATCGGCACCGACAAGACCGAACGCTGGACGCGGGATGAATTCAAGGTATGGGCCAAGCGGTTTTTTGAGCGCCCGTCCGCCTGGGCTTTTAAATCCTTTAACCGGCATATCAGCTTTTCTGAAGATCATCGCTGGATCTGGTTTGATGAACAATTACATACTCAGATGGGCATATGCCAGGCTACAGGTGTCATCCAGCAAACTGCACAGGGGCTGGAAATCATGCATTATCAGTTATCGCTGACGGTGCCGAATGAATTGACGGATTACCTGGCCGCCGGGGTCAGAAAACTGGACGAGAAAAACACGGAACAAAAGACTAAACCCTAAGGGGATTCCAGCGGCAGCTCGACCGTCACATAAAACCATTTGATTTTTGCCCAGTCTGCCCGCTGGCTGACAAGAGTTTCTTCCGACGCCATGCTGATGCCGTAGTCAAATTCGTGACCACTGGCAAAGTGCCCACTGCCCGGGTGCAGGCGGCTGGCATGGGTTTCCCAGATGCAACAAACACGTTTCATTCTTCCCATGTGCGCTTGTTTGACAAAGTAATCTTCCACTTTGGCCGCTGCCGACCCGGCAACACGGTAACTGACACGCAGGACATGGATTTGTGCCTGCATCGTGGCTTCGCAAGACATGAATTCCAGGGCAGCAGGTTTCTTAGCTATTTGCTGTAAAAAATCGGCGCAGACAGGTGTATCACCTGGGGCATTCAGGTTTGCTGCCTGGGTAATGTTCAGACAGGCAGACAGCATCAAACCCGCAATACCGGTCAGTATCCTTGATATCACTAAGATTTGTTGAACAATGTGCATGGAATTGTCGATGTTTGTTTATGTGATATCTTAATCGCAGCCAGAAAAGCATTGTGGAAATGGCTTATTTTATTTAACGTACCATTAAAATGATCTTATTGTCGTTTATTTTTCAATATTATTGGGTTATCGCAAAGTTTCTTCATTTTAATAATTCTGGGGCGTATGTGTTTAATTTATCCAAAAGAAACCGGGTCAATATTGCTATAAGTCTATAGTTTTGTGATTCTCACAGGGAAAGAGGTGAAACTTCCGGCGCAAGCAGGGCAGACTTCCGTACAATATCGCTTTGTTTTTGCTAAAAAGAAGAATAAGCATGTCCATACAATGGTTCCCCGGCCACATGAACGCCGCCCGCAAGAAGGCGGCGGAAACCATGGAAAACACCGATCTGGTGATAGAAGTGCTGGATGCCCGCATTCCGCAAGCCTCTTGCAACCCCATGGTTGAGTCGCTGCGCAATTTCCGCCAACGCCCCTGCCTGAAGATTTTGAACAAGGCCGACCTCGCTGACCCGAATGCCACCAAAGCCTGGCTGGATTTTTACAATGCCCAGAAAGGTGTGTTCGCCGTTGCCCTGAGTTGCAAAAAACCATCCGATGTCGCCAAAGTGCCCGGCCTGGCTTTGCAGCAAGCCCCGCATCGAGGCGTGCCGACTAAGCCGCTGCGCATGATGATCATGGGCATCCCCAACGTCGGTAAATCGACGCTGATGAATGCCCTGCTGAAAAAACGGGTTGCCAATGTCGGTGATGAACCGGCTGTGACCAAGACCCAGCAACGCCTGTACCTGGGCAAGAACATGATTTTGACCGATACTCCCGGCATGCTGTGGCCCAAGATAGAACATCCTACAGACGGCCTGATGCTGGCGGCAAGCCATGCGGTTGGTGTGAATGCGCTGATCGAAGAAGAAATTGCGACCTTTTTGGCGGAGCAGTTGCTGATTCACTACCCCAAATTCTTGACTGAGCGCTATGGTTTTCCGGTAGAAGGTATCGACGCCGTCTCTGTGATTGAAGGCGTGGCCAAAAAACGTGGCTATAAACTTAAAGGCGGCGACTGGGATTATGAAAAGGCCTCGCATACCCTGTTGCTGGATTACCGTAGCGGTGCCCTCGGTCGCATCAGCCTGGAAACCCCGGCCAGCCGTGAACATTTGCTGGCGACTTATGTACCACCAGTCTTGTTGGGGCAGGGCAAGAGCGTGCAGACCGGCATGGAACCAGAACCGGAAGACGCTGAATGAGTCTCGCAGCGGACACCCCCTGGGTATTGCGCAATGATGTGGGCGGCATCACTACCCTGACACTGAACCGTGGCGAGCGTTTCAACCCGCTGTCAGAAGAAATGCTGGTTGCTTTGCAGGCTGAATTCAAAGCCATTGCAGTTGACGAAACCGTACGCGTCGTCGTATTGGCGGCTGCAGGCAAGGCATTTTGTGCCGGGCATGACCTTAAACAAATGCAGGCCCAGCCGACAGAAGATTATTACAAGGTCCTGTTCCAGCAATGCAGCAAGCTGATGCTGACTATCCAGAAATTACCGCAACCGGTGATTGCCCGTGTGCAGGGCCTGGCAACCGCTGCCGGTTGCCAGCTGGTGGGCATGTGCGATCTGGCAGTGGCCAGTGATAATGCCAGTTTTGCCGTCTCTGGCGTGAATGTAGGTTTGTTCTGTTCCACCCCTGCAGTTGCTCTGTCGCGCAATGTCTCACGAAAACAGGCGATGGAAATGCTGTTGACCGGTGATTTTATTGATGCCTGGACTGCAATGCAGCGTGGCCTGATCAATCGCGTGGTTAGCCCTGAACAACTCGACACCTGTGTTGCCGGACTGGCAGCCAGCATCATCGCCAAACCCGCAGTGGCCATCAGTATGGGCAAGCAATTATTCTATAAACAGCTGGAAATGGGGATTGAGGCCGCCTATCAATTGGCGGGGCAAACCATGGCTTGCAATATGATGGATGAGACAGCACAAGAAGGTGTGCAGGCTTTCATGGAAAAACGCTCACCTGTCTGGAAGTAAGGGCAGAACTAAGGGCAGCACTAAGTGCGGAACCAAGCGCTGTATTAAAGCTTACTGTTTGCGTGAACTGAAATGATCACCAATAATCGCCCCCAGCGAACACCATACCCCCGCCACAAAGCAGGTATATAACACGGTGTAGGTGGTGGGCAGTGAATCTGGTGCGTCGCTATAGGCGACACTGGCATAGGTATACACCAGTGCAGTAGTGGCAATCCCAAGCAAATAACCATGCATCATGGGCGAACGTCTTGCCAGATAACCCACCACCAGGCCAGGCAGCAAGTATTGCATGAAACCAAAAATAGTCATGAAAACCTGGTTACCCCACAGACCTGTATCGGTACCGGCATCCGTGGCCGGACTCATCGATACCTTCAGTGCTGTAATAAACACGAAATACAGCAAGCCATACAGTACCGTCGCCAGCGCGATAGCATGCGGATTGGGTTTGGAAATGAAAGGTTGGAAAGCCATAAGGGCGAGATTATACCCTGTGCTGCCAAAGATTTGGGCAGCTTTGGACTGATTTTTGATTGCATTCTGACTACATTACGAGATTCATTCAGCCATTTTTACCTTGCAAATTCCCAATGGACAGGGGATATGGCACGAAATCAGAACAGGTAGCTGGCGCTGAATACCAAGCTGCTGTTTGATTTGATCGTACCGTAAGCCTGTCTCTGTTTGGTTGTGCCGTAAGCCAGTTGCAATTTCCAGGATGAAAAGTTGAGGCCAAATCCAACACGCGCATCGAGGCGGTTGTTGGCAACCTGGCTGGCTTTAGCATCAGGATAGGTCAGCCAGCCAACGTGGGAGAACACATCAATACGCTCGTGTAATGCATAATCTGCATTTGCTTCGAGGTACAGGGTCTTCATACGCAAACCAATGTAGTCAGGGGAATAGTAAATCCTGGCGCTGAGATTATCCATCATGACCCCGGTGAATATTTCACCATAGTTGAGGTCGGTTGTCTTGGGAAATAGCGACCCGGTGACACCCGCTTCCCAGATCATGCCTGAAGCCAGACGCCGTGAAAGACCGGAGTACAGCAAGATCTGCTCACCATCGCTATTCCAGCTGTTGACCCGGACTTTTGAGCCAAAGGCCCCGGCATACCAGCCATCGGGACCATCATAAACCAGATTCAACTGCGGTACCGCCTGCCCGTCACTGAGCGAAATACCACGATAATAATAATCTGAAACCAGCGTGACGCTGCCACTGACCTGTGCGTATGCCTTGCTATCGAAAGCAAAAAGGGTAAAGATAAAAATTGCACAAAATTTAAGCAATACTGCACCTTTATGAATGGCCATCAATTTTGCATATCTTATGGACCAGCGGCGACAGTGAGGGATTGTGCAGTGGAGACTGAAGGCGCAGCCAGTTGACATGAACACGCACATTTATGTGTAACCCTGAGTAAGGTGGCACACAGATTAACCTGTCCACTGATATTGGCATCACTCTGGTTGACCGGATTGACCACCAGGTCAGCACGTATCTGCGCCAGGCTTGCCGATGGCTTCAGTTCGCTAAGCAGTGCCATCATTCCTGAGATATGCGCTGCTGAATACGAAGAACCTGACACAAAATTCCAGCGTGCGCCCGGTGCGGTTGTTGGTATGTCCCGTCCTGGCGCTATCAAAATGTCATTCGCAAGCATGGTGGTTTTGCTGTCTGCCACGGCAAATACGCCTGGGTGCGACGCTGGGAAACCACCATCAGCGCGGTTAGGGTCCATGGCACCGACAATCTTGATGTTGCGGGAAATCGCCGCGTCCAGCAATTGCTTCAGCAAGCGGTCAGGCGGACCGGACAGGCTCATGTTAATTACCTGCACACCTTGCGCCAGGG
The DNA here is from genome assembly GCF_058808955.1 of Undibacterium sp. GW821-FHT11B02. Lineage (NCBI taxonomy): Bacteria > Pseudomonadati > Pseudomonadota > Betaproteobacteria > Burkholderiales > Oxalobacteraceae > Undibacterium > Undibacterium sp. GW821-FHT11B02. The sequence goes on along the minus strand of NZ_JBXASD010000004.1, from coordinate 149,564 downwards.
CGAAATTCAACGCCTTGCCCAGGGTGAAGCTATTGCATTTGGTTTTATTCTCCGGCTCTTGCCAGCAGGCTCTCAGGGCCATCACATGGGTATCAGGGGCGATGCCTTCTATACCTATACCATTCCCGGCGCGTGCGGCAATGACACCGGCAACGCCAGTGCCATGGGTTTCGCCCACATAGGGGTTACCGTCGATAAAATTCTGGTTCAGTGTGATTTGTCCTGTCAGGTCAGGGTGTTTGATTTCTACGCCGCTGTCGATGACGGCCACAACCACGTTGCGGCCAGTCGCAATCTTGCGTACGTCCTCCAGTTGCCAATATTTGTTACTTGGTTGCACCGGAAACAAGGGGTCATTCTTGGCTTGCGCATCAAAGGTGTTGATAGTCTGGACCCAGGCAACCCGTGCATCTTTACTGAGTATTTCCATCATCTGGGCTTCAGATGTGGTTCCGGTCTCTTCCATGACAAAGCAATCGACATTCAGTACTGGCATGGGCCAGTCTTCCAGCAGTTTCAAACCATGTGTATTGGCCAGTTCTTCAGCGATGCGGCGTCTTGCAGTGCGACTGACATCATTGCTGTAACCGCCGCTGTAACTGACATCCGGACGAAAATGCGGTGCTGGCAGATGCAGCATGACCAGTAATTTGCGTCGTGCTTCCGGCTCTTTTTGCATGGTTTGTTCTGTATCGTTGTCATTGCGGGCGCTGGCCGGGCAAGAACTCAATCCTGCTGCCAGCCCAAGTACAGTACAGAGCCAGACGCTAATCCAGCGCCGCTTTCCAGACTTGCTCATTTCACACCTCCGGATTGCAGGGATTCAACCAGTTCAATCACTGGCTCAGAACGCAACTCATCCACGCTTTGCGTCAACCGGGTGTCGGGGACATTAAGCAGATAGGCATTGGTGACCGTGGGGCCATCGATGATGCGGGCGTCATTCACAGACATGATGCGCTGTATATCTTTGATAGTAGTTTCTGGTTTGAAAACGACAACAATATTGCCGGACGAGCGATCACCGGCGCCGAGCACATGATAACTGCTATCGTCCTGTTTGGGCAGGGCCATATGCACCACCAGCCCAACAATGACGGCTGTTTGTGCTGCCATAACCCACGTACCCCAGCGCATGGAAGTGTTTCCATTTTTCGCAAATGTCGTCAACAAGGCCCAAAAGCGCGCCACGATGTTTTTATCATCTTTGGCTTTGCTTGTTTGTGGCTGCGCATCCAATCTTGGTAAAAGGCGGGCAAAAGCACGATCAAGATCGGGCGCTGTACCTGACACTGGCTCTTTGGCTTTCAGGCTGAGCTGCCACTGAAGATCGTCCTTGCATGCGGTGCAGGTTTGCAAATGCGCTTGCACCATTTGTTTTTCGCCGGGCTGCAGGGTATTGGTGACATACCACGGCAACAGGTCCTGGACGATGGCATGGACTGCCGCATCAGACTGCGCAGGCTGACCGGACTGAGTTGTTTTCATGTTCATAATATTTCCTCCATGCTGTCGGAAAGCATGAATCTTAGACGCTGTCTTGCGTGGAACATCCGGGTTTTAACGGTATTGACCGGGCATTCCATGGTCTCCGCAATTTCCTTGTATCCCATCTCATGATAATAGGTGAGGCTGACTACCACACGTTGTTCCATTGGTAAGGCTCGCAATGCCCGGTTCAGATCACCTTCCAGTTGTTGGGCAGACATCTGGTGTTCTGGCTCGTATCGGGCTTCTGCGGCATGATGTTCAAAATTGGATTCGACTGCCTCATCAAATGTATGTATAGCTTTTAAGGCCTGGCGATAGGCAATCGCAAATATCCAGGTGGATACGCGTGAAGTCTGGTTAAAGGTATGGGCTTTTTGCCAGACAACCAACATCGTATCGTTGACTATCTCTTCTATCAGATGCGTGTCGCGTGTCATCTTGTCAAGAAATCTGGCTAACCTGCCAAAGTACACGCGATACAAAGCCTCAAAAGCCTGGCGATCTCCATTTGCAATCGAGCATATCAATTCAACTTCATACGTTTCCGGGGTAGTTGGACGCTTGTTGTCTTTCTTACCTCGCCATCCCCAATTCTCAAACATGCCTGCACTCTCCTCGATTAACCGTTAATACCTGATCGGGTGGAAAAGGTTCATTGCGCGTAAAAAAATACTGGAATCTGGTTTGCAAACGAATGTTGTGTAAAGAATGGCAATCTTGGCATTTGATTGAAATGGCGCCTTCCAATGTGGTGAACGGTGTCAATCTGATCGAATGATTGTATCGCAACGATATGTTTTCTTCGTCGTATTTTTTAGCCGGTCATTTTTCTTTTTTGCTTTTTACTTCTCCATCTGTCTTGCGTAAATCAATCTTGATTTTGTGGTCGTGCAAAGCTGCTTCGCCACGCATAAAAAAATATTTTCTTTTTCTTTGAACCAATTTGGATTAAAGGCGTATTAACCGCTTGAAACAAACGGAGAGGTCTATTTTTTTATCGAAGTACGACAAAAAATCAGATCTTATTCAGGTCACGCAAAAGATGCGCGCGATTTTTTAAGCCAGCATTGCAGAAAGTTGAATGCTTGAACAGGTGAGTGCCATTTTCCCTTTTTTTGTTCAGCACGCGATGTGTGGAAATCAAATGCGTGCACCAGATGTGGGTGTGATGTTGCGGCTCTTGCTGCTGGCTCCGGTTCTGGAAGAGTTGGTAGTGCGTGCCGGTCTGCAGCAATACCTGATAGGCCGGTTTCAGCAATCTGGTATCAACGCAACCGTGTTGCCAGTGTTGCTATCGGCAACAGTGTTCAGCGCAATGCATGTAACGGCAGGATGGACGATGGTTGCAGCGATTTTTTTACCAGGCTTTTTGCTGGCAACACTGTACCAGTGGACGCGTGATTGGCGACTGTGTGCAGTGGCACATGCTGTTTTCAATGGAATGGCTCTTGGTGTTTGCATGCAGTGAATTATTTTAATCATTGAAGGGAAACTATGATGAAGTTGCATTTTCGTTTTACTCGCTTATTGCGACAGGCTGGTGTACTGGGTGGTGCGCTAGGCTTAGGTATCGCGCTTGAATTGGCAACGGGCATGTCTGCTGCCTATGCTGCTGATGCCTTGAATGGTAAAAGCCTGTATTTGAACGGCCCGGTTTCTGGTGGGACCAGTTGTACCGCATGTCATGGTGCCAGCCCAGCCAGTAACGTCAATGGTATTTTGCGAGGCGCGAACAATCCAACTGAAATCAGCAATGCCTGGACGCTGAACAAAGGCGGCATGGGCACTTTATATAACAATAAATTCAGTCAGTCAGAAATTGCCGATCTGGCCGCATTTATTGGTAACCCTACCGTAGTTGCCGGCCCGATAGCGACAGTTTCCCCGGCTAGCCTGGCATTCAACGGAACCACCGTGGGCCAGACCAGCACTGCACTCAGCACCACGGTCAGCAATACCGGCTCGGCTGCATTGAACATTACCGCAATAACGCTGACTGGTGGCGCAACGGGTGACTTTAGCCTGGCTGGCGGCAGCTGTGCGAGCGGAACTACACTCGCCCCTAGTGCTACTTGTACTGTGCTTTCCACTTTCAAGCCGACCGCACAGGGCAGTCGTACTACCAGTATCAGCATAACTCATAACGCCACCGGTGGCGTCAGTCTGGTCAGTCTCAGTGGTACCGGCAATGCAGCCGCTCAGGCAGGTATGGCAGTATCAGCAACCAGTCTGAACTTTGGTTCAGTATTGCTCAATGCAACATCTGCGGCGCAGACTGTCACCATCACCAACAGCGGTCAGGCAGCATTAAATTTCAGCTCCATCGGACTGACTGGTGCTAATGCCACCATTTTTGCCCTTGGTGGTAGCTGCAGTACGCTAACAGCAGTTGCTGCAGGAGCCCAATGTACTGTGACTGTGCAGGCAACACCTGCCGCAGCAGGTGCTTTTGCTGCCGCGCTGAACATTGCCTCAAATGCCTCCAATGGCAATGTCGTCATCAGCCTGGCTGGTAGCGGCGCTGCTGCTACCCCCGCCATCGCAGCTACGCCCAGCGTGCTAGCCTTTGGTGCACAGACCGTTGGTGGTAGCCCTGTGACACAGCAGATCAGTTTGTCTAACACAGGCAATGTTGTGCTGACACTGTCGTCTGTCAAAGTCAGTGGTTCATCAGCCATCGCAATTGGTACCGGCAATACTTGCGGTAGCAGTCTTGCTGTTGGCGCGAGTTGCAATGTGCCAGTTATATTTACTCCGACAACTGAAGGCGATGCAAGCGCCAGCCTGGCGGTGACTTCGAATGCCGCAGCATTGCAAGTGGCTATCACCGGCACGGCAACCAGCAAGGCAGTCGCCAAGCCAGTATTGTCTGATACCAGCACCGTGCAGTTCACAGATACACAGGTCGGTACAAGCTCAGCCAAACACACGACAACACTGAGCAACACAGGCACCGCTGCACTGAAGATCACCAGCCTGGTATTGAATGGTAGTCAACTCAATGACTTCTCGTTAGCAGGTACTTGCAGCGCCATTGGTACAGTTAGTCCGGCAGCCAGCTGTACCATTGATACGGTCTTTACGCCATCCAGCGCCGGCAGCAAAGCAGCAGATGTATTGGTGGTGACTGATGGTGGTGCACAACTGAGTGTCCATCTGGCTGGTACAGGTGTCGCCATACCGGTCAAAACCGTTGCTCTGACCATCAATCCGCAATCCTTTGATTTTGGCTCTGCCACGATAGGTAATGCAAATCTGGTCAAGCGCTTCACGCTCAGCAATCCAAGCACCAGTGCCATTGCACTGACAAATGCAGCGTTCACAGGTCCATACACAGCCGTAGTGGATAGTGCATCTTGCCCACGCTTCCCGTTCAGCTTGCAGGCAAATACATCTTGTGAACTGGTGGTGAGCTATGCCCCTGCAAATGCAGGTGCCAATAACGGCAGCGTCGTTATCAGTTCTTCCGACACCACCACGACCTGGAGCATCGCTTTTGCAGCGACGGCTGTAAATCCAGCGGTCCCAACTGTGACCAGCAACGTGCCAAGCAATCAAGGCGGCGGTGGTTGCTCGGTTGCCCGTGATGGTAAAGATCCAATGCTGCCAGTTTTGGTGATGTTGGCTGTGGCAGTCATCGTCTGGCGCAAACGCCAGGCCCGTCAAGGTACAACACAAAAGTGAGTGGGAGCCGGACTCCGGTCCGGCTTTTCTGGATTGAAAGAAATGAGAAATGAGGCAGGACGATGAAATTCACATTACACATTAATAAAAAACGGGTAAGCCAGGTGCTGTCAGGTCTTGCAGCCACCTTGATAGTCAGCTCGGCAATGGCACTCGACAAAGGCAGTGTTGCACCTGCATTTGACCTGAACGGGGTCGAAGGAAATGTCAAACTGGCGAAATATCAGGGCAAGTTGGTGTACCTGGATTTTTGGGCTTCATGGTGTGGCCCTTGCCGTCAGTCTTTCCCATGGATGAATGAACTGCAATCGAAATATGGTGCCCAGGGTTTGCAAATTATTGGCGTCAACCTGGATCAGAAAAATGACGATGCGCGCCAGTTTTTGGCGACCACGCCAGCCCGCTTTGTAGTGGCATTTGATCCTGCCGGGGCGACGCCGCGCAGTTATGGTGTCAAAGGCATGCCCAGCAGTGTACTGATCGGCCCGGATGGAAAAATCCTGTTTGAACATGCAGGCTTCAAGGACGCTGACAAGAGCGCACTGGAAGAAAAAATAAAATCTTCGCTGGGAGTCACCAAATGAATAAAAAAATGAATAAAAGTTTGAAGAGTAGCTTAAGGAAAGCTGTCTGCTTGCTATTAGCTGGCGGTACTGTGCTTGGCTTGTCCGGATGCAGTCTGATCAAGGTCGTGCAACCATGGGAAAAAGGCAATCTGGCGAAGTCTGAAATGACATTTGAAAACGACAGGCTCGAATCGCGCTACAGCGAACACATTTATACCAGCCGTGAAAGCGCGTCAGGCGGTGCCGGTGTGGGTGGTGGTGGTTGTGGTTGCAACTAATCAGAGAACTTCGACATGAATAAAATAACTGCACCTCTTTCTGTTTCTACTTTATCTGAAACATTGCCAGTTTCACCTGGCTTACCACCTGTGGAGTCGCAAGCCATAGGCGCAGCATTGCTGACTGCGGCCCTGCTGTTGCCTGGCCTGGGCGTGGCCCGTGCCGAAACACCGCCGGAACATGCAAGCCTTAGCCTTAAATACCTGAACTATGAAGAAAAGCAGGATGGCCTGAAACGCATTACAGCCAATTCTCCTTCACTGTCCCTGATTACACCTCTGGGTTCAGAATGGTCACTTGATGCCACGCTGACATCGGATGATGTTTCCGGCGCGTCGCCGCGTTATCACACGGCGATTTCTGGCGCATCACGCATGAACGACCAGCGCACCGCTGGCGATGTGGCGTTTACCCGTTATTTTCCACATGCCAGCCTGACCGTTGGTACCGCCTATTCTACCGAGCATGATTATGAATCACGTGCCTTGTCGGTGACAGGTACTTTTTCCAGTGAAGATAAAAACACGACCTGGACAGCCGGCTTGGGTGGTAGCAATGATCGCATCAACCCGACCAATCTGATCGTCAGGGACGAAACCAAAAAGACGGTCAGTATCATGGCCGGCGTCACGCAAATTTTTACTGCAGAAGACATTACGCAACTGACGCTCAGTCATAGTCACGGGGAAGGCTATTTTTCCGACCCCTACAAAGCATTCGACAATCGTCCGCGGGAACGTAATCAGACCACCATCATGGCCCGCTGGAATCATTATTTCCTGGGAACAGGTGGCACTGGCCGGTTCAGCTATCGCTATTACACTGACAGCTATGACGTCAAGGCTCATACCCTGACGGCGGAATATGTACAGCCCTTGTCCCAAGGCTGGACAGTCACACCTTCGTTGCGTATGTATTCACAAAGTGCGGCCAGTTTTTATTTTGACCCGGTCTATGATGCCAAACTGGGTGCACCTTTCCCACCGGGTTATGTGTTTTCTTCCAACCAGCTCAACTCAGCTGATCAACGCCTTGCTGGCTTTGGTGCGCTGACCTTTGGCATTAAAGTGGCCAAGCAAATAACACGTGACTGGGCGGTTGATGTGAAACTGGAAAACTATGAGCAGCGTGGTAACTGGCGTCTGTTCCACAAAGGTAGCCCTGGTCTGGCAGCATTGACGGCACAAAGCATACAACTGGGCATCAGCAAACAGTGGTAGATGTTTGACGGTGATAGATTTCTGTTTTGCGCCATGCGCGATGTGGAATAGTACTTGTTGTGGCTATTCCACATCGTCAAATGGACAGCTAATAGATTATCATCCCAAAAAAACGGGAGTTCGAATGAAACAAAATTTTTTCTATAAATGGTTTTCTGCCTTGCTGCTATTGCTGACCTGTGGTTTGTCGCATCAAGCCGCCTCAGCAGAAGACTTTCTTGATCCTGAACGTGCGTTCCAGTTGCAGGTCGAGTTACGTGATGCAAAAACGCTGGTTCTGTCGTGGACGATTGCCAAGGATTATCACCTCTACAGAGACCGCCTGAGCTTCAACGCTGGCGAGCCGGGTGTTACTTTGGGTGAGCCCAAGTTACCGGATGGCATACGCAAATTTGATACGACTTTTAATAAAGAAGTAGAAACCTATACAGATCGTCTGCTGGTGGAATTACCAGTCACTAAAGCAGACAAGATTTTTACGTTGAAGGTTGGCTATCAGGGTTGTGCCGATGCAGGTCTGTGCTATCCACCAGCAGAGCAAAACTTTAGAGTTGATACCTCCGTCCCGGGGAAATTATCTGTCATACCTGCAGATCAGGCTGAGCAGGCTGCTACAGTCAATACACCTGGAGCAGCAACTGCTGCTGTTTCTGCACCTTCTACGACCGTGGATTCCGGTAGCAAGGAAGACGATAGCTCGCTGGCCCAGCGCACCTTGCAAAGTGGCAGTCTGTGGCGCATAGGCATGGCATTCCTGGTATTTGGGCTGCTGCTGTCTTTCACTCCTTGTGTATTGCCCATGGTACCGATCTTGTCATCGATTATTGTGGGTGAGGGCAATGTCTCGCGTGGTCGCGGTTTCGTGCTGGCATTGTCGTATTGCCTGGGTATGGCGCTGGTGTATACCTTGCTGGGCGTGGCTGCTGGTCTGGCTGGCGAGGGCTTGGCAGGGGCCTTGCAAAAGCCATGGGTATTGTTGACCTTTGGTGCCTTGCTGGTTGGTCTGGCGCTGTCCATGTTTGATGTCTATCAATTGCAATTGCCTGGTGGCTTGCAAAGCCGTTTGAGTCAGGCCAGTGGTAATTTCAGCGGTGGCAAGTTCCTTGGCGTGTTTGTGATGGGCGCGCTGTCTGCATTGATCGTTGGTCCTTGCGTGGCCGGCCCATTGGCTGGTGCCTTGCTGTATATCAGCCAGACCCGCAATGTATTGATCGGTGCCTGGGCCTTGTTTTCCATGGCGGTAGGTATGAGCGTGCCACTGCTGTTGACTGGCATTTCTGCCGGTAGCTTGCTGCCACGTGCCGGTGCCTGGATGAATCAGGTCAAGAAACTGTTTGGTTTGTTATTGATTGCTGTCGCCATCTGGATGGTCAGCCCGGTCTTCCCGGTTAAGGCGATGATGGCGGCCTGGGGTGGTTTTGCGATTTTATGCGCTGTCTTTCTGCATGTGTTTGATGCACTGCCAGCAGGCGCAGGCTTGCGTGCCTATGTGGCAAAAGCGCTGGGCATCACTTTCCTGTTCCTGGGTCTGTTTGAGCTCATCGGTGCTGCCAGTGATGGCAAGGATGTCTTGCAACCTTTGGCGCATTTACGTGGTGTAGCGAATTCTGCGCAAATTGCGGGTGCGGATGCTGCTGCAAATCATGCGGAAATTAAATTTACACGGATTAAAAATGTGGCAGAACTGGACGCTGCTTTGGCAGCGACCAAGACACCCGTGATACTGGACTTTTATGCCGACTGGTGTGTGTCTTGCAAAGAAATGGAACGTTTTACTTTCTCTGAACCCAAGGTCAATGAACAACTGAAGCAGGTACGTCTGCTGCAAGTGGATGTAACCGCCAACAGCGATATGGAAAAAGCATTGATGAAACGCTTTTCACTGTTTGGTCCACCAGGCATCATCCTGTTTGACCGCAGCGGCAAGGAAGTGCCGGACAGCCGCATCATTGGCTACCTGGAACCTGAACGTTTCATGCAACATTTGTCGCGCCATTTTGCGTTGTAAGTTTATCCCTATCCAGATTGCATAGCATGACCACCACACCTACTCACACACCCAAACACGCTCACGTATTAATTCTTGGCTCTGGCCCTGCCGGCTATTCTGCTGCCGTATATGCAGCCCGCGCCAACCTGAACCCGGTGCTGATCACCGGTGTCGAGCAAGGCGGCCAATTGATGACCACCACCGACGTGGAAAACTGGCCCGCCGACCCCATGGGTGTACAAGGCCCGGAATTGATGCAGCGCTTCCTGCAACATGCAGAGCGCTTCAATACCGAAATCATTTTCGATTACATCCATACCGCCAAGCTGGATGAAAAACCGATACGCCTGATCGGTGACCAGGCGCAATATACTTGTGATTCATTGATCATCGCCACTGGCGCATCTGCCCAATACCTGGGCCTGCCATCTGAACAGGCTTTCATGGGTAAAGGCGTTTCAGCTTGCGCCACCTGTGATGGTTTCTTTTATCGTGGCAAAGAAGTGGCTGTGGTGGGTGGTGGCAATACAGCGGTGGAAGAAGCGCTGTACCTGTCGAATATCGCCAGCAAGGTCACTGTTATCCATAGGCGCGACAAGTTCCGTGCCGAAGCCATCCTGATCGACCGACTGATGGCCAAAGTGGCTGAAGGCAAGATCGAAGTCAAATGGAACCACACCCTGGATGAAGTTGTCGGTGATGAATCAGGCGTGACCGGCATCAAGGTCAGGGCAGCAGATGGTAAAGTGACACCTGTCACCGTACACGGTGTTTTCATCGCAATTGGTCATAAGCCCAATACCAGCATTTTTGAAGGCCAGCTGGAAATGCATAATGGTTACATCAAAACCCGCACCGGTACTGAAGGCATGGCAACTGCCACCAACGTACCTGGCGTGTTTGCTGCTGGCGATGTGCAGGATCATGTGTATCGTCAGGCAATCACCAGTGCCGGCACAGGTTGCATGGCAGCGCTGGATGCTCAGCGCTTTTTGGAAGCCTAACCGATGACCTTGCGTGCGAAGGATTCCAGATAATCCATGAGACCGTCAGCCGCCTTGGCTGACTGTTCTTCATTGCCTTTTGCAATCGCTTTGGCGACCAGCATATGGCAGCGTGCACCTTCTTCTATATCACCTTCATGCTGGAATGCATACCAGAAGCGGCGGCACTTGATGATCAGCGGGACCACGGCCGACACTGCAGATGGGTTGCGGCAGGCTTCATGCACTACATGATCCAGTGCCTGGTCGGCTGCCATATAGTCATTCAAGTCATTGCGCTTGGCGGCGACCAGCATTTTGTCGGCGCACTCTATCATGTCTTTGCGATGTTGCGGGGTGGCGCGACGGGCAGCACTGGCTGCAATCAGGCGTTCGATGACACGACGGGTTTCTATCAATGTCATGTGCTCAGCCGCTTCAATATCGCTGATGATCAGGCCACGGCGCGGCATTTGCAAAATCAGGCCATTTGATGACATACGCATCAAGGCTTCGCGCAATGGCGTGCGGCCCAGCCCGGTTCTTTCCACCAGTTCGGACTCCACCACCGGTGAACCTGGTTTTAATTGCAGCGTGACAATCATGCTTTCGATGGCGTCATAAGCCACATCAGCTGCACGCAGCTTGGGAGTGAAAGTAAGAATTTTTTCAGAAGTAGCAAGCATCAGATATCCATGTTCTGTATTTTGTATGGATTTTACCTATTTGAATACGAATTTTACCTTGTAAAAGACAGTAATTATCAAATTCTACGTGTTTTTCTGTAGGGATTCATGATTTTTATCATATTGGAATATATCCATTTACCAGAATTTGTCATGTGTTATGGAGTTTTTCACATAAATTATGAAGAAATCAGCATACTAATGGTTTGTGGGCCGGGTTTTACGCTATATTTAAATTATTAAATATAATTTAAATATATTTAATGTGGGGCGCTTCCGATAAGTACCAGATATCTTGATGGCCCTCGGGTTTTGACGAAGTCGTTCTTTGTTTTTTATTTGGATTACACAAAACACATTGTGGCGCTTACATTGCTGATCACTTGTGCTGGCAATGCTTGTCATGTGGATTTAGGTAAATCCTGTTTTATTGTGGAGTGATTAATTGACACTGCATGTATCAGTTTTTCCTGCGCAGGAAAAACGCCAGCAACTTGCCAGCAAGTTGGCGAATGTATTTTTTTCTGAAGCCTTGTTCGATGCGATGTCTGACATCGTGTTTTTTGTTAAAGACATGGAAGGTCGCTATCTGGTCGTGAACCATACTCTGGTACGGCGTTGCGGCATGCGTGACAAGAATGCACTGATAGGAAAAAAGGCAGAGCAGCTGTTTCCCGCTTCACTGGCCGCGAGCTACGCTGCGCAAGATGCGCTGGTATTGGGTGGTAAAAAAGAAATCCATGATCAACTGGAACTGCATCTGTATCCCAATCGCTCACCTGGCTGGTGCCTGACCCAAAAAATCCCGTTGCGCGATGTGCATCACCAGATCGTTGGCATGACAGGCATTTCACGCGACCTGGCCATGCCGGATCAGCGCCATCCTGTGTACGCCAAGATTGCCGCAGCAGTCAAACATTTACATCAAAATTATACGCAGACGGTTGCCATGGCTGATCTGGTGAAGCTGACCGGTTTGTCGATAGCCCAGCTGGAGCGTAATTTCCATAAGATATTTTCGCTGACACCACGCCAGATGATGGTCAAGATACGCCTGGATGCGGCTTCCAGCATGCTGGCTGAATCAACGTTGAGTATTACCGATGTGGCCGTCGCCTGCGGCTATCAGGATCACAGCGCGTTTTCGCGTATTTTCAAGGCGACAGTCGGGATGACCCCCAGTGATTACCGGGATGTGGTGCACAGGGGGTGATGCGCAGAGGGTAACACGCCCTAGCGTATGCCCCATGCAAATGGATCGCGCTCATCCAGCAACAGGCTGGCTTCGGCATTCACAAAGGCACTGCCGCGCAGGCTGGGTAATAGCTTGCCGTCAGCCGCAATACGGTAAGACGCTTCAAACACGCTGCCGATGATGCTTTCCTGACGCCAGACCTGACCTTCTGCCAGTTTGCCGTCTGCCGCCAGACAGGCGAGTTTGGCACTGGTGCCGGTACCGCAAGGTGAGCGGTCGTATGCCTTGCCAGGGCAAAGCACAAAGTTGCGGCTGTGATTGTCTGCAGATGCGGGTGCACTGAACAATTCTATGTGGTCTATCAGCGCACCACCATCGCCGCTGATGTTATTGGCTTCCAGCGCTTTCCTGACACGCCAGCTAAAGTCGGTCAGCGCATCGACATTGTCCAGCTGCAGGTCTTGCCCATGCAGATTGACGAGGAAAAACCAGTTACCGCCCCAGGCAATATCACCTGTGACCAGACCGTGGCCAACGACATCCACCTGCACCCCCTGCCGATAACGGTAGGCAGGTACATTGTGCACCGTCACGGTGTGGTCGGCATGCAGTTCTGCTTCCACAATGCCCACCGGGGTTTCTATGCGGTGCTTGCCTGCGCCTATCTTGCCCTGATGCGCCAGTGTGACGATGAAACCTATCATGCCGTGACCGCACATACCGAGATAACCGACATTATTGAAGAAGATCAGCGCGGCAGCACAGGACGCATCTTGCGGCTTGCAGGCCAGTGCACCTACGATAACGTCCGAACCACGTGGTTCACACACGGTTGCACGACGATAATGATCAAACTGCTCACGAAAAACTTGCAGGCGTTCAGCCATGCTGCCTTGCCCCAGATCCGGGCCGCCATCTACGATGATGCGGGTAGGTTCTCCGCCGGTGTGAGAATCAATGACTGTTATTTTCTTCATGTCGTTTTGCCGTAAGAGGGGAAACTGGCTATCAGGATAGTGCATGCACATTGCTACTGTCTTGACATGAAATCAAACTGGCCGCGACGAAATCGGCATAATGCAAAGGTGGGGACTTAATCAGGCTTGCCAGTATTCACCAGGTTTTTATAGCGGCCAACTTGCTCTGCCAGCATGCCATCAACCGCCGGTGCCATTTTTTCCAGGCCGCCCGGCATATAACCTCCAACGCTATAGGTCAGTACCAGCTTGCTGAGTGCCTTACCAGTTTCGGCAGGTTTGACGGCGCTAAAATCCCAGGTCATGCTGCCCGCCAGACCAGATCCCTGCATGGGGCCCAACGCACCTGTCATACGCAGGGTCTTGCCTGGGGCGACATAGACCACACTCAAATGCTGTACTCCACCGCCATTTGGCAGTTTTTCGCAAAAACAGCCACCAGGCCGGGCGTCAATACTCAGGTTTTTCGCATTCTGTGAATAAGTGTGAGATGAGTTCCACCACAGGCTTACCTGGTTTACCATCAGGTCATAGGCTTGTTCAACTGGTACGCTTAATTGCACTTCGTGCCGTATCTGAAAACCGTTTGGGTTGATATTCACCACTTCAGCCTGCGTAAAAGCTGTGGAAAAAAACAATGTACAAAAAACAAATGATATCGATTTGAAATTCATGACTGTTTCCTTCTGAATTTTTTAACTAAGGGGTTTTTAGGCCAAGCATGAGGGCGTTGACGAAACGATAGCATCTTCAGCCATTTTTGCGTCAGAAGAGCGCATTTTAGCTGCATGTTGACGCCTCAGTTTTATAGCGAATATATCATCCTCGGCGTAGCAGACAGATGGTAAAGTAGGCGTTGCAAATTTGCCGTGCGATAATCCGACAGACTTAAGGAATTTTTATACTTGTTGCATGAATCTGTTTCCAACAAAAACTGAGCACACGATGCCTGAGGAGATCAAAAAACGCCTGACCGGCGGTTTGATCATCTCGCTATTGATACATGCATTTGTTCTCTCATTGCAATTTGGTTTGCCCGGCCTGGGCTTGCCCGAGCTGGAAGCGCCATGGAACAAGCGCAGGGCAGAGACCCCTGCCATCAGCATACAAATTGCTAATCCGGTGGAACAGTCAGCACCGGCACCATCTCCAATACCTGCCGATGCACCCCAGGCCAACAAGGTTGTTTCGTCGGCATCTGTTTTACCGGTTCCACCCGTTCCACAAGTAATACCCGCACCAGTACCACCAGTGATCGCTACTGACCGCAGCGAAAGCAAACAGGTAGTAGCTGGCATACAGTTGGTGGCACCGCAAAAAGCCCCGCCAGTGCCGGTAGCTGTTCCGGCCAAGGCTGCCAACAAGCCACGTGCCAGCAAGAAAAACACTGCAGATGCAGCACCACCTGTACCAAAAATACGCAAGGTGCAGGCACCGGATGTACCACGCTTGATTACCCAGGATGCCTTTCATGACGACAGCTTTGTCGTGGCCGTGCCCAATCCGGATGAAATTCCCAAAAAAGCCGAAGCTGAAACTGAGCCTAAAAAACAGTTTGATGACATGGCGCAAGAAGGCATAGACCAGGCGCAAGAACAGGAAAAAATTGCCCGCGCCGCCGAGCAAGAAAAGAAACGCAAACAGCGCGAAGAAAAAATGCGCAAGCAAGTTGAAGAACTGGCCCAGCAAAATGCAGCAGATGCAACCATGCAGAACCAGCAAATGGCCAAACAACTGGACGAAGACAACCGCAAACAGGCAGATGAAGCAACGCGTAAGGCCGCTGCTGCACTGGCTTTGCAAAAACAGCTGGAAGCAGAAGAACAAAACCGTCGCGCACAGCAAGAGGCTGCCCGTGCTGAAGAAGTAAAACTGGCAGAACAAAAACGCCAGCTCGAACAAAAGCAACAGGAAGAACAGCGTCAGCAAATACAACTGGCCCAGGCAACTCAGGCAGCACAGCAATTGCAGACACAGAAAGAGCAACAGCAACAGCGTGAACAGCAACTGGCAATGGAAGCGCGCAAACAGGAAGAACAGCGCCAGCAAGCCGCCGTGGCCCGCCAAAAACAGGCAGACGAACAGCTAGCCAAAACCAAGGCAGAAGAACAACTGACAAAACAAAGATCAGAAGAACTGGCTGCCCGCCAAAAAACGGAAGAACAGGCTCGTCAGCGCGCCGAACAGGTGGCCGCAGAACAGCGTGAGCGTGAACTGGCACAGGCCGCCGCTGCCAAGGTGGCTGCCGCCAATGCAGCCGCTGCCGCAACGGCTGCTGCTAATGCAGCCAACGCCGCCGCCGCGAATGCGGCTGCCAATGCCGCCTCTGCCAACCAGAATCAGGGGCAAAGCACAGGGCCTAATGCCAACGCAAACGGCAGCAACCCTGGTGGCAGTACATCGAATGGTGAGAAGGCCGGCGCCTTTGTCTTACCCAAGAGCCTGCTTGGCAGTGACCTGGCCAACCGCGCCCGTGAACAGGCTCGCGGCTTGGACCTATTGCGTGGCTCACCACCGGCAACCAGCAGCAGTGCAGAAGAAAAACCGCGTCGGCGTAGTGTCTTTGGCAGCATGGACAAAGATGTGCCAGTGCAGATGTATGTCGATAGCTGGAAACAGAAAATTGAACGCAACGGCAATCTGAATTATTCTCAATTGTCCAAAGACCGCGCCCGTGGTGACCCGGTCGTAACGGTTTCCATACGCAGCGATGGCAGTATTGAAGACATCACCATCAACCGTTCCAGCGGACGTGCCGATATCGATGAGGCCGCCCGCAGGATTATTCGCCTGAATGCCAAATACGCCGCTTTCCCACCCAATATCGCGGCGCGATACGACGTCATAGAGATTCGCCGTATCTGGAATTTTGATGAAAAATTGAGGATTGTTGAAGAGCTGCGCTAGTAGCACTGTATTCAAACCTGCATTCAAGCCTGTATTCGAGCCTGTATTTGGCTGACAATCATTCCATTCAAGATCAGCAGCTTTTTTGAAAACACATAATGCAAAAGTTAAAGTCGTATTCCATCACCTCAATAGCGCTTATTGGCATTAGTGTTGTCGTCGCCTTGATGTCCAGGATGGGCGAGTCGGAAGAAATTTTACGAGTACTATTCATTACCGACCCAGATCACTCTGGTTTGTCTGATGTATTGTCAGGACAGATTTGGCGCCTGATTACGCCCATATTTATCCATTTCAACTTGATGCACATTATTTTCAACATGCTGTGGGTATGGGACTTGGGGCGCCGGATCGATAAGGAAAAGGGTGCAAGGTTTTATATAGGTTTGCTTGCTGTTATCGCAGTGGTGTCAAATCTTGCGCAGTATTTTGTTTCGCAAAGCCCATTTTTTGGTGGAATGTCCGGCGTTGTATACGGGTTGTTTGGCTATTTGTGGATACGCGGGCGATTCGATAAGAATTTTAATACCGGCATGCGTAAAGAAACCGTGCACATGATGCTGGCCTGGCTGGTTCTGTGCTGGACCGGATTATTAGGCCCTATCGCAAATTGGGCACATCTGGCCGGTCTCCTGGTTGGGGTAGTCTGGGCTTATCTTGAAACCAGATTTGGTGATGTTACGAACATTGAGAAAGTAGCTGATCCCATCAATTTATCCAAAAAACAAAACTTGGTCTACCTGTCGTCTGCAGACATTTTAAAAATTGAAGCACAAAGGTCGTGGGTGAAAGAACATTATCTGCCTGACGCCAGACATAAATTTGATACCGTCACCGGCAAGTTGAATATCATCGACGCGATATTGAGTCAAAAACCAATTGCTGCCCGTCCGCAACATGAACAAGCATCTCTGGAAATTGTTTTTGCTGACGCACTGGCGCAAGAAACAGGCTTGGGATGGGCAACCATCGATGATGGTGATCAGCGAACACCGGTGCTGGTGACTACCGACGCCCCCCTCTTGATTTTTGGGCTGGTGCCCGCTGCCAGCTTATTGTCAAATAATGGTAGCCCTGACGTTGTAGCAGTATTTTCAGCGACGATTCAGTCCATACGCAACATGATGCAGGACAGAGCAAAGCCAGTGCTCTGATTCCTGCATGTTGATCAAGGCAGGGCAGTTGGTTTTGCCAGATAGCTCGATGAGTAAGTTTTGAACTGGCCACCATCGGTATTGATATTGGTCTGGTTGACTTCACCAGCGCTGAAAACTGCACCTATGCCACCCACTGCCACCATGTCGCTGGTATGCGTCAGGAAATAACGTACACGGTTGTCACGCCATTTCAAGGCGGATCCAAACTGGTTGGATGGCACACCCAGCGGCGTCTGCCACCACAGGACAGGCAATTGCAAGCCCTGGTAATAGGTTTTGGCTAGCGCAAAATGTTCATTGAAGTTGGGCGACGTGGTATTTGTTTCATCCCAGTACCAGGGTAAATCCTGGCGCGTGCAGTATGAAACTTGCGGTGTGTTTTCAAAACAGCCTGCATCCCTGTCCAGGGTTTGCATGACAATGAAATCAGCTTTGTCCGCCCCCAGTTTCTGCATATATGACAGAGCCGTGGTATGCAGGTCACCAAACAAGGCAGGCGGGAAACCGACATAGGCATTCGGTGCATATTTTCTGGCGATTTGCAGCAGACACTGGGCGATACCCGTCACGTTGTTTTGCAGAGTGCTGCAATCGGTATCGATATTTACCAGAGCGAACACGGTAGATGGGTCGGCATTATTGGATGCCCTTTGTGTATAACCCCAAAAATCAGGCTCAAAATTGACCAGTGCGGGTTTGCCATAAGTTTTTAGTTGCTGGAACAGCAGACGGACATTGTTCCAATAATTTTTCATGAAGGTGGTATTGCTCAGACCACTCAGGTTACCGTCACCATTGCTGGCCATCTGGTACAGCGTGAACATGGGCACGGCACCCATGGTATCGGCGTTTTTGGCGACGATCTGCACATAGGCACCAGAAGGGCTGTTCCAGGTCGGCCAGGAACCATCACCCACACCCACCAGATATTGATCATAAATGTCGGGGGTAATCGCCTGTTTCTGGATATCGGCCAGTTCTGTCGAACCCAGCCCCACCAGGAAACGCGAAGGCTTGCCTAGTTTGATAGCAAGGGCAGCAGCTTTTTTCTCCAGTGTGACGACCGTAGTGCCAGTCGTTGTTCCAGTGGTGCTGCCTGTAGTCGTGCCTGTAGTAGTACCTGTTGTCGTACCCGTGGTTGTTCCCGTTGTCGTCCCGGTTGTTGTGCCAGTGGTGGTACCGGTGCTTGAACCGCTTGTTGTGCCGGTGGTACTGGTTGTACTTGTCGTAGTAGCTGCTGTAGAACCGCCACCACCGCCGCAGGCGCTGGTCACAAGCAAGAGGCCAGTGGCCAGTAAGTGTGGGATTTTCATAAAAGGTAGAAAGCATCAAGGTATCCAACCATGATAGACGAAGCCATCACGGCTGGGCTTAAACCAGCTTGAGCTTGCCGATAAAATAACAATCCTTCACAATGTTGACATGCTGAATTCTTCCACCAAACGTAGCCTCTGTCCGCAATGCCGCAGACCCATCAATGCCTGTATTTGCCAATGGGTAACAAGTATTGCCAATATGCCAGAAGTGCTGATTTTGCAGCACCCGCTGGAAGTGAATAATGCCAAGGGCAGTGCGCGCCTGCTGCATCTTTGTTTGCAGACAACCAGTCTGGTGGAAGGCGAACAGTTTGAAGAACAGCATCTGCAATTCCTGCTGCATGCTGGTAATAAACAAGCCATCCTGCTGTACCCACCCACCACGCAAAATGAAGCCAATGATTTGCAATATGAAGCACCAGAGTTTGTATTGCAAAAGCAGGAGGCACTGGCCAATTTGCGACTGGTGATACTTGATGCCACCTGGCGCAAAAGCCGCAAGATGCTGTACCACAATCCGCTATTGCAGCAGCTGCCACGCCTGAGTCTGCAAAACATGCCAGCCTCACATTACCGCATACGCAAAGCGCACGCACCGGATCAGTTATCGACGCTGGAAGCAGCCTGCTACGCGCTGATGTTGCTTGAGCAGAATGAGGGGAAATATTTGCCGCTGTTGCAGGTGTTTGATGGGTTTGTGGCGCAGCAGATGGGGTTTAGGTCAGTGTAATTCTTTGCAGTAGTTTTTGTATGATTGCTTAGGTGGCGAAATGTTGGCATCAATAAATTCAGCTGCTACAAAAAAGCCCCGCCAAAGCGGGGCTAGCCAGATCAATTTACACCATCAAATCAACACATTAATAATCGCATTACCTATACCTATCAAAGCCGCACCAGAGATCAAGCCGGCGCAGATAGGTTCACAACCTTCTACCCAGAAATCATGTCCCTTAGTGCCTGCTTGTGTATGGCGGCGGCCCATCCACCAGAAGATGGCTGCGCCTATCCACATGGCCAGGCAGGATTCTGGCGGCAGGATGACGCCCAGACCGATAGAGACGGCGGATAGCGGGAAGCGGCCCTTGGTGAAAATGCGGGCAACTTCAATGATGGTGGCTGCGACTGCTGCCACGATGATGGCGGTGACGGCAGATGCGGGCAGGCTGCTGAAGCCTTTGGCGATCAGTTCTGCCACGCCTTTCCATTGCATCGCGCCGGGAAAGGCAAATTTGTCGGACACGATGGTGGCGGTGGAGCGTACACCGTTAGCATCAGGCGGCAAGAACAGCAGGAAGTACAGCGGCACACAAGCCAGCCCGCCAGAGAAGATGCCAATGATATGGCCTATGGCCTGTTGCCTTGGTTTTGCACCCAGCATATAGCCAGGTTTGATGTCAGATAGCAGGTTGGATGCATTCGATGCCACCTCTGCTGTCATGCCAGCAGGGATGAGGTTGTTGGCTGGATTGGTACTGTCAATTGCACCCATGCTGAACTGGGTGATCTTTGACAGGGTGCTGGTGGGTGTCCAGGATGTCAGTGCCATCGCATTGGCGCAGATGATGGTCAGGATGAATACCAGCGGCAGAGTGATGATGGACATGATCCACGGCACGCCAAAGAAGGCATGCGTGGTCCAGGCGGCCAGCACACTGAAAATGGGGATGCCGATGTAGGAAATAATCAGCGGCACTTCGATATGATCAAGGATGTTACTGCCCTTGTCGGCGACTTTATTCTTGTCGGCCTTTTTGAAGATGCCGGTAAACAGTTCAGGCTTGGCAGCCAGGCTGATGAAGGACGCCACTACCATCATGGATACCGCCCACCACAAGCCCCACTGGTTGACGATTTCAGTGCGCGAGATGGGTACGATCTTGCCGCTTGGGGCTATCCGTTCGATGATGTCGCCGCGCTGTATCATCCACGGTGCCAGAAAGACGAAGTTAATGATGGTACCCAGCAAGACACTGCTGGCAACGCGTATGCCCATCAGGCCGCCGACGCCAAGCATGGCGGCATCAAGGGTAAAGCGCAGGCCCAGCGTACGGAAGTCGGCACCAAGGATTTTGGGAATCAGCAAATCATATTTGACGGCAGCAGCGTAATAGTAATGGTCGATGCGTTCCTGGAAATGCCAGGCTTCTGTCATGCTGGTCCATTTATCCATGCGCAGGATTTTGAACTGTATCAGTTTCATCCAGCCGTCGCTGGTGATCATCTGGTAAATCGCGGTCCACATGGCAGTAAATGCCATCAGGCGCGCCTTGTACATGCCGCTGGCAGCTTCGCCGGTGTACACCGCATCCAGCACCACGCCGCAGGCGCGGCCTTCAGGAAAGGGTAGTTGGTCTTCGTTGATGAAGCGGCGTTTCATGGGAAAGGCAACCAGCACACCCAATATGGAGCAGACACTCATCCACACCACCAGGTGCCACCAGGTGACTACAGTGCCGCTGATCAGCATATAGGCGGACAGCACGGTATTGAGCGGCATGGTCATGTAACCGGCTGCAGTGGCGATCGATTGCGTGCAGTTGTTTTCAAGTATGGTGAAATCTTTGGCAATACCCAGATTGGCAAGTATCTTGAAAATCGCAAATGCCAGAATGACGGATGTCAGGCCGACACCAATGGTGATACCAGTTTTGGCACCGATGTATAAAGCGGTGGCCGACAAGATGCCGCCTAGCAGAAAACCGGTGAATGCCGAACGTAAGGTCAGCTGTGCCATATCGCCGCGGTAAATATTAGTGAACCACCACTCGTCCTTTTGGGCGCGAGTCCAGGTCCGGATCTGCTCGTCGCTTAGTTGCTGCAGCGCCATATTGTCTCCAAAACGGGTTGTCGGGATTGATACGCTTGAATTTCAAGCGGATGGCAAGTGCTGTTTATTGGCAAGATCATTGCAAATATGAAACACAAGCCGGTCAATATGAAAATTTTCTTTCAAGTGCGGCAGTATCCAAGCCACAGATGTTTTCTGTCAAGCGGGCGATGGAAAAAGTGGTTTTCTGGTGTTGTTCACTATGATTTATAGTGAAAATGGCATGTGATTTCAGGCAGGTTCGGGTGCAAAGCATCACGAAAGGATCAAGTCCGGTGTCGATTGTGTGTTCATGTAGTTCCTGGCTGGTTTCAGCCAGTCTTGCCGAATCTCTCAAGCACCGGAATGTACCAGGTCCGTGATTGAATTAGCACCAGCTCAACATCGTGTACGGCTTGAATCGTCCTGGTCAACATGATCAGGACGAAGTCTTTGACGCGCAAATTCCAGACTATGAGTGGGTGTTCAGATTCAATGCTGCTTTTCGAACTGCCGCAGCGATGTCGTTGCTGATGCCGGGGTCCCGTACTGCCCGGGCAAGCGTGACACCACCAACCAAAAGCGCAAGCAGAACAGTTGCTTCGTCACGCCGGGCATTGGCTTGCCCATTCAGGCCAGCCGCAACAGTCTCGATAATGGCTTGCAATTCGGCTTCATATGCTTCTCGCGTATCTTCTGCTGCCCGTGCTACTTCGGTCGATAGACTTTGTAATGCGCAGCTGTCAGCCAGGTCACAAGTGCGGCGCTCTCCCAGGTAAAAGTCGATAAACGCTTCCCGCCAGCCGCTTCCCAATTGCTCGCGAGCCTGGGTTACACCATTTTTCAGGTCTTCCAGACCGGCAACTACGGCTTCACGGAAAGCATCCGCTTTCGACTTGAAATGGGCGTAGAAAGCACCTGAAGTCACTGCTGCATCCTTTGCCAGGCCATCGACACCGGAGCCACCAAATCCCCGGCTGCGAAAGCCCCTGCCTGCACTTTTCAGTATCTTTGCCTTACTTTCCTCTTTTTGCCCCATCCGATGTGCCATGTAAAAAAACCTCCAGATATAAATTAATAATTAAGCCTTTACAACATAACGATCGTTATGTAATGATCGCAACATCACGACCGTTATATAACGATCGTGATGCAGGAGTCAAGAGCCAGGTAATATGCCCTGGCCTATGACTCGACCATCCATTTTGATTAAGGAATTACTATTATGCCTATTTCAGTCCAGGTCACTACAGGTCTCCTTACCCCCAACGGAGAGCGTGAAGTGCTTCCTCTTGTCGCGGACGCGTTGCTGCGCGTGCACGGCTTGACCGGCAACAAGTTCATGACGCCGAATGTTGTTGGCCATCTGGTCGTTAGCCCTGAGGCGCAGAGCTATGTTGGTGGCCAGCCCCAGTCACTGGCTGTAGTTGAAGTGAAGGTTCCCTCCGTCACTTTCCCGAACGCCGAAGTCAAGCAGGCTTTTGTCAGTGCGGTCACTGACATTATTGACCGGCTCAAGACCGGACAACATCCGCGTGAAAGGACGTATGTCAATGTGACGTACGCAGTTGATGGTACTTGGGGTATTGCTGGCAAGGCCTATTCCAACGCCGAAATGGGCGAGGCCGTGCAACAAGGCTTCCATTGACACAAGTAGTTCAGGAGTATTTGTAATGCAACTGTCAAATTACCTGTTTTTCACGACGCAGTGCGAGCAGGCTCTGGCCTTCTATACACAATGTGGCCTGGGGACTGTGGTTGAAATTCTGCGCTATGGTGAGGGTGGTATGCCACTGAAGAATGAGGCCATGCGTGGCAAGATCATGCATGCCAAATTCGAGGGACCGGGTGTGCTTTTTTACGCATCAGACAACGATGATGCCGAGCCTATGCGAGGCTCGGCGCACATCCTGATGATGGATAGCCGTGAGCAAACAAATCAACTGTTTGCATGCATGGGGCAGGGGGCCAATATCACCACCCCGCTGGCCGTTCAAGTATGGGGAGACTACTTTGGCAAGTTGACCGACCAGTTCGGCGTTCAGTGGATGTTCAGCTGCGCTACCTGAATTGGGTGCAGCCAAAGTGGATATGGAATTGTGATGGTCAACAAAAAGCCCCGCAACTTTCGTTGCGGGGCTTTGAGCAATGCGACTCTGTGTGAGTAGCGGAGCGCAGCTATTACATCATGCCGCCCATACCACCCATACCGCCCATGCCACCCATATCACCACCCATGCCGCCGCCTGCTTTTTCTTCAGACAATTCAGCAACCAGTGCATCGGTAGTCAGGATCAGACCAGCAACAGATGCTGCATTTTGCAATGCAGAGCGTGTTACTTTAGCTGGGTCCAGAATACCCATTTCGATCATGTCACCATAAGTGTCATTGGCAGCGTTGAAACCATAGTTGCCTTTGCCATTGATGATGGCGTTAACAACAACGCTAGGTTCGCCACCGGCGTTAGCAACGATTTCACGCAAAGGTGCTTCGATTGCTTTCAGAACCAGTTTGATACCTGCTTCTTGATCTGGATTGTCGCCTTTGATTTCGCCAGCAGCTTGACGTGCGCGCAGCAGGGCAACGCCACCGCCGGGAACAACGCCTTCTTCAACGGCAGCGCGAGTTGCGTGCAGAGCATCTTCAACGCGTGCTTTTTTCTCTTTCATTTCAACTTCAGTTGCAGCACCAACCTTGATCACAGCAACGCCGCCTGCCAGTTTGGCAACGCGTTCTTGCAGTTTTTCACGGTCGTAGTCAGAAGTAGCTTCTTCGATTTGCGCGCGGATTTGTTTAACGCGTGCTTCGATACCAACAGCCTGGCCAGCGCCATCGATAACAGTAGTGTTTTCTTTACCGATTTCGATGCGTTTAGCTTGGCCCAGATCAGCCAGAGTTGCTTTTTCCAGTGTCAGGCCAACTTCTTCAGCAATCACTTGACCACCGGTCAGGATAGCGATGTCTTCCAGCATGGCTTTGCGACGGTCACCGAAGCCTGGAGCCTTAACAGCTGCAGTTTTCAGGATGCCACGGATGTTGTTGACAACCAGAGTCGCCAGCGCTTCGCCGTCTACATCTTCAGCGATGATCAGCAGTGGGCGACCGGATTTTGCAACTTGTTCCAATACTGGCAGCAGGTCACGGATGTTCGAGATTTTTTTGTCGAACAACAGGATGAACGGGTTTTCCAGGATAACGGATTGTTTTTCTGGATTGTTGATGAAGTAGGGTGACAGGTAGCCACGGTCAAACTGCATACCTTCAACGATGTCGAGTTCGTTGTCCAGGGATTTGCCGTCTTCAACAGTGATCACGCCTTCTTTGCCGACTTTGTCCATTGCTTTTGCAATGATGTCGCCGATGTTGGCATCGGAGTTAGCAGAGATGGAACCAACTTGAGCGATTTCTTTGTTGGTTGTTGTTGGCTTGGACAGAGTTTTGATTTCAGCAACGATGGCTGTAACCGCTTTGTCGATACCGCGTTTCAGGTCAGTTGGGTTGAAGCCAGCTGCAACATATTTGAAACCTTCGCGAACGATGGCTTGTGCCAGAACGGTCGCTGTAGTTGTGCCGTCACCAGCGTTGTCAGAAGTGCGGGAAGCCACTTCTTTCACCAGTTGTGCACCCATGTTTTCCAGCTTGTCTTTCAGTTCGATTTCTTTAGCAACTGAGACACCGTCTTTAGTTACTGTAGGTGCGCCGAAAGAGCGTTCCAGAACCACGTTACGGCCTTTAGGGCCCAGGGTGACTTTAACTGCATTCGCCAGGATGTTGACGCCATTGACGATCTTCGCACGTGCGTCATCGCCAAAAATTACTTGTTTAGCTGCCATATTAATTCTCCGAATTCTTTAATTGATATCGTGGATGTCGATTACTTCTGTACGACCGCGAAGATATCTTCTTCACGCATCACCAGGACTTCGTTGCCGTCAACCTTGACAGCCTGACCAGAATATTTACCGAACAAAACGCGGTCGCCGACTTTAACGTCCAGGGCGCGCACAGTACCGTTGTCCAGCAATTTGCCAGGACCAACAGCCAGTACTTCACCTTGATCTGGCTTTTCAGCAGCAGCGTCAGGCAGAACGATACCGGATGCGGTTTTTGTTTCTTGATCCAGGCGTTTCACGATCAGGCGATCGTGCAGGGGACGAAGGTTCATACAAGCTCCTTTAAATTTGCGAGTAATTACTATTGGAATTCAATTAAGCTGGGGAAAGACTTGTTAGCACTCTCTCCCAACGAGTGCTAAGTATATGGGCGAGCTCCATGCTTTTCAAGACAGGAAAATAGACTAAATTAAAATTTCCTTAAAAATCATGCATTTATGATGTCAAAACCATGAGATATTGTTGTTCATTGAATAATTTTCTCATTTTTGTTGGTAAAACATACCGGAAATTGCCATATAGGAAATGTGATTTTTTGTGAAGCATTCCCTTTTGTTGCAGTAAATCATCGAAAATACTGCTTATAAATTAAGCGAAATGCTTGTATCCACACTGTCTGTACATTTTGTATACACAGCAGGCAAATCGCTTGAATATTGAAAACCGGTGCTGATGTGAATATGCCGATACGGCAAACCTGCCGTTTGGCTAGCCAGTCAGGCAGACCGGGTGCGGAGGCAGCCATGTGGTGGGTTCGGGTTTGTGCAGCGTTCTGCTGCGTGATTTTTACAGGCTTGCCTGCTGCGGCACTGGCCATGTCGGTCACTTTTCTGAATCCCGGAAAATCAGATGAAGTCTATTGGGTGACTGCCGCCAACAGTATGGCAGCAGCAGCCAGGAGCCTGGATATAAAGCTTGAAGTCTTGTATGCAGAGCGTGATCACTTAAAGCCTCTGGAATTTGCCAGGCAGATTGCGGCTCGCCCGGCTGCAACACGTCCCGATTATGTGGTGTTGACTAATGATTATGGTACGGGGCCAGAAGTATTGCGTATCCTGGATGCCGCCAATATCAAGACTTTCTTTGCCTATAGCGGCATTACCAACCAGAATGAAAAGGAAGTGATTGGCCACCCACGTCAGATTTACAAACACTGGCTGGGCAGTCTGGAACCCAGGGCGGAGGAGGCGGGTTATGTCACAGCGCACAAGCTGATAGAGCGTGGACGTACAGAAAAATGGATGGCAACCGACGGTAAACTGCATTTGCTGGCAATTGCCGGTGACCGGTCTACCACGACATCCTACAAACGCACCGAGGGTATGCGCCGTGCCGTCGCTGAAGCCAAAGATGTGGTCCTGGATCAGGTCGTATATGGCGACTGGAACCGGGTCAAGGCGCAGGAACAGAGTACCTGGCTGTATCAGCGCTATCCGCAGACGCGGCTGATCTGGTCCGGCAATGATTTGATGGCATTTGGCGCGATGGAAAGCTGGCGTGCGCGTGGCGGTAAACCTGGGCAGGATGCCAGTTTCAGCGCCATCAATACTTCATCTGAAGCTTTGACTGCCCTGGAATCGGGATCGTTGACAGCTTTGTCGGGTGGGCATTTTATTGCCGGTGCCTTTAGTCTGGTGATGCTGTACGACTATCGCCACGGCAAGGATTTTATCGATGAAGGACTGGAACTTGAACGTTCCATGTTTATTTTGTTTACTCCTGAAGAAGGTCGTCGCTTTCAGACCTTGTTTGGAGATATGAATTTCTCTCGTGTCGATTTCAAAAAATTCAGCAAGGTTTTAAACCCTGCGGTGAAAAAATATAACTTCAGTTTTCGCCAATTGCTTGAAAAATAAGCGCACATTTAAATGAACATCAGACCTTCACAATCCATCGCCAGCTTGTTGATACATCGTGTCTTCAAGTGGGTGATCTTGTGTGTGGTGGCGATCAGCAGTTTGCAGGCATGGCTGAATTACCGGGCGATGGAAAGCAATTTCAACATGACGGTGAATGGTGTGGTGCATGCTCATTTACCTTTGTTGTCAGTGGCAATCTGGGATATTGAAACGCCCACCATACAAAAACAGATCAAGCTGATACTGAAAAATACCACGATCGCGTACGTGGTGATACGTGCCAATACAGGCCAGGAATTTGTTGGCGGTGATGCCAGTCGTGCGGCAAATGGCGAGCATATTATTTTTGATATTCCGGCACCTAATGACGCTGAAAAGCCAGTTGGCACTGCCGACTTCGTCGTTGACAGAAGCGTGTTGAGAAATGAGCTATGGCGCAGCCTGACTATAGTGGTCTTCGGTGTGCTGGTGTTGTCGATTTTTATTTTTCTGACAGTGGCAGCGATTTTACGCCGTGATCTGGAACTTCCTATGCGGAAACTGGCTGATTTCGTCAAAAACCTGCAAGCCAATAAAATTTCCACCAAGCTGGAATTGGAGCTTGAACCCGGCCATACGTACAACGAAATTGACCTGGTTGTCGATGGTTTTCGCACCATGCAGGCCAGTATAGAAAAGCATATCGCCAATCAGGATGCACTGGTATCAGAGCGTACCAGACAACTGGAAACAGCCATGCAGACGCTGAAACAGTTGTCGGTTACCGATGGCTTGACAGGATGCTATAACCGCCAGCTTTTTAATGAACGTATGCCAGCTGAAATACAAAGGGCTGTGCGTTATGGCCGGGATTTATGTGTGGTGTTTTGCGACATCGATTTTTTCAAGAAGGTGAATGACCAGTACGGCCATGCAGTAGGTGACGGTGTATTGGTGTCATTCGCGCAAAGGCTTAAGAATGAAGTGCGTGCCGAGGTGGATTGGGTAGTGCGTTACGGTGGCGAAGAGTTTGTGATCATATTGCCGGAAACTGGATTCAAGGCAGCTGTCGAAGTTGCCAGGAGAATTCGTGAGCAGACAGAGATGCAGGTGATCACCTTGCCCGATGGTTACAGCCTGCACATCACGGCCAGCTTTGGTGTAGCCGAATTACGTGTGGGGGATACCGTTGAAACCCTGGTTCATCGGGCTGATCAATGGATGTACTTTTCCAAAGAACATGGCCGCAATCAGGTACAGCCTACGGACATTCAACACATTATTCCAGAGACTAATTCAACTGCGTGAAGTTGGTTGTAGCAGTACTGTCCGCGCTTTACCGATCAATAGCTCAGACATGCGCGTCAATCTTGGTGTCTGCACCTTCCAGCTATGCCAATACAGATTAACATCGACAGGATATTCCGGCATCAGCCGGACCAGACTTTCTTGCCCCTGCAATGTACGCAGCAGTATCTCCGGGATGACACCCCATGCCAGCCCCAACACTATGGCACGGTTGTATGGTGTGGTGGCTGGCAAGAAATGGGTGGGACAGGCATTTTCTTGCAAGCCAAAATGTTCCAGCAATATTTGTGACTGCAATTTGTCTTTACGATTGAATGTCAGCACCGGTGCATGGCGCATGGCTTCACGTGTCATTCCTTGTGGAAACCAGCGTTCACAATACGCCTGGCTGGCAACTGGCAAATACCGCATGATACCTAGCGATGTCGCCTGGCAACCGCGCATCGCCTGTGCTTCGGCAGAGATGCAACCGAGCACCATGCCGCTTTCCAGCAAGTCATGAGTATGGTCCTGATCATCGATCAGCACTTCGAGCAGGATGTTTTCTGCTATCAGAAATTCTGACATGGTGGGCAAAAACCAGCTGTCCAGACTATCGGCATTGACGGCAATGGCGATGCTGATGGCGGCACTTTGCTGACCAGCAAATTCAGTTTGCAAATCTTGCTCAAGCTCGGCCACCCGGCGCAAGTGTTGCACCAGCTTTTGCCCTGCATGGGTGGCACGGCAGGGGCGACTACGTACCAGCAGGGTATTCCCCAATTCCATTTCCAGTGCCTTGATGCGTTGTGAAATGGCAGAGCTGGTCAGGTTCAGAGCTTGTGCTGCCTGTTCCAGGCTGCCGTGGTCGATAACGGCGAGGAAGGCTTCGCATTGGCGGCTGTCTAGTCGGGTTTGCATTGTTTTTTATGGCGTTGTTGTGATTTGGGTGAAGATCTCTCAACACAGAGACACAGAGAAAGGAATGATTTTTTGCAAAAAATCATCGTATTCGATGTCAATACGATAATTTTATTCAGGAAGTTTCAAATCAAGTTTTTCATTGAAATTAAGAAATTTTAATGAATTCGTAAATATTTTAAATTTACTTCATTTTAATGCCTTTCTTGCTCAGAATTCCAGCATGGAACAAACATGAGGCGAACAGGAGCGAGAAAATGTTGACTTTTATACTCAAGGGCATGGGCATGAGTGCCGGGCTGATCATGGCAATTGGTTCACAAAATGCACATGTCTTGCGCATGGGGCTGCGTCGCCAGTATGTGGGGCTGACGGTGATGATTTGCATCGCCTGTGAAATATTGCTGATCATGGCGGGCGTGGCGGGCGTAGGGAGCGTGGTCAATAGTCAGCCATTTTTGTTGGCGCTGGCGCGTTGGGGTGGTGCGGCGTTTCTGGCCTGGTATGGCTTGCGTTCTCTGCGTGCCGCATTCAGTCAGCAAAGCCTGGTGGCAGCAACCGGCGACTTAAGTTTGACTGCAGGCAAGGCGGTTCTGGCTGTGCTGGGGGCGACTTTGCTCAATCCTCATACCTATCTTGATACGGTGGTACTGCTGGGGGCCATAGGCGGGCAGCAACCCGGTGATGGCAAATACTGGTTTGCCTTGGGTGCTGTCCTGAACGCCACGATCTGGTTTGCCGCCCTGGGTTTTGGTGCACGCTTGCTGGCACCGTTGTTTGCCCGTCCTGTAGCCTGGCGCGTGCTGGATACCTTTATTGGTGTTGTCATGCTTTTGTTGGCGGCGAATCTGGCCCTGACCTGACAGTGTTTTGCATCAGGTTTTTGCAGGCCATTTGTTGAACTCGCAGATTTGTGATAACTTCTGCGCATGAAATCCACTTGGCGTTATTTGATTGCTTGTATGTTGCTGGTCTTGCTGCCCCTGCAAGGGTTTGCTGTTGCCAGCAGGATGGCTTGCGCCATGGATATGCCTGTCAGCCAGACGATTGCAAGCGAGGCAGACAATGCACATTGCCAGCCTGAAATGCTCAAACAGGCAGATGCCAAATCTGTCCATGATGGCGTAGGCAAAACCACCTCAGCCCATGGTAATTGCAAATCATCTGCACCGTGCTGCATGGGCATCGCCCTGATGCCAGCAGCGCAGAATATAGTTTTTATCCCCTTCCAAAGTGATGCACAATCGCTGCCTGTATCCCTGCCAGCTTCGGTATCTCCAGCCATGCTGGAACGTCCTCCCAGGTTGCGCCTGATCTGAACTGTGCTGACAGGCATGCATCTGCATGCCTGCGTCAGTTTATGCTATTTACGCCATCCCATAGTACCCGTCATTACGGGTGAAACACGTTTCTTGCGAGGACTTCATGTCTCATACTTATTGTCCCTATCGTTATCGCTATCTCATTCCTGTTTTGATCGCGGCCACCCTGCTGTTGGGCGGCTGCGCCAGTTTTGATATCGACCAAAGTACACAACAAATCAACCAGCGCTATCCCGCTTATACCCAGGGGCAGTTGGCGCTGGCCAGTAAGCCGGAGCAGCAAAAAGACAGGCAGGACAAGGCTGCAGCCTTCTTGCGTGAACCACTGTCACAAGACGCTGCCGTGCAAATTGCGTTGCTGAACAGCCCGGCTCTGCAAGCGCTGCTGGCACAACACCAGGCCAATGGAGCGAATGCAGTACAGAGTGCACGTATTGCCAACCCTGTCTTCAATTTCGAACGTAGTCGCCAAGGCGGTGAACTGGAAATTGGCCGCCTGCTTAGTTTCGGCCTGCTAGATCTGCTCAGCCTGCCACAAAGGCAGACTATGGCGCAGCATGGCCTGGCACAGGCACAGACGCAGTTAAGCCTGGACGTGATAGATCGCGTCAGCGAAGTGAGGGGCGCCTGGGTCAAGGCTGTAGCGGCACAGCAGAGTCTGGATTACGCCAAACAGGTAGTCGATGCCGCCGATGCCAGTGCCGAACTGGCTGAGCGCATGCGTAAGGTGGGCAATTTCAGTACCCTGCAGGCAGCGCGTCAACAGGCGTTTCAGGCAGATGCGGTGGCCCAGTTCAGCTTTGCTCGCCATAACAGCCTGGCTACCCGTGAAGAACTGGTGCGCCTGCTGGGTTTGAATGACGCGCAGGAAAAAATGCTCAAATTGCCAGCGCGTTTGCCTGATCTGCCAGCCACACCATTGGCAGCAGAAACCATAGGCCCGCAAGCTACAAAAAATCGCCTCGACATACAACTGGCAAAGCAGGAACTGGATGCCAGCGCAGCTCGTCAAGGCTTGAACCTTGTCAGCAGTTTTACTGACATAGAATTGGGTGTCAGGCGCAATACCATCTTTGATGCAAGCGGGCACAGTGAGATCAAACGCGGTGTCGAAGTCAGTCTCAGCCTGCCAATATTTGACTGGGGAGATGCACAAAGAACAGCCATGAATGCCAATACCCTGACCGCCAGTTATCGCTTGCAAGACACGGTCAATAATGCTGGCTCACATTTGCGCGTCAGTTATTCAGCCTATCGCAGCATGTACGACGTCGCCAGACAATATCGCGATGAAATTTTGCCATTGCGCAAACGCATTTCCGCAGAAAATCAACTGCGCTACAACGGCATGTTCATCAGTGTTTTTGAATTGCTGGCCGATACCCGTGAGCAAATCAATAGTGTGCTGGCTGCCATCAATGCAGAACAACAATTCTGGCTGGCAGATGCCGCCTTGCAGGCAGAACTGCTTGGCCGTCCATCAACAGGAACACTCAACCCCATATCATCATCTGCCCCGGCAGATGCTGGGCATTGATACCCAGACGCGAAGGAAATAAAATGAACTCAAGAAGAGATTTTTTCAAATTCGCCGGTATCGCCGGTGGTGCATTGGCGGCGACAGCCGTCAGCAAGGTGGCACTGGCAGCCTTGCCGGAAGCTGTTACACAAACCAGCCCGGATACCATGCCGCCGCTGCAACCAAAAAATGGCCGCCCATATAATCCAGTGGTGACCCTGAACGGCTGGACCCTGCCATGGCGCATGAATAATGGTGTCAAGGAATTCCATCTGGTGGCCGAACCCGTGGTACGTGAAATGGCACCCGGCATGAAAGCCCATCTGTGGGGTTATAACGGCCAAAGCCCCGGCCCGACGATAGAAGTGGTCGAAGGGGATAGTGTACGCATTTTCGTCACCAACCGTTTGCCAGAACATACCAGCATGCACTGGCATGGCCAACGTCTGCCAAATGGCATGGATGGTGTGTCGGGCCTGACCCAGCCATCAATACAGCCAGGCAAGACTTTTGTGTATGAATTTGTGGCACGTCGCCCTGGAACTTTCATGTATCACCCACATGCTGACGAAATGACGCAGATGGCCATGGGCATGATGGGGTCATGGATTACGCATCCCAAAAATAAACATCCGCAAATCGATGAAGTGGACCGGGATTTTATTTTTCTGTTGAATGCCTATGACGTAGAGCCTGGCGCATCCAGACCAAATATCATGACCATGACGGACTTCAATTTATGGTCCTGGAATAGCCGTATCTTCCCTGGCATAGATACCCTGAATGTACGCAAAAATGACAGGGTCAGGATACGTGTGGGTAACCTGACGATGACAAATCATCCCATCCATATTCACGGTCATGAATTCACGGTGACAGGCACCGATGGTGGCCCCGTGCCAAGGACAGCGCGCTGGCCCGAAGTGACGACGGATATTGCCGTAGGCCAGATGCGCCAGCTTGAATTTATTGCCGATGAAGAAGGTGACTGGGCCTTCCATTGTCACAAGAGCCATCACACCATGAACGCCATGGGGCATACTGTACCGACCATGATAGGTGTCGAGCAAAAGGACGTGGCCGACAAGATCAATAAACTCATCCCATCTTATATGACCATGGGTGACAAGGGCATGGCTGACATGGGCGCGATGGAAATGCCATTGCCGGATAACACGATTCCCATGATGACCGGTGAAGGGCCATTTGGCGGGCTGGAAATGGGCGGCATGTTCAGCGTGGTCAAGGTACGTAAGGATCAGAAACCAGGTGATTATAAAGATCCGGGTTGGTATAAGCAGCCAAAAGGTACGCAAGCTTATGAATATGCCGGGCCAGTTACCGAAGCGCCACGTCAGCCTGCTGATGCACATACTGGCATGTCGCATGGTGGGCACGTGATGCCGGAAGTTGAAGTGCAGGTCAGGAAGCCGCAGGGCCATAGTGGGCATTAGCGGACATTAAGATGTTGTGACGTGAATACAAAGGGCGGAGCCTTCAGCTCCGCCCTTTTTTAACATCAGCTAATAGTAATAGGCACCCTGGCTGTGGCTGCTCTGCCGAAATTGTCAGTCACGGTAATCACCATGGTGTAACTACCTTTGACAGGGCTGGCCCAGCTGGTTGAAATATTCAAGCCGCTCATGACAAAATTCAGCCCCAGCGGCGCGCCGGTAATAGAGATGGAAACCGAAGTGGCACCCGGATCGGTAATGCTGATGCTGCCAGTCAACGCCTTGCCTGCAGAGCCTGTCATGGCAGGCGCGGTGATGCTTAAACCTGACGCTACCACACCGACATTGATGACGGCTTGTCCGCTCAATCCCGTCTTGCTATCTTTGGCGACGACCGTGACTGCGTAGTTGCCAGCAACCGGGCTAGCCCAGGTGATGGTGCCCGCTGTGCTGATGCTCATTCCAGTGGGCGCACCTGTCAGTGTGCAGGTGACCGTATTTGATGCTTTGACGGTGACGGTATAAGACAGGGCCGTGCCAACTGTCCCATTGACCGTTGCTGCGGTCACTACGGGCGCAGGTTGTTGGGCGATGACTATCGTGTAAACACCTTTGCCTGTCAAACCTGTTTTACTGTCCGTCGCATTGACCGTAACGGAATAGGTGCCAATGACAGGTGACGCCCAACTGACTGTACCTGTGGTGCTGATACTCATACCTGACGGTGCACCAGTCAACGTATAGGTTAAAGTGTTGCCAGAGGCGGCAGTTACATTGAACGACAGCGCGGTTGCTGCCACCCCATTGATTGTGGCGGCGGTGACCACAGGTGGAGTCGCAGCAGCAATGACGACTGTGTAGGTGCCTTTACCGCTCAAGCCTGTTTTTGTATCCAGTGCAGTGGCGATGACAGTATAGGTGCCTGCAACTGGTGTTGCCCAGGTCACGATGCCGCTGCTATTGATGCTCATGCCACTCGGGTTCCCGCTCAATGTGTAAGTGAGCGGGTTATCTGCAGTAGCTGAAACAGTGAAACTCAATGCTGTACCGACCTGGCCACTGATGCTTGCTGATGTCACCGTAGGAGCGGTGACAACAACGGTACCAGCTAACGTGGTCAGTAAATTGTTAACGTTTGGCGTGCCAAGACCAGTCAGTTGATCATATCCAGTTTTTGTAGTGCATGTCGTGCACGTGCCATTGCTGCCTTTTGCGATATCCGCGAAAGCACTGGCGTAGCTGCCAGGTGTGGTCGCTATTTTGTTATACAGCACAGAATGAGGTGCACCAAGCACGGGTTTTCCCGCTTGTACGAGTGTCGCATTGGCAACGGCGACGATACCAGCCCATTGCGGTGTGGCCAGACTGGTACCACCTGCACTGACCCAGCTTACTGTGCTACTGCCGGGTGTCATGACGGCCACGTATTGACCAGTATTCGGATCTGCGTTCATGGAAACATCCGCCACACTCCTATGGCCGGGTGTTCCCATTCCTGGTACGGCATTGGTCTGGTAGCCTGGTGTTGCTGTATAAACGCTGACACCGCCACCGGTACTGGACCAGGCAACTTCTGTCCTTGTGCTGCCAGAGTAGGTAAGACTGGTGCCGCCTACTGCCAGTACGTTTGGTGAAACAGCTGGCCATTCTACGGCAGGGCCACTGTCACCGGTTGCCGCAAGATAAGTCATTTTCGCAGTGGCGAACGTGCTTTCAACACCAGCCGTCCAGCTGCCTTCGCTGGAACCAAAGCTCATTGACACTACTCCGGGGCCCATCGCATTTGCCAGCTTGATCCCCCCTAACAAATTATTCATGGATGAGTCAGTAGCTTCAATCAAGATGATGCGGGCCAACGGTGCCGTTGCATGTGCCCATTGCACGTCAAGCGCTATTTCCGTTGCCCAGCCAGAATCAAATGCCGGTGCAGTACTGGTCATGCCGCCATTCGTGGTGTTGTACACCACTGAAAATTCACAACTGCTGGCAGATGCTGCTGCCAAGGGCAAAGACGTAGTGGCAGCTATGGTTTTTACCGTACATGCGGGCAGGCCAAATTTTTGATTGAATGCTGTAAGCTCAGCCACAATATTTGGATCATGATTTGCATTGATAATATAGATCGTCTGTCCAGCACCTAGTTGCACTGCCTGACTCGTGGTCAAGCTGCTGGTGCTGGCTGGAAGTGCTGGCAAACCGTAGGCTGCCCTGATCTGTGCAGGTGTATAGGTGGATACTACGGTGGTACCCGCCATAGGTTGTGCATTACCAGCAACAGGAGGAGGTGCTAATTCTGGACGTGGCAGTGCGCGTATCGCACCAACGGTCAGGCCACGGCCACGCACACCTTGCCATTCGCGCGGTATGGCCTGCATGGCAGCAGGCGTGTGTGCAGATCTGCTGCCATCCATGGTATCAATATCGGCAGGCGCATCAAGTAATACAGGTGCCAAATGAAATGTAGGCGTGGTGGTTTGTGAAGCTATGTCGGGCGGCAGTACTGGTAACGCCACATCCAGAGTGGTCGTGCCTGTTGCTACCGGTGCTGGGGCGATGCTGGAACTGGCGCTTTGAGTACCGTCGCCGCCACAGGCGGTGAGCACGCTGGCGGCGATAACCAAATTCAGCCACGAGCGCAGCTTGAATTTGGTGAGAAGCTTGTTCTTGGTGGTTATCACGTGTGCACTCCGATATCAGCAGAGGGCTGTGATTCGACAGTGAATACGATGCGTCAGCGAGAAAAGCTTTAGCAATGACATCACCAGCAACCCCGCTACCATGGCGCATTTGCGCTGTAGGCCGGTGGCTTTGCGTCCTCGTCTTTCAACGAGTTTGCCCTCAATTTTGGGAAACAAAAAATAAAACAACAGTTTCAGGATATGAGAGTTTCTATCCAGGATAAAGCAGAAAAATGTCAATAATTGTTGAAATCATGTAGCTAAAACAAGTTTATATTTCTCTTTAACAACAAAAGCATGAGAACGCCTGGTTGATTGATTTTGAATGGATGAAAAAGTATTAATTTGTAAAATCAGTACATGTGTCGTTCTCACTATGGCAGCATGTGCCGGGCTGATTTGGGACGACGTTTTGTAAGCTCTGTTTATTTGAAAATGAAAAAATTACATATGAAACTTTCTTCGAAATTAAAAGCACAACAGTGGGCGAAAGAGCACGCTGTTAAATGAATTCCTGCAGCAGATGTGTGGATATTGTCACCAGAATTTATGTTGGCTAACGTACAGACTTAATGTGCCTCTGAGTACATATTAACCGTAGCGGTCAACTGAAAAGCTTCACAAACGTTGTAGTGGTGTAAGCGCTGCGAATGGTTGCAGTTGCTTAATGTAATGAAAATGGAGCGATCAATGAAACATATAACATACAAAAAAATCTTGCTTGCGGCCGCTAGCTGCGCCGCATTGCTCATGACGGTGCAGACTCAAGCGCAGAACGTTGGCGTGTCCGTTCAATTTGGGCAGCCTGGTTTTTACGGTCACGTGGATATTGGTAATTTTCCTCAGCCACAAGTTATTTATCGTGAGCCTCGTATCGTACAGCGCGTCACGGTTGAGCAGCCTCCTCTTTATTTGGTAGTGCCACCTGGCCACAGGAACAAATGGGAGAAAAATTGCTATCGCTATAATGCTTGCGACCGCCCGGTGTATTTTGTGCAGGAGAGTTGGTACAACACTCAGGTAGTGCCTCGCTATCGTGATGGTTATTACCGTGAACATGATGAAAGACGCGGTGACTATCGGCGCGGAGAAGAAAGACGTGATGAAAGACGCGATGATGACAGACGTGGCGATGATCATGGCCACGGACGCGGCAATGAACATGGTCGTGGACATGACAGGGATTAATCGTTGTTTGGTATGAAAATTCAAGGGCTGCGTTGCAGCCCTTGTTTATTATTGATGGCGATTGATGGTAGCGTAAGTCTTGATTAGGCAGTTTTAATACTGGTCAGTTTTTCTTTCCAAGCCTGAATCGCTACTTGCCAGAAAAAGGGAATATCCTCAACAGCCGATGTCAATTTCAAACCCAGAAATTGCGCTGCCGGTAAGAGGGCCTCGTATAAAACATCATTGTCACCACGGTCAAAAGCCAGCGCTCCTGTTTGCTTCGACAGTTTTTCACCAAGTGCATTGGTGACCACAGGCACGTGCAGATAAGATGGTGTGGGCAAACCCAGCAGGCGCTGCAAATAAATCTGCCTTGCGGTGGAATCGATGAGGTCGGCACCGCGTACCACGTGGGTGATATGCTGCTCTGCATCGTCGACAACGACGGCCAGTTGATATGCCCAGAAACCGTCAGCGCGTTTCAGGACAAAATCGCCAACTTCGCGGCCCAAGTCTTGCGTCTGTATTCCGCACAGGCGGTCCTCGAATGTGATGATTTCGTCCGGCACGCGCAGGCGCCAGGCCCTGGCAGTTTTTCCGGGTGCCAGGCCATGACGACAGGTGCCAGGATAAATCTGGCTGGCAGTTTCGCCCTGCCGCAGGCGCGAGTCCGCAATTTCCTTGCGGGAGCAGGCGCAAGGGTAAACATAGTCACCGAGTTTTTGCAAGGCAGCTTCATACAGTGGTTGACGCTGGCTTTGCCAGCGTATTTCACCATTCCATTCCATGCCGCAGCGCTGTAGTGATGTGATGATTTGCTGATCGGCCCCTTTGACGTTGCGGTCAAAATCCAGATCTTCCACACGCAACAGCCATTGCCCATCATTGGCTTTGGCATCCAGATAACTGGCCATGGCGGCAACCAGGGACCCCATGTGCAGCGGGCCGGTTGGTGATGGGGCGAATCGTCCTACGTACATTTGTTTTGCTTGCATGACTATTCTTTAATTACCTATCAGCATGCGTTGCGCGACAGGGTCTTGCAACTTTTGTAAAAACCACAGCAAAGCCTTGCCTTTGTTGGTGCTGCGCCAGACCAGGCGATTATCACCAGACGGACGTTTGCCTTCTGTCTGCTTTTCAATCAGGCTACCGTCACGCAAATGCGGCAGGGCCAGCCTGCGTGGCAGATGACCGCAACCCAAGCCTGCCAGCTGTGCTGCCAGTTTGGCCTGCATATGCGGTACGGTAAGGGTATCTTGCCCGCTTAACAGGCCGGACGTCATTGACGGCAAGGTCAGGCCGGTATCACCGACGGCAATTGCCCTGTGTGCCTGCAGGATATCTGGCGTAAGTGGTTCTGCTGCATGGGCCAGCGGATGTTGCGGCGAGACTGCAAATACCCATTCTATACTGCCAAGTGCCCGGGTTTGAAATTCGGCCTGCATGCGTATGGCGTCAGGGCCGTCATAGGCGGCGCCTATGGCCAGGTCAGCCCGGCCAGACACCATGGTTTCCCATACGCCCGACAAAATTTCTTGGGTAATGCGCAGCCGGGTACCGCAAGCTTGTTGTTCAAATTCCTTGATGAGAGGAATCAGATCATCAAATTGTATGATGCCATCAATGACGATGCGCAGCTCAGCCTCCCAGCCGCTGGCAGCACGTTTTACCCGATTTTCCAGTTCTTGCGCACTGTTCAGCAGGTGACGCCCCTGCAGCAGTAATTCTTCACCTGCCAGTGTCAACTTGGCACGGTGTCCGCGCCTGTCATACAGCAGGACATCCAGATCCTCTTCCAGTTTTCGTATGCTGTAGGTGATGGCTGACGGCACCTTGTCCAGTGCAGCGGCAGCCGCCGCAAAGCTGCCTTTGCGGTCTATCGCATCAAGGATTTGCAGTGCTTCCAGAGTCAGGTTCACGATTGTTCAATAAATTTGAATGAGATGTCGAAAATTTTACCCTTATCTGATTGTTTTTGCTCGTATATAGTACGTTCATCGCCTGAAAACATTCATCAGGAATTTTGAAAGGACTAATATGATTACGCTTAGATCGTCACAAGAACGCGGCTACGCCGAGCACGGCTGGCTCAAATCGCATCACAGTTTTTCATTTGCTGAATATTATGACCCACAGCATATGGGTTTTGGCCCACTGCGTGTCATCAATGATGACTGGATTGCGCCGGCCATGGGTTTTGGTACTCATCCGCACCAGAACATGGAAATCATCACTTATGTGCTGGAAGGTGCGATTGCGCACAAAGACAGTATGGGCAATGGCAGTACGATACGTCCGGGCAATGTGCAGTACATGAGCGCAGGTACCGGCGTACGTCATTCTGAATTTAACCCGGCCAACACTGAACATACGCGTCTACTGCAAATCTGGATACAGCCAGACCAATTGGGCGGTCAGCCACTGTACGGTGAAAAAGAATTCAGCCGTGAAGAAAAACAGGGCCGCTTACGTCTGGTGGTGTCAGGTGATGGTGCCGATGGCTCCATCAAGATACGCCAGAATGCACGTCTGCAGATAGGTTTGTTCGATGCAGAGCAAAGGCAGGAAGTTGCACTGGCAGCAGACCGTCTGACCTATGTGCATGTGGCACGCGGTGAGTTGACTGTCAACGGTTTGAGCCTGAAGGAAGGCGATGCCGTAAAAATCCAGAATGAAGAAAAACTCATCCTGGAGCAAGGCAAGCAGGCAGAAGTACTGGTATTTGATTTACCACATTGATTGACAAGCGGATTCGGGTGCTACTCCAGCAGTGGTGCCTGAATTTGCTGATTTTCTTCCAATTATCTTTTAACAAAAGGAGCAAGAACATGACTAAAGTCGCTATTGTTTATCATTCAGGTTACGGCCATACCACCAAGGCAGCCGAAGCCGTACACGCGGGTGCCGCAGCAGCAGGTGCGGATGTGGAACTGATCAAGATTGATGCAGAAGGCAATATCACTGATGCACAATGGGCCAGTCTGGCGGCAGCGAATGCCATTGTTTTTGGCTCGCCTACCTACATGGGTAGCGTATCCTGGCAGTTCAAGAAATTTGCGGATGCTTCTTCCAAGCCATGGTATAGCCAGGTCTGGAAAGACAAGATCGCTGCAGGCTTCACCAATTCTGCATCGATGAACGGCGATAAATTGTCGACCCTGCATTACCTGTTCACGCTGTCACAACAACATTCCATGATCTGGGTTGGCACCGGCCTGATGCCAGCCAACAGCAAGGCTGCGCAACGCAATGACACTAATTACCTCGCCAGCTTCAGCGGTTTGATGACACAATCCCCATCTGATTCAACGCCGGAAGAAGGCCCATTGCCAGGTGACCTGGAAACCGCAAAATTGTTTGGCAAACGTATTGTGGAAGTGGCCACGAAGTTTAAGTAAGCTGAAGCTGAAATGAAGTAAAAAATCCGCCAAATCACAGGTTTGGCGGATTTTTTCTATCAGACTTGCGCCGATTTATTTGCATTCGCCTTCAGCTACCATGTGCACCAGTTCCCAGCCATGTCCATCGATATCATGGAAGCCATGTCCATACATGAAACCATGGTCCACTGGTTCTTTAGGTACGGTGGCACCAGCAGCCTTTGCCTTGGCGACCAGGCTATCGACCTGTTCGCGGCTGTCGCAAGACAGGCAGTTCAACACTTCAGTGCGTTCACGCGCATCGCTGATGGGTTTGTTGGTAAAGCCGGCAAAAAATTCTTCGACCAGCAACATGACGAACAGGTTTTCTCCCAGTATCATGCAGGCGCCCTGGTCATTCGTGAATTTGGGCTCAAAGCTATAACCGAGGCTGCTCCAGAATTCTTTGGAACGGGGCAGGTCTTTGACAGACAGATTTACAAAGATTTGCTTATGCATTTTGTCTTCCTTTTATTTGTTGTAGTGTTCTAGTGATCTATAGGTACGGGCAGTGAGTTGAGCTGCTTTATTTGCACTCAGTTTCAGTTGCTCATGCACAGCAATTCCAACCATGGCCGTCAAGATCATAGAAACCCTGTGCATACATGAAGCCATGGTCTTCTGCTTCGTCAGGCACTGTGGCACCGGCAGCCCTGGCTTTTGCGATCAGGGTATCGACATGTTCGCGGCTGTCACAAGAGAGTGCATGCAAAACTTCTACCCGTTCATGCGCATCGCAAACGGGTTTGTGGGCAAAGCTGGCAAAGAGTTCTTCCACCAGCAGCATGACCAGGATGCCTTCACCTAAGATGACGCAGGCGGCGTTGTCACTGGTGAATTTGGGGTCAAAGCTGTAACCCAGGCTGCTCCAGAATTCCCTGGAGCGCGACAGGTCTTTGACAGGCAGGTTGACAAAGATTTGCTTGTGCATTTTATCTCCTTAACTTGTTATTGCCGCTGGCAAGTCCAGCGCACGCACTGGGCGCACTTCTATACTGCCATGTTGGGCTGGCGGGATTTTCGCAGCCAGTTGTATGGCCTCGTTGAGATCCCTCGCATCGATGAGGTAAAAGCCAGCCAGCATTTCCTTGGTCTCGGCAAACGGGCCATCAGTGACGGACAATTGCCCGTTCCTGACCCTGACCGTGGTTGCGGTATGGACCGGGTGCAGGGGTTCGGCGGCCAGCATGTGGCCACTGTCCATCAAACCTTGCGCATACGCGCCACATTTTTCGTCGGGGCAGGCGTTCCAGTGCTCATTGTCGAGATACACCAGGCATAGGTATTTCATAGCGTCTCCAGCAAGGATGGAAAAGAATCAGATCGGCAGCAGAACGCCGTTGATATTCCAGGATGTGCCAAATTTATCCAGCAGCATGCCCCAGGACTTTGCCCAGAATGCGGGTTGCACAGGCATGGTGATCGTGCCACCTTCTGCCAGTGCATTAAAGATTTTGGCAGCTTCTTCTGTCGTATCATAATTAAGGGTGAATGACACCCCCTTGATACCTTCATACGGCATCTGTTGCGGGCAGTCGCCAGCGTACAACATTCCACCGTCCGGCAATTCAAGCCGGGCATGCAAGATGCGGTGTGCGGATTCTTGCGGCATCATTGCTGCCATGGGC
Source organism: Undibacterium sp. GW821-FHT11B02 (assembly GCF_058808955.1). NCBI lineage: Bacteria > Pseudomonadati > Pseudomonadota > Betaproteobacteria > Burkholderiales > Oxalobacteraceae > Undibacterium > Undibacterium sp. GW821-FHT11B02. The sequence goes on along the minus strand of NZ_JBXASD010000004.1, from coordinate 107,174 downwards.
GATTCGGCACCACTCATCATGATGGTGATTTTGCCGCCCAGGGCTTGTTCATAAAATCGCATGGCTTCTTTGCAGTTGCCGTCGAAACTCAAATACGCTATAGGATGTGGCATGATCAATTCCTTGATAAGTTGATTTTCAAAAGAGTGTGAAAGCGTCTTCACATCAGATAGTCGATTGGAGGGACAGGGAATCGACACAAATACAAAAAAATTTTATTTTTTTAATTCAAGCAGCTTGTTTTGCAAGAAACGACGTTCTGGTTCCTGTTTGCACAGACACAGGGCCTGTTCATACGATAATATTGCCTGCTGTAAATTTCCACTGCGTCTGTGCAAGTCTGCCCTGGCAGCATGGGCGAGATGATAGTTTTGCATTTCATTCTTTTGTAGCAGGTTTTCCACCAGTTGCAAGCCTGTTTTCAATCCATCTGTACACATGGAAAGGGCGATCGCACGATTCAATTCTATGACCAGGCTGGTTTCAACACGTAGCAGCGCGTCATATAAGCCGACTATCTGCGGCCAGTCGGTATCGGTATAACTTGTTGCTTCTGCGTGGACGGCTGATATGGCAGCCTGCAAGGTATAGGCACCAAAGCGGCCCGAGCGTAAAGCCTGCTCCACCAGTGCTGATCCTTCTGCGATCAAAGCCTGATCCCACAATTGCCTGTTTTGCTGCTCTAGCGTAATCAAGTCGCCGTTGGCATTGGTGCGGGCAGGGCTGCGCGATTCATGCAAGAGCATCAGCGCCAGCAAGCCGCTGACCTCGGGTTCCGGCAATAATTCTTGCAGCAGGCGTGCCAGTCGAATGGCTTCGGCTGCCAGATCAAGACGCAAGGCCGATGCACCAGCAGAACTGGAATAACCTTCGTTGAAAACCAGGTAAATCACCCGCAACACACTTTGCAGGCGGGCTGGGAGGTCCGCTTTTTCTGGTACCTGGTAGGGGATATTCGCATCGCGGATTTTTGCCTTGGCCCGCACGATGCGCTGCGCCAGTGTGGGGGGCGGGGTCAGGAAGGCATGGGCAATTTCTTCAGTTGTCAGGCCGCAGACTTCTCGCAGGGTCAGGGCGATCTGGGCATCTGCCGCCATGCTTGGATGGCAGCAAGTGAAGATCAGGCGCAGCCTGTCGTCTTCCATGAGCTCTGCTTCGCCGGGCAAGGCGCTTTCATCTGCCAGCGCTTCTACCGTATCGATATGCTGGTCCAGCGGATCAAAACGTCTTTGCCTGCGTATGCTGTCGATAGCCTTGTAGCGTCCTGCCGACACCAGCCAGGTGTGCGGGTGATCGGGCATACCTTTCTGTGGCCATTGTTCCAGCGCAGCTTTGAAGGCTTCGTGCAGGGCTTCTTCTGCGATATCGAAGTCACCCAGCAAATGTACCAGCGTTGCAAACACGCGTCTGCCATCGCTCCGGTATAAATCCTGAACGCTTTGTTTGACTTGTTCGTACTGGAAATTGCTGCTTGCAGTCATCACCTGGATCATTCATGGCTGTGATTATCAAGCCAGACCGAGGCAAGCATATGACTATGCCATCAGCTTTGGAATGCACTGGTCCGGGTGGTCAGAAGTGTAACACTGTCAGAGTGGGGCATGCCATCTGACATGCCCCGGTGAGGGGGCTTCTACAAGCCAAATACCAGTTTCTCTGTTTTCGGGTCTTTGGCCATCATGAACCTGACGATGGATTCCACGGTGACGGTATCAATCTGGCCTGCCATGCGGCGGTCAAAGGGGTGGTCATCAAAGCTCACGTTGGCTCTGAACATGCGAGCACCCAGCCGGGTCATGGTGGAGATTTGCAAGGTATCTGGCTGGTAGGCTGCGGCCTTCAGCCACGCCTGGGCTTGACTGCGGGTTTCTATCTGCATATCCGTGGCCTGGGCTGCGGCAATGACTTCCAGTGCCCATTGGTTGGAATTCTGGTAGGTCGTTGAAAACGGATAAGACAGCATGTTGTAGCGGGCTGCATGCAGGTTTTTGGCACGGCCATTGGTCATGAGCAGTTTGAGGCGTTGCTGCAGTTCCGGGCTGGGGATGAGGATCAGGGTTTCAAAGGCGAACATGTCGTCCAGGAAGAAATTGCCCAGGCCCTCACGAAACAGGTCGGAATCGGCGGTGCCACACTGGTTCAGTTCGTGCATGACTGACCAGGTGCCATCTGGCAAATGCTGTATCAGCCCCAGATGGGAATAGCGCAGCTTGTATTTGGATAAATCCTGACCGACACGGGCGATGATGGCGATTTCTGCCTTGCTGTCATCCAGCCTGAGTTTGGTCTTTTGCGCCAGCTCCAGTGCCTGCATGGCTTTTCTGGGGTCAAGCGCACTTTCTTCACAAGGACGACCGGCAAAAGACGGCAGGCTCAATACCAGGCAGGCCAGCAGCAAGCAATGTCTGATCCAGACACTGCCAGCTGTCTGTAACCGTCTTAATACCGGGCGCTGCATCATTGCACCCTGGAGTGATGCATGAGTGAACTGCCGACTTCATTCGGTATAAATGCCAGTGCCTTGCCAGCACTGATCAACAGATAGCCAGTAGTGGTGGCACTGACCTCGACCACTGCACCACTGACCAGTGCGGCTTTTTCTATACCCTTGCCAGACAACTTGATGGTCGCGCTGGCCGCTTCGGTCGAACCTTTCAGTACTACGGTGACACCATCCGCAGCTGTTTTTACGCTGTCAACGACGATCTGGCCAGAACCCATCACCATGGACATACTGCCCAGCATGACAATGCCGACGCCCGCAGACAGGGCTTCGGATCCGTTCGATGGCTGACCGCATGACAGACAATCACCCGCCTGCGCCTGGGCCGCAAACAGGCTGGACGTGCACAGCGCTGCAATCAGGGCGGTATTTCGAGCAAATCTTTGCATTTGTGTTGACACGGTATCTCCTTCGTTGATGTTAGAGGCAGTTGCAAACTCAAGCTGGCTAGGCGTGCCGACGCAGACAGTACTTTAGTACGGCAAGGGGGCACAACACCGCCTGGTTAAGTTTACAACTGCCTCGAAGTTCTCACTTTACGATGAGACCACAAAAGGACAAGTTATTTGTCGTTAGTAGCAAATAGTTACAGAAAAGGTAGCGCAATATGATGCCTTTGCCGATGACCGTATTGCAAATACACGAAGGGCCGGAAAACTCCGGCCCTTTGCTTATTGCATTAAGTAGTAGGCTAACCTGGACGTTACTTACCAAATGGCAACGCGTTTTTCTGGTGTCAGGTACATCTTGTCACCCGGTTTTACATCAAAGGACGTATAAAAATCCGGATGATTGACCATGCTGCCGTTGACGCGGAATTCGCCAGTTGAATGTGGATCGGTCTTGACCAGGGTAATCGCGCGCGCTTCACGTGACATGCTGCGTCTGGCCTGAGCCAGCCCCATGAACAGGCGCTGCTCAGCCGTCCAGCCATCAATCACAGGTGCCGGTTTGCCTTCCAGCGACAGTTTGTAGGCACGCAAGGCCATGACAATACCGGCATTGTCGGCAATGTTTTCGCCCAGTGTCAGTTCACCATTGAGGAAGTACCCGGGTACCGGGCTGTAGCCATTGTATTGTTCGACCAGTATTCTGGTCTTGTTCTTGAATTTTTCTTTGTCTTCTGCAGTCCACCAGTTGCGCAAGTTGCCGTCACCATCGTATTGTGAGCCTTGGTCATCAAAGGCATGGCTGATTTCATGGCCGATGGAAATACCCAGTGCGCCATAGTTGAAGGCATCTTCGGCATTGACATCAAACAGTGGCGATTGCAGGCGTGCCGCCGGGAAGACGATTTCATTCATCTCCGGACTGTAATAGGCGTTCACGGTCTGCGGCGTCATATGCCATTCTTCGCGGTCGATAGGTTTGCCTAGTTTTGCAATTTCCCTGTCATGGGCAAAAGCGCGCGCACGCATGAGATTACCAACCAGGTCATCGCTGCGGATAGTCAGTTTGGAATAATCCAGCCACTTGTTCGGGTAACCGATCTTGACACTGATCTTGGATAATTTGATCTGCGCCTGTTTCCTGGTTTCCGGACTCATCCAGTCCAGCGTATCAATACTTTGTTTGAACGCCGCCAGGAAATAGCCAACCATTTTTTCTGTACGTTGTTTGACTTCAGGCGAGAAATATTTTTCTACATAAGCCTTACCTACTGCTTCACCCAGCACCTGGTCAACCAGTGCAATACCGCGCTTGTCACGAGTACGGTTTTCCTTGGTGCCGGCAATCAGTGCACCTTTGAAGGCAAAATCTTCATTCACGAAATCGGAAGACAGAGCCGACGCATAGGTGTTGATCAAATGCCAGGTGAAATACGATTTCCATGCATCCAGTGTGTTTGTGTTCAGGCTCTCATTCAAGCCTTTGACATAGCTTGGCTGCTGGACGATCAATTCATTGATTTTGCCTGCCATACCAGCGGCTTGCAAATAGGTTTGCCAGTCGTAAGCGGGCGTCAGCGTTGCCAGATCACTGACGGCAAACTTGTTGTAGCCTTTGACTGGGTTGCGGTTTTCGACGGCTGTCCACTGCGCCTTGGCAATTTCAGTTTCCAGCGCGACGACGCTTTTTGCCTGGCCAGCGGCATTTTTTTCGCCAGCCAGCGCCAGCATTTTTTCTACATGCGACTGGTATTTGTTGCGGATATCCGTCATCTTGGGATCATCCAGCTTCAGATAATAATCTCGGTTTGGCAAACCCAGGCCACTTTGGGACACACCGACGACATATTGGCTGGAATTTTTATTGTCCTGATGAATACCGACACGCAGTGGTGTGGTCACGCCGATTTCGTGGAAATGGGCAATCAGTGCTGGGAGGGCTTTTTTATCTGGCAGCGCGGCGATGGCTGCCAGTTCGGTCTTCAATGACTGTATGCCGAGTGCATTCAGTTTTTGCTCATCCATGAAACTGTTATACAGGTCACCGATTTTCTGCCTGTCTGAACCAGCGACTTTATTGCCGTCTGCTGCCGCACCTTCAACGATGCTGCGTAATTGTTGCTGCACGTCTTCGCGTGCCTGCATGAAGGTGCCCCAATCTGACTTGTCGGATGGGATGTCATTTGCCTTCAGCCAACCACCTTGTGCATAGCGATAAAAATCATCCTGTGCACGCGTGTTCTTGTCCATGTTTTCTGGTTTGATACCAGAACCCAGGGCGGTGCTCCTGGCTACGGTAGTGTCTGTTGCTGTATCGGCAGCCTGACAGGCAGGGGCCAGCAGCGCAAGGGTGAGGGTGCTGAGGACGAGGTGTTTCATATAGATTGACCCTGTTTTTGTTTGAATTAGGACTTACGTAAAACCGCCCCAGCTGCGTTGCAGCTCCTCTCCTAGGAGCCGCGTACTAAAGTACTATCTTCGTCGCTGACGGTGCAGTCGGGGTTTCAGGCAACACGTTGCCTGCCGACGAAACGATCCGTCCTTGCAAGGACGGGTTCCTCATGCGAGAGCCTTGCTGGGACAATTTTGCGTAAGTCCTATGAGTTATAAGTGACTGGTGCAGCTGGAACTATGACCTGTCGCGACAAGCTTAGTTCCGGCCAATAAAGCAAAAAGCGCATTTCTGAGCTAATCAGAAATGCGCTTTCCATTGTAGGTACTGACAGGATTATCCGGCAGTGGCTTCCACTGATGTTGCCTGGCCGTCGGCAGCAGTGGATTCTTTTTTGCAATGTGGGCAAGATTTGCCAGGGATATACCATGGAGACAATTGCTCGCGTGGTGTCACTACCGCGCGGCAGGCAAAGCACTGTTTGGTATCGGTGGCTTCCAGTTGCGGGTTCAGTGCAGTGCGATAGTCAAATACAAAGCAGTCACCATGGTAATGGTCGCCGCCGACTTCCTCAAAATACTTGAGTATGCCGCCTTCCAGTTGATAGACACTTTCAAAGCCAACGTTCTGCATATGGATGGCGGCTTTTTCACAGCGTATGCCGCCGGTACAGAAAGTCACTACCGTCTTGTCATTCAAGGCGTCACGGTTGGCTTCGATAACAGCCGGGAATTCGGTGAACTTGGCAATGCGGTAATCGATGGTATTGTCAAAGCTGCCAACATCGACTTCAAAATCATTACGGGTATCAACCATGACCACAGGCTTGCCATTGTCGTCATGACCCTGATCCAGCCAGCGCTTCAGCGTATGTGCATCGACGGCAGGGGCGCGGCCTTCTTCCGGCTTGATCAATGGCATGCGCATGGTGATGATTTCTGACTTCAGCTTGACCAGTATCTTGGTGAACGGCTGGTGATCAGAAAAACTTTCCTTGGCAACCACGTCTGCAAAACGCGGGTCCTGGTGCAGCCAATCCATATACGCATCAATTTCATGGCGCAAACCGGCCAGGAACATATTGATGCCCTCCGGCGTCAGCAGTACCGTGCCCTTCAGATTGAGTTCCTTGCATTTGTCCAGAAACACCTGGCGTTTTTCAGCGGTGTCGTTGAAGGTGATGAACTTGTAGGCAGAAATATTGACGTAAGGTTTATCGGGTGTTTGTATTACAGCGGACATGATGAAATTCAGTAAGTCATTGATTTGGCAGCATTATAAGCGATTTAGTCAGGTTTTTGCGGTCAATAGCATCTCAATATGGGGAATATCGTCTTCCAGATAGATGTCGGAAACGGTCTCAAAACCAAAGCTGCCATAGAATTTTTCCAGGTATGCCTGGGCACCTATGCGGATATTGGCGGCTGGGTACAAGTCATGCAGAGCCTTGATGCCATTTGCAATTAAAGCTTTGCCAACGCCGGTGCCACGCCAGTCTTTGCTACTGATCACTCGCCCCAGCGAGGCTTCAGCAAAGCTGATACCGGCGGGAACGATGCGCAGGTAAGCGGCCACTTCGCCTTCTGGCGTCCAGGCAGTGAGGTGGTGCGAAAGCGGATCTTTGCCATCCACATCCTGATACACACAATTTTGTTCAATGATAAACACGGCAGAACGTGCCTGGTAAATTGCATGCAATTGCAGATTGCTCAATTCGGCAAAGCTGGCACATTGCCATTGCAAATCGTTTAAGTCTTTTGTTGCGCTCATCAGTATTTTGTCTGGTTCATTTTCAAATAGAATAGCTTACATCTGTCTGAATAAGTGTGCATACACTCTACTCACTTGCAATTTGTCTTCGCTACCTTTCAACTTCAGGCTGATCTTGCCCGTTTCATCCTTGTTGGCGATCTGTATATGCAGGGTATTGACCACGGTGCTGCGGTGGATTTGCCAGAAGATGCTGCTGTCCAGTTGCGGCAGTAATTCGCGCAGGCTGCTGCGTATCAGGGATGAATGTTCTTTGGTGACGACATTGATGTATTTGTCAGTCGCTTCAAAATACAGTACATCGTCGACCGGTATCATGCGTATCTGGTTACCGACGGCGGCGCGGATAATGCGCAGGCGTTCTGGCGTTGCCTGGTTGCCGGTGTTAGTACCAACTGACAGTGCCTGTCCTGGTACAAGGTGGCGTAATTGCTCCAGCACCCGTTCCAGCTCATTGGGTCTTTGTGCACCGTCATCCAGCCTGGCTTGCAATCTTTGTACTGTCTTTGTCAGGCGTTCTTCACTGACCGGTTTCAGTACGTAATCGGATACTGAATGCTCAAAGGCCTGTATGGCATATTCGTCGTATGCCGTTACATAGACGATCAGGGGGAAGGCTTTGTTGTCTGGCCATTCCTCGGCCAGTTCCTGTGCCACTTCCAGCCCGGTCTTGCCAGGCATTTTAATGTCGAGAAACAGGATGTCAGGCTGTTTGTCCAATGCTTCCTGCACGGCCTGTACGCCATTCTCAACGACGGCACACAGTTGCAGTTCAGGCCAGAGCTTTTCCAGCATCTTTTGCAAGGTTAGCGAAAGTATCGGTTCGTCTTCGGCGATCAGGGCACGTTTGGCTGTCATGGTCATTTATAGATACTCACATTAAATCTTTAAGAGGGATGATGAGGTGGGCAATCGCGCCCTCGGGTTGATTGGCTTGCAGGCTAAGGCTGGCTTGCTGTCCATACAGGGCTCGCAGGCGTTCGCGTATATTGGCATTGCCGACATGCTGGTCCGTGTCGCTGGCGTTCTTGTCGTCCTCATAATTGAAGGGCAGGCCCAGGCCGGTATCAATGATTTTCAGATGTAGTTGCGTGCCTTGTTTTTCGGCAATGACGTGGATGCTGCCGCCTTCCATCTTTGGTTCGAGTCCATGCTTGATGGCGTTTTCCACCAGCGGTTGCAAGAGCATGGGGGCGATAGGGGTTTGTTGCAAATCATCAGGCAAATCCAGGGTGTAGTTCAGGCGCTTGCCCATGCGTATGGCCAGCAATTCCAGATAAGCTTGCATGAGTGTAAATTCTTGCTTCAGCGTGGTTTGCTCTGAACGGGATGAACTCAGGGTATTGCGTAAATACACAATCAGTTGCGCCAGCATGTGCTGGGCGCGTGGCGGGTCGATAGCAATCAGACCTTGCAGATTGGCCAGGGTGTTGAACAACATGTGAGGTTCTATCTGCGCCTGCAACATTTGCAATTGGGCTTGCATGGCTTGTTTTTCTATCGCTGCATTCTTGGCTTTTTCTGCTTCGGCAGAAGCCTGCAAGTCTGCCATCTTGCCGCGATTCCAGAATGACCACGTAGCCACCAGGCAGACGATGCATGTCAGGGTCACAAAACTACCCATATAAGACCATCTGAATTTACTGATGTCTGGGACAGGATAATTAAATGTAAGGGCTGCGATAAACATGCCAACAACCAAAGCAAGGGGCGCCACCATCACACACATCAGGTAAAAAACGATGGTGTTCGGAGTGCCTGCTCCCCAAAAAAGTCGCTTGAGCAATTTGATCAGGAAATAGGCAGAGAAACCGATGAACATCGAAAACAGGATGTTGTGAAACAGACTCCCGCCACCATGCATGACAAAGGTAACAGCGAAACCGCAAGCCAGGTTGATGGCTATCAGGCGCGGCATGTCCCCGATAACACCTACCAGGCTTTGGTAATGTTCAGGCTTTAATTTTGACTGCAAATACGCCTGGGTTTGGTGCAAAAATTTGTTGTTCATTTCATCTTGTGTCGGGTATCTTCGTGCTTGCAGCTTACGCTGTCTGCTGTCTATGCAACATGCAAACAGGACAAAGGCTGTGTTTTTTGTCGTAAAGCCTAGCCAAACCGGCGCGAATGAACACGTGCCAGGTCCATGTCAGTTTGTTTTATATAATGTTTTTGGTTTTTAGTGCTGCTAGTTGTTGCTCGTCATAGCCCAGCAGATCAGTCAGTATTGCCTGGGTATGCTGCCCCAGCAAAGGTGGTGCCGATGGGTAAGTGACTGGCGTTGCCGACAACTTCATCGGGCTTGCCACCAGTTTCACCTGACCGGCAGTAGGGTGGGGCAGGCTGAACTGCATCTCGCGTGCCTGTACCTGAGGGTCTTCAAATACCTCATTCAATTTGTTGATGGGGCCGCAAGGTACGCCAGCATCTTCCAGCAGGCTGATCCATTCCTGCTTGGTCTTGCGCTTGACCATCTCTGCCAGCATGGGTACCAGTACATCGCGATGCGCGACACGGCTGGGGTTGGCGCTGAAACGCGGGTCGTCTGCCAGTTCTGGCTGGCCGCCTGCCTGTACAAATTTTCTATACTGACCATCATTCCCGGCAGCGACGATGATATGGCCATCTGCCGTCGCAAAGGTTTGGTAGGGGACGATATTTGGGTGGGCATTGCCCCAACGCTTGGGTGCATTGTCGCTGGCCAGGTAATTCATGTTCATGTTCGCCAGCATGGCGACCTGTACATCCAGCAAGGCCATATCAATGTACTGGCCTTCGCCCGTCCTGTCCCTGTGGGTCAGGGCTGCCATGACAGCGATGGTGGAATACATGCCCGTCATCAGATCGGCAATCGCCACTCCGGCTTTTTGTGGGCCACCACCAGGCAAGTCATCGCGTTCACCGGTCAGTGACATGAAGCCGCCCATGCCCTGCACGATAAAGTCATACCCGGCACGGTGGGCGTAAGGGCCATTCTGACCAAAGCCGGTGATGGAGCAATACACCAGATCGGGCTTGATCAATTTCAGTGATTCATAATCCAGGCCATATTTCTTCAACTGACCGACCTTGTAATTTTCCAGTACGACATCGGATTTGGCTGCCAGTTCACGAATGATCTGTTGGCCCTGTTCAGTCGCCATATCAACGGTAATGGCTTGCTTGCCACGATTGGCTGCGAGGTAGTACGCCGCTTCCGTGGTGTTATTGCCATCAGCATCACGCAGGTAGGGTGGGCCCCAGGTGCGGGTGTCGTCGCCACTGCCGGGTTTTTCCACCTTGATGACTTCTGCGCCAAGGTCTGCCAGGTTTTGTGCACACCAGGGGCCTGCCAGCACCCGCGTCAAATCCAGCACGCGGATATGGCCCAGGGCAGTTTTTTGTAGCGACGACGTCGGCATCTTCGATTATCCTATTAACATTATTTGTTTGCTTATTTTTCAGCTTATTTGGAGTGCATCATGTGGCCCTATCCAAAAGTCATTGCCCATCGGGGTGCCGGGATCCTGGCACCAGAAAATACCCTGGCAGCGATGCGTTGCGGATGGGAACACGGTTTTGCCGCCGTGGAATTTGATGTCATGTTATCAAAGGATGGCATCCCTGTGCTGATGCATGACACAGAATTTGGTCGAACCGTCCCCGGCAATGGGCGTGTGGCCGATACCCTGGCTGCAGACTTGCAAAAAATGGATGCCGGTAAATGGTTTGCAGACAGTTTCAAAAACGAACCCGTGCCGCTGTATGCAGACGTTGTGCACTTTTGCCGCCAGCATGGTATCTGGATGAATGTGGAAATCAAACCTTCGCCAGGCACGGAAGAGGAAACCGGCAAGGTAGTGGCAGAACTGACACAAGCCCTGTTTGCCGACGTTGCGGTGATTGATGCCCAGCATTTACCCTTGTTTTCTTCTTTTTCTTTTGCAGCTCTGATGGCCGCCAAGCATGCTGCTCCGACCATACCGCGTGGCTTTTTGATGGATAAAGTCACACCTGACTGGAAAGCCCGCCTGCAAGAACTGGCCGCCCGCGCTTTGCACACCAATCACAAATACCTGACACCAGAAACCACGAGGGAAATCAAAGATGCCGGTTATGGCGTGTTTTGCTATACCGTCAACACACCAGAGCGGGCGACAGAAATCCTGCACTGGGGCGTTGATGCCTTCTGTACCGACAGGCTGGATTTGATACCTGCGGATTTTTAATTGCTAAATAGATAGTTTTTATTGTTTAAAAAGTAATATCTTTAGGACTTACACAAAATTGTCCCAACAAGGCGCAGCGACGAAGACAGTACTTTAGTACGGCTAGGAGCTGCAACGCAGTTGGGGCGGTTTTGCGTAAGTCCTAATCTTAAATTGCTTGACTCTGACGTAAGGTTAGACTTTATGATGAGCCTTTCAAAAAGGGCAAGCAATGTTACTCAAGATTGGCGAACTGGCAAAGCGCATAGGTCTGACTATCCGCGCACTGCATCATTATGAAAAAATAGGCCTGGTGCAGCCTTCTGCACGTACTGCCGCAGGGTATCGTTTGTATAACAGGGATGATATTGCCCGCCTGCACCGCATACAGGCTTTGCGTGGCCTGGGCCTGTCACTGGCAGAAACTCGCGATATGTTGAATGGTGATGGCGCTGATTTGCGACAGTTGATACGTCAGCAAATGTGCGCCATCGACAGGCAGATTGCTGACGCCACAGATTTGCGTGAACGGCTGGCGGCACTCGAAGAAAAACTGATAGGCGAAAAAGAGCCGGACATCGACGAATGGTTATCTACCTTGCGTCTGATGGCGACCCAGCGTCAGTATTTCAGTGCGGAAGAAATTTCCACCTTGCAGAAAAGCGTGACGCAAAGCGATTTCAAACAGCAATGGCCCAACCTGGTTGCTGCGATCCGTAGTCTGATGGAAAACCATACACCGCCGACCGATGCGCAGGCCAAGAAACTGGCACGCGACTGGATAGACCTGTGCAAGACCACCATGGGCGAGGATCCGCGCTTTTTTGCCAAGCTCAGTACCATGCACAGGACAGATTTTTCTGCCCAGGCCATCACCGGGGTTGACGGTGATTTGCTTGATTTTATTTTGCAAGCCCTGCATGAAATTCGCTGCGATATTTTTGCGGATTACCTGGATACGGACGAATTGCAGCATTATCGCAAGAACGGTCAAAAGAATATGCAGGACTGGCTGGCTATCTTTGCTCAAACACGGGAGCTGATGGAAAACCAGATCACCCCAACTCACCCCGATACGCTCAAGTTGATGCGTCACTGGCAATGGCTCATTACCGATACCTGGGGCATGAATCCGGCTACACGTGAGAAAGTGCAGGCCGCCCATGCCAAACATCCAGAAATGCTTGATGGCAGTGGTTTCACTGCTGACATGAAACGTTTCGTCGAACAGGGCATGCTGGCACTGATGGCCAGCGATATGCAGGCAAATGCGACACGCTAATTGACTCATCAACGATTTTCACAAATTTCATTTTTTTCATACTGGAGTAACTATGTATCCCGTAGTACTGAAGCAAGTCATGAAAACCTATCATCTGGATGCGGTCGATGTGCCCGCACTGGTTGATATCAACCTGCAATTGCGGGCCAATTGTTTTACCGTGATCTCTGGCCCTTCAGGCAGTGGCAAGACCACCTTGCTCAATCTCATCGGTTGTATAGACCGGGCAGACAGTGGTGAAGTGATCGTCGCTGGCCAGGCGGTACATACCCTGTCTGACGACGCCTTGTCTGATTTTCGTGCGCGTCACCTGGGGTTCATTTTCCAGAACTTCAATTTACTGCCAGTCCTCAATACCTATGAAAACGTGGAATACCCATTGATTTTGGCCAAAGTGTCTGCGGGTGAACGCAAAAAACGCGTGCTTGATTTGCTGGATGCGGTTGGCCTGGCAGACCGGGCGCAAAACCTGCCAGGTCAATTATCCGGCGGCCAGCGCCAGCGCGTGGCGATTGCCCGCGCCTTGGCGACCGAACCCAAACTGGTGCTGGCCGATGAACCAACCGCCAACCTGGACAGCCAGACCGGTGCCGCGATCATCAGCCTGATGCGCAAGATGCAGCGTGAACGCCATGTCTCTTTCGTATTTTCTTCACATGACCCGCAAGTCCAGGCCGAGGCAGATGACACCATCTTTATCCGCGATGGCCGCATCACCAGTGTGGAACGCAATCTGGAACAAAAAAATGACAATACGGAGCTGAGCGCATGAAGACTTTTTCCCTCGCCCTGCGCAACCTGCTCAGGAACCGCCGCCGTTCACTGACGACCCTGCTGGCCATGGTAGTGGGGCTGACCGCAATTTTATTATTCGGTGGTTACCGCTCAAATATCACCTACGGCATGGAAACCGGCTTTGTCGAATCCAGTGGTCATTTGCAAATCCAGCACCAAGGCTATTTCCTCGAAGGTGGGGACAATCCCACGGCCTATGGCATTGCTGATTATCAGCACATTATCGACCTGGTAAAACAGGATAAAGAGCTGGCACCCATGCTGGTGGTGGTGACACCAACCTTGCAACTTGGCGGCCTGGCTGGTAATTTTTCTGCTGGTGTGTCGCGCTCGGTACTGGCTACCGGCGTCGTTGTGCCAGAACGTAATCAGATGTTGAACTGGAATGACTATGGCATGCAAAGCTATGCCAAACCCTTGCCACTGAATGGCAGCAACCCGGATGCAGTCGTCATTGGTGAAGGCGTGGCCCGCAAGATCAAATTGTGCAAGGCCTTGCAGATACCCGGTTGCCAGCAGGACGACACACCTGTCGCCACAGATAGCGGTGCACAGGCTCCGGGCGATATTGCCGCATTGTCTGCAATGGAGCAAGGTAATACCGCCAAGGAAGAAGGCACGCGCATAGAAATGCTGGCAGCGACTTCGCATGGTGCGCCCAATGTCGCCAGTCTCAGTGTCATCACCGCCAGAAACATGGGCATCAAGGCACTCGATGATGTTTACATGGCCATGCATTTAAGCCAGGCACAAAAGCTGATTTATGGTAGTAGCAAGGCGCAGGTGACGGCCATACAGATACAGTTGCAACATACCAGGCAGATACCGGCAGCACGTGCACGCCTGCAGCAATTGCTGGACCAGAACGTCAAGGGGCAGGCACTGGAGCTGCTCGATTTCAAGGTACTCAATCCCATGTATGGCCAGACGGTGCAATTCATGAATTCCATGTTTGGTTTTATCGCCATACTGATAGGTGTGATCGTCCTGTTCACCATCGGTAATACCATGAGCACTGCCGTGGTGGAGCGTACGGTAGAAATAGGTACCTTGCGCGCCATGGGTTTGCGCCGTTCCGGCTTGCGCAGGCTGTTTTTATGTGAAGGTGTGTTGCTGGGGGCGATAGGTGCGGTATGCGGCCTGCTGGGTTCACTGGTGATTGCCTACTTCATCAATCACAGCGGTGCTGCCTGGACACCACCTGGCTATTCCTATGCCTACCTGATACAGGTGCGGGTATGGCAAGATATGCCCTTGCTGATAGGCAGTGTGATAGGTTTGTTGCTGGTCACAGTGATCTCTGCCTGGTGGCCTGCCAACCGTGCATCGCGGATGATGATTGTTGATGCCCTGAGACACGTTTAAGGAAATATCATGAAACAATTAAAAATGTCTGTAGCGTGTTTTGCCATGGCCAGCCTGTTGATGGCAAGCGTGCAGGTGGCCCGGGCCGCCCAGGCTACATTAAGTCCGCAAGAGATACTGGCCGCCAGTGACGTGGTGCGTAATCCCGATCATCCATTTGGCCTGACCAATACCCTGATCGAATATCGCGCCGGCAAGCAAACCGATACCAGCACCCTGGCTATCTATTCCAAGGCCGACCCCAATAGCGGCCAGTTCCGCAGCCTGATACGCTATGTTGCGCCAGCAAGGGACGCCAATAAACTGATCCTGTTCAGCGGCAAGGACCTGTGGTTTTACGACCCCAGCAGCAAAGCCAGCATACGCATGTCACCACAGCAGCGCCTGCTGGGGCAGGCATCGAATGGCGACGTTGTCACCGTCAACCTGGCCAAAGATTACCAGGCCGTGAATTCGGTTGAAGAAGATACCCAGGACGGTGATCGGCAGACCAAGCATTGCTACAAGCTGGGCATGAATGCCAGTACGCCGGATGCGACCTACCATCATATCGATATGTGGATAGAGACCGGCAACAATCATCCGGTGAAAGCGAAGTTTTATACAGAAAGCGGCAAGTTGCTCAAGACCGCGTATTACCGCCGCTATGAAAAACAGTTAGGCATAGACAGGCCGACAGAGACCGTCATCATCGATGGCCTTGACCCAACCTGGGTGACCGTGATGCGTTATTCCAACCTGGTCAAACGTGAAGTGCCTGACCAGTGGTTGCAACGCGATTATCTGCCACGCTTCAAACCAGAATGATGATGACCTGTAATCCATTTTTATTCAGGCTTAGCGCCAGCATAGTCATGGGCTTGCTGGCATTGAACTGCCAGGCCAGGCAAGACTCTGATCTGGATGCACTGAAAGTCGCTGACCAGATGCCCAATGCGGTCGAGCAGCCCAGCAACTGGCGCATATTTACAGAAGCGGGTGCCGGCGTAAATCGCGCGCGTCGTGATGGCAGCAGCCAGCAATTCCAGCGCCTGTCGCTGGACCTGCAATATGACAATTCCTTTGCGCCCGGCTGGCGTGCAGTATTGTCTGACCGTCTTGATATCAACTGGCCACCGCAAACCCTGGACCAGCACAGTATCAATACCATCAAAGAAGCTTATCTGAGCTGGCAGGTACAGACCGACCAATTGCTGGATCTGGGCCGCATCAATGCCCGTAATGGCGTGGCGCTGGGTTATAACCCCACTGATTATTTCCGTACCTCTGCCTTGCGTTCTGTGGTGTCGGTGGACCCTGCCAGTTTGAAAGAAAATCGCCAGGGCAGTGTCATGCTGCGCGGACAAAAATTGTGGAACGGCGGCTCACTGACAGCCTTGTATTCACCCAAGCTGGGCGACCAGCGCAATGACTCCAGCTTCAACCCTGATGTTGCCGCAACCAATGATCAAAATCGCTGGCTGCTGGCGCTGAGTCAACAAGTGGCTGACGGCATCACACCGCAAGTGCTGCTGTATAAATCAGAAAAACAGCCTGTGCAATTCGGCTTGAATCTGACTGCCTTGCTCAATGATTCCACCGTGGTGTTTGCCGAATGGTCGGGTGGCCGCAGCCCATCCTTGCTGGCACAATCTTTCCAGCAACTGGGGTTGGCTTATCGTGATGACAGCACATTTCGCAACCACAGTGCGACTGGCC
Source organism: Undibacterium sp. GW821-FHT11B02 (assembly GCF_058808955.1). Lineage (NCBI taxonomy): Bacteria > Pseudomonadati > Pseudomonadota > Betaproteobacteria > Burkholderiales > Oxalobacteraceae > Undibacterium > Undibacterium sp. GW821-FHT11B02. Next base: position 90,793 of record NZ_JBXASD010000004.1, on the reverse strand, counting down.
TGACCTATACCACCAGCAACAAGATATCTGTCACTGCAGAACTGGAATACAACGGTGGGGGCATGGATCAGGAAAAATGGAATACCCTGGGGCAGGCGTCCCTGCAAAGTTATGGCATTTACCGCCGCTATCTGCAAGGTGTACAAGAGTCACCCGCCAAGCGCAGTGCGTTTGTCTATGCAAGCTGGCAAGATGCGTTGATCAACCACCTGGATTTCTCGGCCATGAGCCGGTATGACATGGCCGATTCCAGCCGCATGTCATGGCTGGAAGCACGCTACCACCTCAAACACACAGAATTTTCCCTGCAATGGCAACGCAATAGCGGTACAAGCCTGAGCAATTATGGCGCCGCACCACAAATGCAAATCTGGCAATTATTGGCACGCTATTATTTTTAGTGGGATTGCAATCTTGGAGGGAAAGTTGGTTACGAGTGCTTACACTGATTACATTTTTCTTGTCATCAGAAAAAATAGCAGCATCGTTATTGACACATGGGCAGCCTGCTCATCCACAATAAAACTGATCGCTGAAATTTTTTAAAGGGAAAAGCCATGAAATCCATCCAATTTGCCGCCGCACTGGTCGCCACGCTGATCGCCGGTTCTGTCTTCGCACAAACCAATACCCCGAATATCGATAAACGCCAGGAAGTACAACAAAAACGCGTTGCCAAAGGCATGGAAAGTGGCGCCCTGACAGCAAAAGAGGCGACCAATCTGGAAAAACGCGAAACCAAGATCGCAAACGACAAACAAGCCGCCAAGGCAGATGGTGTAGTAACACCGGCAGAACGTGCCAAACTGGAAAAAGAAGAAAACCGCGCCAGCAGAAAAATTCGCATCAAAAAACACAACGCAAGCGCGACAACAAATTAAGCTTTGGCGGTACGCACCGCTGTCAATGCAAAGCCAAAAGCAAAACCGCCAGCTCATGCTGGCGGTTTTTGTTTGCAGGGAAGTTAATCAGGACTTATGCAGAGCTGTTTCAGCTGCGTTACAAAATGTGCGTACAAGATACGATCAATGTCATGTAATCGCACACATATCCAGTCTAAAAAATATCAATAATCACCTCAAAATCATGCGTGCGAATACGCGAGGCAATTCGCACCTATGCGGGCTGATCTGATTTATCTGCAAGCAGTTGGGCCAGCGCATGGATCTTTGGCTGTGGTGCGTCTTTGCGCCATATGAGCATGATCTTCATGGTGCGGGCGTTACCTGTGAGCGGGTACACCGAGAGGTGTTTTCGCTCGGTATAGGTATCGAGCACTGCCGCAGGAATCAGCGCAACGCCCATACCCGCGACGCAACAACCCAGGATGGCGTGGTAGGAGCCCAGTTCGATTACTCTATTTGGGGCAATTTTTCCCTTGGCACACCATGCCTCCAGGCGTTGCCGGTGGGGACAGTCCGGATCGAACACCAGCAGTGGGTCTAATCGCACGTCGCGGGCGCTGCGCACGGCTGGGTGGCCTGAGGGGGCAATCATCACCAGGTCCTCCACATAGGCCAACTGAGTAGACAGGCGCGGGTCGGATACGGGCTCCGACACCAACGCCGCGTCCAGTTCGCCGGCGATCACGCGTGCCGTCAATGGTCGAGGGGCACCCGTGCTCAGTTCGACGGAGAGGGCCGGAAACTGTCGGTGCATACGCGCCAGCAGAGTCGGTAGGCGAATAGCCGCTGTGCTTTCCATTGCACCCAAACGCAAGATGCCGCGAGGTGCACCATCGTGCAGTGCGCCGCGCGCTTCTTGCGCCAATTGCAGCAGACGGTTGGCATAGTCCAGCAATACCTTGCCCTGTGGGGAAAGTTGCATGCGCTTGCCTTCGCGCACAAATAGCTTGGCCTGCAGGTTCTCCTCCAACATGCGAATGCGGGTAGAGATATTGGAGGGAACCCGGTGCAGAGCTTCGGCCGCCCGTGTAATGCCGCCGTACAGCACAACCGCCTGAAAGCAGCGCAAATCGATCAAATCCATGATCTCATTTCAAGAATTAAATGTTCATAATAATTCACTTTATGAAAACATACTGAAAACCTACACTGCGGACAGCATCAATCAGATTGATCACCACTGATACCTTTCATTCATGTCAGTACAACAGGAGTCGTTATGCCAAAAGCTTATTGGATTGTCCGTGTCGATATCAGTAACGCGACACAGTACCAGCAGTACATCGCCGCCAACGCGGAACCGCTGGCATTTTACGGCGGACGGTTTCTTGTGCGCGGTGGCACCTTTGAAGCCATGGAAGGCAAGAGTCGGTCACGCAATGCGGTGATCGAGTTTCCAAGCTATCAGGCCGCGTTGGACTGCTGGAACTCCCCAGGCTACCAACACGCCATTTCTTTACGGAAGGAGGTGTGCACGATTGACCTCATTGTGATTGAGGGCTATGACGACCCTCAGCTTACTCGGGCGCAGTAGCAGTCCGCAAACTTGATCTAGCCCGCTTGCGATTAGTGAAACGTAATCGCACGCAAGCCGAGACTGAAAATATCAATAACAACCTAAAAATCATGCGTGCGAATACGCGGGGCTATTCGCACCTACGCGGGCTCAAAAACACGATTAGTTGATCGCGTCCTTAATACTTATAATAGCCACAAGAAATAATCAAACCATCGACAACTTCAAAATACGCTGACTTTTCCTGATATTCCTTGGTCACAGGATGCGGCCATTTGTAATCCTCCGTGCCTTTTCCGTTGGCCTTTGCTTGTTGCAATATGTCTTTGATAAATAATTTCCCGTCGATGTCGTTTAAGTTAACAATGTTTTTCCCTATAATTTTTGGGTTGACACCGTGTGCAAGGACGACACCGTCGAAACTATAGACGCTTAGATAAAGATCTCGGTCAATGAATTTCCCAGCATGGTTGGATGCTTCCTTCAACAGATTTTCCTTACCTTCGGCTTTTTCAAAGGCGATGGCTTTTTTTACCAAAGCCATAGCCTCCGCAGCCGTGCCGTGCTCGGCGCCGAAGACGTTGGCACTGAACACTAAGGTAGCAAGTGCAGAAATACAAAATTTAAAAAATTTTCTAGTTAACATTGATTGCTCCCAGATTGTGCACCCTTGCACTTTGCAATACCAATACGGTGAGTAAAATGCGATAAGGAACGATTGACGTAGATTGGTTCATTGTATTGTTTTCATCACCAGATAAAAAATCCCCGACTGGATTATTGAAAATTGGCCTTGTCCGGCAAGATGTCGCCTGCAGAACAAAGACATCTCACACTGCATTGTCTACAGCACGTTTGAACTTGTCAACAGATCACGTTGTTTGACCCTTGGTACCATCTCCAGCGAGGTGGAAACATCGGCAGTAAATGGTCGAAGCTGAGCAACGAAATTTCCTACAATTACATCATTTAATCCGGCTCTGTCGCATTAATTTTGAAAAGCCCGCGTAGATGCGATTAGTGAAACGTAATCGCACGCACGCCGAGACTGAAAAATACCAATAACCACCTTAAAATCATACGTGCGAATACGCGGGGCTATTTGCACCTATGCGGGCTTATTTAGTGAACGCACAAATTTTAATGCGCGGTTTATATCGTCCAGGCAGTATTCATTCCAGCGCGGATGGTTTTTGAGCCATTCGAGGAAGTAAATAAGACAGGCTATTTGCTGTAGGTTGAGGCTTGAAAGCCTCACTTTGGCGTCGTCTTGAAATTTCGGGTCGGGTCCAAGATTAAAAATCATAGACTGAGTTTCAAACTTGTTGTGCTCGGCTTCTGGTGTCAGGCAAAATTTTAAGTAATGTGGAAGAATCCATCTCCACCCGGCAGGAGACAGGCAGCTCATTTCCATATGGAGATAACGGATCAATTCCCCGGTAACTTCTTTATCTCGGTATTCTTCAAGATCCCTCCTTATGTATTTGCATTGCCAGCAATCTGTATTGTGTACTGATAGCGAGGCCTTTGCTGGCATAGGAACCTCAGGGAATGCCGATTCAATTTCATTAAATAGTACTTTACTGCCCATTGCTTTTGTTTTTTGATTTGTTGATGGTACATAGCGCGGGCCGAGCCTGAAAAATATCAATAGTCATCTCAAAATCATGCGTGCGAATACGCTGGGCTATTCGCGGGCTGTTGACGACGGTGTTTTTTAGGTAGGGGGTGTATTTGCTCAGGGGGATGTTGCGGCGGATCTTCTGCTGGTTGGGGCGAGGGATTTTGTTTTCCTGGGCCGGGCGTACCACGTTATTGATGTCGACGGTGGTGGTTTCGCGAGTGTGGTTGGTGCGATCCAGCTCGGTTAAGGCGTCGCAGATGCTGGTGAGGTGGTCGAGCACGGTGTCAAAGCCCATAGTTTTGACGGCGTCGATTTGCAGGTTGCACAAACATTCAAAGCTGGTGTGCGGGCCTTGTATCGTTACGCGCTACCCGGCCATAGGAAACCTATGGGCGCAAAAAAAACACGACTTTCGGGCGTGGGTGGTTTGCCGCTGACGGGATTAGGTCTGTGGAACACCTAGAGCAAGCAAAGCTCATGTTTGGGCGGTTTGGCAATGTGTATGGTTATGAACACTAAAGTTTCGTAGTGGTAATTAATTGACAACAATTAACCATTGGTACGCACAATTCATTTGCTAAATTTAAATATAAATTAGTTAATAACATACGCCCCGATCTCTTATTCATTTTGAATACTGCAGCAAGGTGGGTGCACGACAATAATGAGGGAAGCTAGCTATGACCAAATCTTGGAAACAACTTGAAGCACATATTCGTGAATTAGCGTCTGTTATATGGTCAAGACCTGTAGTCTCTCGACGAATCAGTGGAGTGAATTTCGATGCAGTTATCGATGTTTCGAATGAGGAAATTATCTTGATTGAAATTACTGAACAGTTCTCGTTAAGCAAGGTTCGGGAAGACATCGCAAAGATAGTCGGTGTCAAATTGAATTTTGCGACTAGTGGAGTATTTGCGCGAGGGTATATTGTTCTTAGTCAAGAACCTACGCCTGGGATGTCCGATTTAGGTATAGATTCCAAGATAGCAGTATTGTCTGCCGAATCATTTTCAAAATTAGCTTTTGACTTTCCAACGTATGTCGCACTTAGAAATAAGCAGGTATTTGGCAGCGCGATTAATCCGACTACTGGCGAACCAGACAAGCATGCTTATATACCAGTTGGATATACCGATGAACAGAATAAGCACAGTTTTACTACACATCAAATAGCAGAAAAACTGCTGAAGGGTGAAAAGTTAATTCTTTTAGGGGAATACGGAACTGGCAAGAGTAGATGTACCAAGGAGACTTTTGAAGCGTTAGTTGAAAAAGGTACCTTGAATAGTTCTTTTGTATTTTCAATAAATCTTCGGGATCATTGGGGAGCCTCCTCAGCAATTGAGATTATTGCTGGTCATTTAAAGAGGCTTGGAATGTCACAGGTCATAGATCGGGCGATGCAATTACTAGCTGCTGGCCATGTCATTCTAATTCTGGATGGTTTTGACGAGGTGGGTTCACAAACCTTTGGACAGAATCTATATCGAAGGGAGTCAATTCGAAAAGAGGCTTTGCAGGGGATACGTGAGTTAATATCAGATTGCCGGGCAGGCGTGCTGGTCACCGGGCGTCCGCATTATTTCGACAGTAATAAGGAAATGTACGACAGTCTTGGTATCTCGTTAAGAAACCAACACTCAATTTTGATTAAATGTGCAGTTGAATTTGAGATTGATCAAGCACAAGAATATTTAAGAAATATTGGCGTCAACATACCAGTACCAAAATGGCTTCCAAGAAAGCCGCTAATATTTTTGATATTGGCGGAAATTAGCAATGGAAAAGCGACGGAGATTTTGTCGGCGGAGACTGGAGAAGTCGGATTCTGGGGACAGTTTCTTGATACAGTCTGTGCACGCGAAGCGAGAATTAACGCTTCTATAGACCCAGCATCGGTCAGGTGCGTACTTACAAATCTTGCGGCGATTGTACGATCAAGTGATCGAGAACTAGGTAGATTAACTCCTAAGGACGTAAATCAAGCATACCAGAATGCTACAGGTTCAGATCCAGACGAATCTGGTCAACTTATGTTGAGTCGATTATGTACGTTGGGTAGGATAGAGCCAGAGTCACCGGACAGACAGTTTGTTGATCCTTACATTGTTCAGCTATTGTTTGTGGAAAATTTATTTGAAGATGTTTCTAATAAAAATACCTCCATATTGGCAGAACCGCTTTGGAAACAAGGCCTAAAAAAGATAGGAGTGGAGTTTCTTGCACAATATATTGAAAATTATGGCGACTTAGCCGAGGTTCTCGCTATGGTGAATCACAGTGGTGTTCCAGTAAATTCTCAGCCAGTTGGGGAATTGGTAGCCGCAGCCAGTCTTTTAGATGGTGATTCGTTGGATTTTAAGGGATTGCAAATTAGATGGGCAGAAATTTCACTGTTGGCTTTAGGTTACGTTGAGTTGAAAAATATAGAGTTCAAAGAATGTCTTTTTGACGTAATCGCTTTCGAATCAAGCAAAATTAGCTCTTTATCTAGATTCAAAATTGATGATTCGTTCATTTCAACAGTTACTGGATTTACTTCTGAAAGTGCAAGACCTGAGTGGATTGTTGGAGGAAAAATTGAAAATGTTCAAAGTGCGTCCAATTCAGCAAGGATAAAAGCCAGTAACTTGCCGCCATCACAAAAATTGTTATTGTCTATCATTCAGAAAATTTTCTTTCAACGTGGTGGAGGTCGAAAGGAAAGCTCACTTTATAAAGGTGGATTCGGTGAAGCATTTGATAGGAAGATTATTGATCAAATCATCAATATTCTATTGAGTGATGGACTAATTGAAAGAAGCAAAGACAGTTCAGGGTATATATATAATCCAAATCGAGAATATACGGCAAGAATGAAGGCAATCAAAGATCAATTATCATTAAGTAAAGACCCACTTTGGCTCAAGATGCCTAGCCTTGATCAGAAAAAAATTGAAAAGAAATGATTTGATGAAAGCAAATACGGTTTAAATCAATTCATGTTTAGAGGGAATATTGAATCGATTTGAAGTCCTAGTGCATTCATACCAAGATCTGTCTATCGTCATACTGAGCATCAACCTCACCCGCCACAATCCTATCCCGTAGCCCGTATTGATGCATCCGCGCAATACGGGCTTCGCGACCAAACAATCCTACTTCCACCCCGTTGCCATCGGCCTTTTCCTTGAGGTGAGTGTTGGTCCGCGGCTTGTTGAACATGCTGGTCTTTTGCTTTTTGATGCTGTTTTGTTTACCCCGGATGTTTTTGCGTTGCTTGCGCGGTGTGTAGGGCGTGCCGTAGGGGTTTGCTGCGCCTGGATGCGGGTTTATTGTTCGCGGCGCAGGTCTTGGGCGAAATGCAGCGTGAGTTTGATGTGGGCAGCAGGATTTGGTTTTTGCAAAAAAACAATCATATTTTGTATATTCCAGCACTTGCCATCCATACCGATGACGAAAAAACAACGTCAGATCATCAAGAAACACCTTGTAGTTTCTCCTGATTTTCTCTGTGTCTCTGTGCCTCTGTGTTGAGAGGTCTTCCGTTTTTAGGCACTTTTTCCAATAATCCCAGGCATCGGCTATCTGCCCCCATAGATATCTGGCTGAATTTATACCGTATAATCAGAAATTACACCCATTTTTCAGCTTTGAACTATCACTCTATGAACTCGTCAGAAATCCGCGATAAATTCCTCAGCTTTTTCGAATCCAAGGGCCATACCCGTGTGCGCTCTTCCAGTCTGATCCCCGGCAATGACCCTACCTTGCTGTTCACCAACTCTGGTATGGTGCAGTTCAAGGATGTGTTCCTGGGCCAGGATAAGCGTGCCTACAGCCGTGCCACGACAGCGCAACGCAGCGTCCGTGCCGGTGGCAAGCACAATGATCTGGAAAACGTCGGTTACACCGCGCGTCACCATACCTTCTTTGAAATGCTGGGCAATTTCTCTTTCGGCGATTATTTCAAGAAAGATGCGATTCACTATGCGTGGGAATTGTTGACTGCTGTCTATGGTTTGCCAAAAGACAAGCTGACCGTTACGGTTTATCAGGAAGATGACGAAGCCTACGAAATCTGGAAAAACGAAATCGGCGTGCCGGTAGAGCGCATCATTCGCATCGGCGACAACAAGGGTGCTCGTTATGCATCCGACAATTTCTGGCAAATGGCTGACACTGGTCCTTGCGGCCCTTGTACCGAGATTTTTTATGACCATGGCCCGGACATCTGGGGTGGCCCTCCGGGTTCGCCTGATGAAGACGGTGACCGTTTCATCGAAATCTGGAATCTGGTGTTCATGCAATTCAACAAGGATGAAGCAGGTGTTTTGCATCCTTTGCCTAAACCATGCGTGGATACCGGCATGGGGCTGGAACGCTTGTCTGCAGTTTTGCAGCATGTGCATTCCAATTATGAAATCGATACTTTCCAGAACCTGATCAAGGCTGCTGCGCGTGAAACTGGCTGTACCGATCTGGAAAACAATTCCCTGCGCGTGATTGCTGATCATATCCGCTGTGCTGGCTTTTTGATTGTTGACGGTATTATTCCTGGCAATGAAGGCCGTGGCTATGTGCTGCGCCGTATTACCCGCCGCGCTTTGCGTCATGGTCACAAGCTGGGTCAAAGCCAGCCATTCTTCTATAAGCTGGTCGCTGATCTGGTCAAGGAAATGGGTGGCGCATATCCTGAACTGGCAGAGGCGGCTGAGCGCGTTGCGCAGGTCTTGAAGCAGGAAGAAGAACGTTTCGGCGAAACGCTGGAACACGGCATGAAGATTCTCGAAGCCGCACTGGAAAAAGACAGCAAAAACCTGGATGGCGAAACCGCTTTCACCTTGTATGACACCTATGGCTTCCCGCTGGACTTGACTGCCGATATTTGCCGTGAGCGTAATGTCGTGCTGGATGAAGCTGGTTTCAATACTGCCATGGACAGACAAAGGCAGACGGCACGCGCAGCTGGTAAATTTAAAATGGCTGCGGCAATTGAATACAGTGGCGACAAAACCAAGTTCGTCGGTTACGACCAATTGCAATATGAAGCCAAGATCGTTGCGCTGTATGTTGATGGCAGTGCCGTCAATGAAATCAAGGCTGGCCAGCAAGCTATCGTAGTGCTCGATACCACGCCTTTCTATGCCGAATCCGGCGGCCAATGCGGTGATTCTGGCGTACTGGTGGGGCTGGACGGTGCCATATTTGAAGTGGCAGATACTCAAAAAATTCAGGCTGATGTATTCGGTCATCATGGCGTATTGAAATCCGGTAGCCTGACTATCGTACAAAACGTCAAGGCTGAAGTGAATGTCGAAATACGTGCACAAACCATGCGCAATCACTCCGCAACACACTTGATGCACAAGGCTTTGCGTGAAGTATTGGGCAGCCATGTGGCGCAAAAAGGTTCTTTGGTTGACGTGGAAAAAACCCGCTTCGACTTTAGCCACAACGGCCCTATGACTGCTGAGGAAATCCGTCAGGTAGAAACGATCGTCAATCGTGAAATTCTGACGAATGTGGCGACCCGTGCACAAGTGATGGCGTTTGACGATGCTGTCAAACATGGTGCGATGGCGCTGTTCGGTGAAAAATACGGTGACGAAGTACGCGTACTCGACATCGGCTCTTCCCGTGAACTGTGCGGCGGTACCCATGTGTCCCGCACTGGCGATATTGGCCTGTTCAAGATCGTTGCTGAAGGCGGTGTCGCTGCCGGCATCCGTCGTGTGGAAGCCGTGACCGGTGAAGTCGCACTGACACTGGTACAAAACCTGAACAACCGCATCAATGAAGCTGCTGCTGCTTTGAAGACCCAGCCAGAAGAACTGACGCTGCGTATTGGACAAGTGCAGGATCACGTCAAGACGCTGGAAAAAGAACTGGCTACGCTGAAGTCAAAAATGGCTTCCAGCCAGGGTGATGAACTGGTGAACCAGGCAGTCGATGTCAAAGGCATCAAAGTGCTGGCCGCAACGCTGGAAGGCGCTGACGTGACAGCCCTGCGTGAAACCATGGACAAGCTGAAAGACAAACTGAAAACAGCCGCCATCGTTTTGGCCGCGGTGAATGATGGCAAGGTCAGCCTGATTGCTGGCGTGACTGCGGATAGCACATCTAAAGTCAAAGCCGGTGATCTGGTCAACTTTGTGGCTCAGCAAGTCGGTGGCAAAGGTGGTGGCCGTCCTGATATGGCGCAAGCGGGTGGTACGGATGCCAGTGGTCTGGCAAAAGCACTGGCTGGCGTTAGCGAATGGGTCAGCGCCAAATTATGATACACGTACGTCGCGCTGAAGTTTCAGATGCGGCCCAGCTGCAAAGGGTGTTCGCCAGTGCGGGCACTTATGCAGGTACATTGCAACTGCCACATCCAACTCTTGCAATGTGGCAGGAGCGACTGGAAAAGACCGATCCCAAAGACACCCGTCTGGTCGCCATTTATGATGGCGTGGTGGTCGGTTCAGCCAGTCTGCACCTGGAAAAAGCCCAAAGGCGTCAGCATGTAGGCGGTTTGGGTATGGGTGTGGCAGATTCGTTTACCGGGCGTGGCATAGGCGCGGCGTTGTTGACTGAGTTATTGCATATTTCGGATAACTGGCTCAACGTGCTGCGCATAGAATTAAGCGTGTTTTGTGATAACACTGCTGCAATCCATTTGTACAAGAAATTTGGTTTCGACATAGAAGGTACCATGCGTGCACATGCATTTCGCAATGGTGAATTTGTCGACAGCTATGCCATGGCACGCTTGCATCCCCGTCAAGCCATGGTGCCGCTAAAACAAACATAGACAGACTGCTGCCAGGGAATTGGCAGCCTGCGTCAGTCATGCCCCAGGTCACCAAAATAAACCCAGTGTCACAGCAGTCTGCAAACGACAGTCTGAGGTTCGCATGGAAATTAAATTTTGCCCGGTTTGTGCCACTTCGCTGATAGAGCGTCCTGATGAACAAGAGGTTGGCAAGATTCGCCTGGCCTGCCCGGATGGGCACTGGACACACTGGGACAATCCCTTGCCAGTCTTGGCGGCATTGGTCGAAGTAGAAGGCCACATTCTGTTGGCACGCAATGCCGCATGGCCAGAAAAAACCTTCGCCCTGATCACCGGTTTCATGGAACGTGGCGAAACGCCAGAGCAGGGTGTCGCCAGGGAACTCAAAGAAGAAACCAATCTTGATGCCGACCAGATCACTCTCATCGGCGTCTACGAATTCATCAGAAAGAACGAGCTCATCATCGCCTATCACGTCAAGGCTTCTGGTGAAATTCGTCTGTCACCAGAGCTGCTTGAATACCGTTTGATAGAACCAGAAAAACTCCGGCCCTGGAATGCTGGTACTGGTCACGCTATGGCCGACTGGATGCGTTCACGCGGTCTGGAACCGGTGTATAGGGAATGGCAAAGCTAGAGTGAGTGTTGCGAAAACAGGGGGCCCAATTTCCCGCGATGCTGTTGTAATCACATAGTCTTTATTGTGCAAAAACAAGCATATGATTCTGTGCATTTGCACAATAAATTCGGTAGTACGGGGCAAGTAAAGAGAAAAATTGATGCAATAGTTGCAAATGTCTGCGGATTTTACAATTGTTTTGATCAAATACCTAAGTAAAGTAAGTCAGCAGTAAGTTTAATGACTAAGATGAAGGCGTAGGCTGTAGACAGAAAATTTTTTTGTTTTGCACTGTTTTTGTGCGAGAACTTTAAAGAAGTTGAACTCATCTGTTGTAAGTCTGCTGCGTTGCACCATGTGAATGAAAATTCCGGTAGAATTGGTGCATCAATTGTCAGGCGAATTAGCTTACTCAATTTGTATTACTGGGAAAATCATGCAATTCAATAAAGAACTGGATGCACGCGGACTGAACTGTCCTCTTCCAATTTTAAAGACCAAGAAGGCGCTGGCAGAAATGCTCACCGGTGAAGTCTTGCATGTCTTGGCGACTGATCCTGGATCTGTCCGTGACTTTAAAGCTTTCTCCAAACAGACTGGCAATGAATTGCTGTCGCACATGGAAGGCAGTAAAGAGTTTGAATACTTCATCAAGCGTAAATAATTTACCTTGATTGTATAAAATTCAAAACGACGGTCATGCGATTTATCTGCATATAAAAAAACCCTCAAGTGACGTTTGAGGGTTTTTTTGCGTTTGAATCTGTTTTTTTCATGCGAACATCCAGGATGTGGATGTTCGCATATCTTCAAAAAATTCCTCTTGCTCTTTGGAGAGCATTGAGGGTTTTGAAGTGGGGTAGCTGTGAATGCAACTGCCAAAAAAACACAACAAATCAAATGACCATTCAGGCTATCGATTTATCTGGAATTGAAAAACTGAAGTGACCACTCGTGACACGAGTGACACGAGTGACATTATTAATCAGTATACACATTGACCTGTAACCGATTACCTCCCTCCATTAATTGGGTCCATTTTTGAGGTCTTCCCATTTAAACGGGGGAGTGACAACATTGCTACCTTTCAAAACTACACCGCCACTCACTTGCTGAATTTCTTCGGCGTTCAACTCTCTTAACTCATTGCTAAATTCTTTCACATCACGTGTTGATGGATTTTCTATTGTCTGTGCTTTCTTCATATTTTCCCCGATTAAAAAAGATAATTGAAATGGATATGTATTTTAATGGACCGAGAGTTTACGTACCGAAAAAATATGCCTTGCTGTTTTCTCCAGCATATCGGCATTTGAAACTGTAGCCTCTTTTTTAATGGCGATCGACTATGCGGCTTTACACGAATGGAGTATATCCGACACTTGTCAGATGGATCTGAAGAATGTGTGATACGCGCTAGGGTCGAATCACTTCTTGAGCAATTTTTTCCTTTTCACCTAATGGCAAGATCAGTCATCCTGGGCCGCCAGAATCGCTCGCTGGGTGTGGGCAATGTGCTCTTCCAGCATGAGGATAGCTTTGTCGCCGTCACCTGCGCGCAGCGCATCAAGAATGCCGTAATGTTCGCGCTGGGGTTGTTCTCGCCCCAGGGTGTGCGAAATATAAATTCTGGTATAGCGCTGGGTTCCGAGTACCAGGTCTTCAATCGTTTTGATCAGTCGCGGTTTCTTCGATGCGCTATAGAGTGCCAGATGAAACTCCAGATTGAGCGCAGACCAGACGCCAGGCTTACTTGATTGATCATAACGCTCCAGAATGGCTCTGCAATGCGCAATGTGGCTTTCGGTCATGTTTGGGATGGCGAGCTTCAATGCCCTTGTTTCCAGCCCTATCCGGATATCCAGCATCTCGATGATTTCAGGAATCGAGTGGGGGGTAACTACAGCCCCTTTATGAGGTTCATGCCGGACCAGGCCTTCAGTCTCCAGTTTCTTTAGCGCTTCCCGGATGGGGATGCGACTCACGCCAAATTGTTCTGCAAGCGCTTCTTGTTTCAAAGAAACGCCTGCGGAAAGTACTCCCTCATAAATATTCTTTCTCAATACAGAGGTAATTTGATCTGAAGTTGGTTTGTTCATAAGAACTTAATTCGTAAATTATGTGGTCTGCAAAAATTATACAATATTGGATCCAATTTAAGATACAATTTTTCTTGCGCTTTTTTTAGCGGAGTTCATCAATGAAATCGCCTGTGAAAATCTTCTGTATAAGTAAAGGATAGTAATGAACACTTCAGATAAAAAGCACTACGATGTCGTGATCATAGGCGGAGCCATCATGGGTTCGTGTACGGCCTATTTCTTGAAGAAGGTCAGCCCGGAATTGGAAATTGCAGTCATCGAGCCGGATCCGACCTATGAATTCGCGTCTACCGTCCGTGCATCCGGTGGTGCCAGGCGCTTGTTTTCTTGCCCGGAAAATATCCTGATGTCGAATTTCAGTATCGACTTTATTAAGCGGTTCCCACAGGACATGGCGGTGAATGGCGATGTGGCGCATATTGACTGGACTGAGCAGGGTTACCTGTTCATCGTCCAGCGTGAGCATATGCGGGTTATCGAAGAAAACGAGAAAACCCAAACGGCACTTGGTGCCGAAATTCATTTGCTGGATCGTCAAGGCTTACTCAAACATTTTCCTTCCATGAATGTCGGGGATCTGGAAGGGGCGGCATATTCTCCGCGTGACGGGTGGTGCGACCCGTCAAGTTTCTTGCAGGGCGTGCGCAAGAAAGCACGTTCATTGGGTGTGGAATACATTCAGGATAAAGTTATTGGTCTTGGCACGACAAAGCACGTCATTACTAACGCCATGTTGGCGTCCAAAAGAGAAGTCAGCGCAGATTATTTCGTCAATACGGCAGGGCCGTGGGCTAGCCAGATTTGCGACATGATCGGTATGCACTTGCCAGTTAATCCATTGCGTCGCTTTGAGCATTATTTCACAGGGCAAAACAAGATCGAAGCGCTGCCATACGTCAAAGACACCGAACGCCTGGCATTTCGTCCTGAAGGTGCGGGCTATTCCGGTGGCTTGGTCAATTCTGACGAGCCACGCGGTTTCAATTTTGATGTCGACCATGATTACTTTGAAAGAGTTGTCTGGCCAGCACTGGCACATCGCTTCCCAACGGCGTTTGAAGGCACAAAATGCCATCGCACCTGGTCAGGGTTGTATGAGCAATGTGAATTGGATGGCAACCCGATTATTGGCAACTGGAAGGGCAATTTCGATAATTTCTATGTTTCGGCGGGATTCTCTGGCCATGGCATGATGCATGCCCCTGCTGCCGGTCGTGCGATTGCCGAGATGATAGTCAAGGGTCATCAAGAGACAATTGATCTGTCGCGCTTTTCTTATGCCCGTGTCGAAAAGAATGAAGCTTATCGCGAGAACGGGATCTTATAAATAAGGCAAAAGGGTGGGAACTTTCATTCATTCTTGCTTTTCAAGCATCAATTGTCATTTGCATCTTGCCTCGCAGTTAACCCTATCCCGTATTGTCATGATGTATTTTTGCTAATCTATTCAAGCGTATCTGCATTTGATTAGGCATTCTGCTCTAGCAGTAAAGTGGCTTAAAAAGAACGATCGTGCTAAATTATGCAAAATGTTGATGTTTTCGTTTTATAATCACTACAATTTACGTATACGTCAATTTGTGGATGCGAAAGCACAGTAGTATGAAGAATTACATGCGCGAAGAGTTCTTTGCGTGCAGAATTCAGTGCGTCTCGTTAGAACCGCAAGCTTAGTGGCAGCGTCAGGCGTCAAAATTTCAGTTTCAAGTTTTAAAATTCGTATCACCTTAGGTATTTCCCAATTAGCTCATAAAGGCAGAACTATGAAAGTCCTGGTACCAGTCAAACGCGTCGTCGATTACAACGTTAAAGTGCGTGTTAAATCTGATGGCTCTGGCGTTGATATCGCCAATGTCAAAATGTCCATGAACCCATTTGATGAAATCGCTGTTGAAGAAGCGACCCGCCTGAAAGAAGCGGGCGTGGTGACAGAGGTTATTGCCGTTTCTTGCGGCGTTGCGCAATGCCAGGAAACCCTGCGTACAGCAATGGCAATTGGTGCTGATCGCGGTATTTTGGTCGAAAGCGATGCAGAACTGCAACCGCTGGCTGTAGCCAAACTGCTTAAAGCCCTGGCTGACAAAGAGCAACCACAACTGATCATCCTCGGCAAACAGGCGATTGATGATGATTGCAACCAGACTGGTCAAATGCTGGCAGCCTTGCTGGGCTGGCCACAAGCGACTTTCGCTTCCAAAGTCACGGTTGCTGATGGTAAAGCCACAGTAACCCGTGAAGTGGACGGCGGTTTGGAAACATTGTCCCTGACACTGCCAGCCATCATCACCACCGACTTGCGTTTGAATGAACCACGTTATGTGACTTTGCCTAACATCATGAAGGCCAAGAAAAAACAACTGGACAACGTCAAACCTGCAGACCTGGGTGTGGATGTTGCTTCCCGCGTCAAGACTTTGAAAGTGACCGAGCCAGCAAAACGCAGCGCCGGTATCAAGGTGCCAGACGTGGCAACACTGGTTGCCAAACTGAGAAATGAAGCCAAGGTTATAGGTTAATTTCCGATGGCTGATCTATAGCCAGAATTAGAGACAGAATTTAAGAATAATTTTTGTTGTCGGGAATGTGACCCTGGCAACATATCAAGTGGAAGACATCATGACTACACTCGTCATCGCTGAACACGACAACGCTAGCCTCAAGGGCAGCACATTGAATACTATTACTGCTGCTGCACAATGCGGCGCAGATGTACACGTATTGGTTGCAGGCCACAATGCTGGCGCAGCAGCGCAAGCCGCAGCACAAATCGCTGGCGTCAGCAAAGTATTGCACGCGG
Source organism: Undibacterium sp. GW821-FHT11B02 (assembly GCF_058808955.1). NCBI lineage: Bacteria > Pseudomonadati > Pseudomonadota > Betaproteobacteria > Burkholderiales > Oxalobacteraceae > Undibacterium > Undibacterium sp. GW821-FHT11B02. The sequence continues at coordinate 74,470 of NZ_JBXASD010000004.1, read as the reverse complement.
ACGCTGCCCATTTTGCAGATGGTCTGGCAGAAAACATTGCTGAACAAGTATTGGCAATCGCTTCTGGCTACAGCCACATCCTGGCACCGGCAACTGCCTACGGCAAAAACATTTTGCCACGCGTCGCTGCCAAGCTCGACGTTTCACAAATTTCTGAAATCACCAAGGTAGACAGCCCTGACACCTTCGAGCGTCCTATCTACGCCGGTAATGCCATCGCTACCGTGCAATCGACTGACGCCATCAAGGTTATCACCGTGCGTACCACTGGCTTTGATGCTGCTGCAACGGGTGGTTCTGCTGCGGTTGAAACAATCACAGCGGTTGCTGACTCTGGCAAATCTGCTTTCGTTTCGCGCGAAGTGGCCAAGTCTGACCGTCCTGAGCTGACCGCTGCCAAAGTCATCGTTTCTGGTGGCCGTGGTATGGGTTCTGGCGAAAACTTCAAGATCCTGGAGCCACTGGCTGACAAGCTGGGTGCTGCCATGGGCGCATCCCGCGCTGCGGTGGATGCAGGGTTCGTACCGAATGACTGGCAAGTCGGTCAGACTGGCAAGATCGTTGCTCCTACGCTGTATATCGCAGTTGGTATCTCTGGCGCGATCCAGCATCTGGCCGGTATGAAAGATTCCAAGACCATCGTCGCCATCAATAAAGACCCTGAAGCACCGATTTTCTCGGTAGCGGATTACGGTATCGTTGGCGATCTGTTTGAAATCGTTCCACAGTTAGTTGCTGCACTGGGTTAATTCGATTTAGTCCAAATGTAAATTATTGGCCTCCACGGCGGCCTGATTGGGGCAGGTAAGCGGTTTATCGCATTATTCAGCGATCTTCCTGACCTGCCCCTTTTTCTTTTTTTGGGATACAAAAATGAGCTATGTTGCCCCTGTCAAGGACATGCTGTTCCTCATCAATGAACTGGCTGGTCTGGCGGAAGTGAATGCCTTGCCTGGCTGTGAAGATGCGACGGCAGAAACCGTCGTCGCAGTGCTGGAAGAAAACGCCAAGTTTGCCGGTGAAGTGGTGGCACCATTGAACTGGGCTGGCGATCAGGTACCCAGTTACTGGAAAGACGGTGAAGTCTTCACCACCAAGGGCTTTAAAGAAGCCTTCAAGATGTTTGGCGAAGCAGGCTGGCAGGGTGTGCAGCATCCGCAAGAATTTGGTGGTCATGGCTTGCCCAAGTTGGTGGCGACACCCTGCATAGAAATGCTGAATGCTGCCAGCATCTCATTCGCCCTTTGCCCATTGTTGACCGATGGCGCGATTGAAGCCATGCTGACAGCAGGCAGCGATGAACAAAAAGCCATCTACCTGGAAAACCTGATTTCCGGCAAATGGACTGGCACCATGAACCTGACCGAACCGCAAGCCGGTTCTGACCTGGCAATGGTACGCACCCGTGCCGTACCGCAGGGTGATGGCACCTATAAAGTGTTCGGTACCAAGATTTTCATCACCTATGGTGAACACGATATGGCAGAAAATATCGTCCATCTGGTGTTGGCCCGTACACCGGATGCACCGGAAGGCGTGAAAGGCATTTCCCTGTTCATCGTTCCTAAATTCATGGTGAATGCCGATGGCACACTGGGTGCACGCAATGACGCACATTGTGTATCTATAGAGCACAAGCTGGGCATCAAGGCCAGCCCGACTGCGGTATTGCAATTCGGCGATAACGGCGGTGCCATCGGTACTTTGGTCGGCGAAGAAAATCGCGGCCTCGAATACATGTTCATCATGATGAATGCCGCCCGCTTTGGCGTTGGCATGCAGGGTATAGGCGTGGCAGAACGTGCTTATCAAAAGGCAGTGCAATACGCTAAAGACCGTGTGCAATCACGTGACCTGGCGGGTTCTGCCGGCCCCGTCACCATCATCAATCACCCGGATGTACGCCGCATGCTGATGTCCATGCGCGCCCAGACCGAAGGTGCACGTGCACTGGCTTATGTTGCCGCCGGTATCAGCGACTTTGCGCATCATCATGCTGACCTGGCAGTTCGCAAGGCCAACCAGGCCAAATATGAGTACCTGGTACCTATCGTCAAAGGCTGGTCGACAGAAATGTCGCTGGATGTTACATCCACCGGCGTGCAGGTACATGGCGGCATGGGCTTCATCGAAGAAACCGGCGCTGCACAACACTACCGCGATGCCAAGATTCTGACAATTTATGAAGGCACCACAGCCATCCAGGCGAATGACCTGGTAGGCCGCAAAACTTCGCGCGATGGCGGTGCCACTGCCAAAGCCTTTATCGCCGACATGCGCGCCACAGAGGCACAACTGGCGGCTATCGGCTCAGTCGATATGCTGGCGATACAGCGTCAACTGGCAGCGGGCTCCGCTGCGCTGGAAGACGTGGTTGATTATGTCGTCACCAACTTCAAGCAAGATATCAAAGGTGTGTTTGCTGGCAGTGTTTTGTACCTGAAATTGGCGGGCATCGTTTTCGGTGGCTGGCAAATGGCGCGTGCTGCCATCATCGCCCAGCAAAAGCTGGATGCGGGTGAGGGCGATGCCGCTTTCATGAAAGCCAAGATTGCTACCGCACGTTATTTTGCTGACCATATCTTGTCAGCAGCGCAAGGCTTGCGTTCAGCGATTGTGGATGGCAGTGCCGGTGTCATGGCATTATCTGAAGATCAGTTCTGATACTATTTCCGAGAGAAAAATGGCTCATCGTAGATGAGCCATTTTTATTTTGTAAAGTAAACAAGCGAGATCAGCCGTAAGCACCGCCCGTGTACAACAGATCAAAGGTGCGGGCGATGGCGGCAATCAGTACAAATGCGCCTACGCCCAGTGTCAGCACCAGCAACAGAGCCAGCGGCCAGGTTGAATCACTTGTCTGGCCGGATTTGCTGTTGTGCCTGGCGTCCCATTTTTCATCCGGTGTCAGGCCCATGACCAGTGCTTCCAGTATGGCGACCAGGAAAGATAGCAAAAGCAGGCTGTATTGCACGATTTCGGGTTTGCCAAAATAGAAATAGTGAATGACCATACTGAGTGGCAGTGAGCTGAAATGCAACCAGCCCCATTTGTCTTTTTTACCAGCAAGATAAAAGCGGTGCAGGCCGATACTACCAAATACGGCTGCCAGGAATGTTGTCAGAGCTTTATTTTTATGCGGTGTTTTGTCGGTAAGTGTCATTGCAGCATGTCATCAAGGTGGAAGCTGTGATTGTATGTCAAGCCGCCCTGATGTGTCGGAATAGTCACGCTGACCGATATAAACTTGCTTGTGTGCAGGGGAAAAGTGGGATAGTTCTTGCGACTTGCTTAAGAAGCGGGCTATAATCTACAGCTTTTTCCGCGTTCAGACATTTTTTGGAAATATTATGGTCGTTATTCGTTTAGCTCGTGGTGGCGCAAAAAAGCGCCCTTTTTACAACATCGTTGCAACTGATTCCCGTAATCGTCGCGATGGTCGCTTTATCGAGCGTATCGGTTTCTACAATCCTGTAGCAACTGGTAATGCCGAAACAGTACGTGTAGCAGCAGATCGCCTGGCATACTGGCAAGGTGTTGGCGCGCAATTGTCGCCAGCAGTAGCTCGTCTGGTAGCATCTTCCAAAGCAGCAGCTTAATCGCCGCTTTGATGTCTGCTGGAGTTCATGTTCCTGATGATCTGGTCCTCGTGGGCTATATCTCGGGAGCATTTGGTATTCATGGCTGGGTAAGGATACGTCCTTATTCTGCTGATGCTGATGCAATGTTGTCAGCAAAGACCTGGTGGTTGGATAAGCCTGAGTTGCGTGATGTCGATCGCATGGAAGTCAAAATCCATGGCGAAGACGTGGTTGCTCGGCTGGTAGGTGTGCCTGACAGAAATGCCGCAGAAGCACTGAAAGGTGCCACTGTACAAATTTCTCGCAAGCATTTTCCTGCTTTGGGTTCCGGTGAATTCTATTGGCTTGATCTGATAGGTTTGCAGGTTGACAATCTTCAGGGTGAAAATTTAGGTGTCGTCAGGGATTTGATGGACAACGGTGCACATCCGATATTACGGGTGGCAGCAGCGGATGTGCCTGAGAATGAACTGTCGAAACACGAACGCCTGATTCCTTTTGTGGAGACTTTCGTCAAGGAAGTGGATCAAAAAGCAGGCAAAATCCAGGTCGACTGGGGTAGTGATTATTAAGGTGATGAACTCAGAACCTGTTTACGATCTGTAGCGAGCGTGCGTCAGCGGGGTGAAGAGCAGCGCAGAAAGCGGAATGTACTTAAGTACATGAGCATTTTGAGCAGCACATGAGCCCCGATCACGCTCGCCCAGTAAGATCGTAAATAGGTTCTCAGAAGGCATAAGCATGCAGTTCGATGTCATTACGCTGTTTCCCGAAATGTTCGCTGCCATTACCCAATCAGGTGTGACCAGGCGGGCGTTCGAGCAACAAAAATGCGAATTGAAGCTGTGGAATCCACGTGATTTCACCACAGACAGACATCGTACCGTGGATGACCGGCCTTATGGCGGTGGCCCCGGCATGGTGATGATGGCAAAGCCTTTGCAGTCGGCAATTGAAGCGGCAAAGCAGCGCCAGTCTGTCTCAGTTCAGGCGGCACCCAAAGTCATTTATCTGTCGCCTCAAGGCAAACCGCTGACCCATCAAAAGGTCATGCAATTGTCTGAAGCTGCGGGTCTGGTCTTGTTGTGTGGCAGATATGAAGCCGTTGATCAGCGTTTGCTCGACAAGTATGTCGACGAAGAAATCAGCCTCGGTGACTTTGTGCTGTCTGGCGGAGAATTGCCAGCCATGGCCCTGATGGATGCCGTGATACGGCAAATCCCCGGTGTCTTGCATGATGAGGCGTCGGCAGTACAAGACAGTTTTGTGAATGGCTTGCTGGATTGCCCGCATTACACCAGGCCAGAAGTATTTGAAGATGAAGCCGTGCCTGCAGTGCTGATGGGCGGCAACCATGCCGAGATCGAAAAATGGCGTCGTCAGCGTGCACTGCAAGCGAGTTTGCTGAAACGCCCGGATTTGATCCTTGCAGCCCGTGCTGCCGGTTTGCTGAGCAAGGCTGATGAAAAGTTTTTAAGCAGTTTGTAGTATTTTTCAGCCCCCGGGCTGGAATCTTTAAGCGTGAATCAAAAGATTCACATGTTAAACCCCATCCTCTACCGGGCATCAGTCAGAACCAGATTCTGCAGCGTCGGCAAGATGGTCATAGGAGTAAAAAATGGATCTGATCCAAAAATTAGAGCAAGAAGAAATTGCTCGCCTCGGCAAAAACATCCCTGACTTTGCACCAGGTGACACAGTTGTTGTGAACGTCAACGTTGTTGAAGGTACACGCAAACGTGCACAGGCTTACGAAGGCGTTGTTATCTCCCGTCGTAACCGTGGTTTGAATTCCAACTTCATCGTCCGTAAGATTTCTTCCGGCGAAGGCGTTGAGCGTACATTCCAGTTGTATTCCCCACTGATCGCTTCTATCGAAGTGAAACGTCGCGGTGACGTACGTCGCGCCAAGTTGTACTACCTGCGTGAACGCTCTGGTAAATCTGCTCGTATTAAAGAGAAATTGCCAGCACGTAAGGTTGCGGCAGCAAAAGCAGAGTAATATCTGTTATTGCCGTATCGAAAAAAGGATGCTCAGGCATCCTTTTTTTATTGCAGTTTTTAGAACGCATCTCACCCCCTGTTTATGAAATGAGTTCTAAGTTTTTTGATGGACCTGAGCAGGCAAAATAATGCCTGCCACGGTTTGGTTTGATTCCCGGTGTTGCTCTGGCATTTCCGGGCCTGATCTGGTCGCAGAATTTTTCATCGTGAGCAATATTTTTCTGAATCCTGAATCCTTGCCCATACAATCCGTGGCTACTGAGCCGGCGGTGCCCGTCAGCCGCTTGTCGCCAGCATGGCTGCGTGAGCGTTTTGCGCAGCCGCCCGTGTGGACGCCAGAAATCAATGACGAACATTCCCTGTCCAGGAACCTGCCTTTTCGCCCGGCATCGGTACTGATACCGATTGTCACCCGCAAAACCGGCCTGACCCTGTTGCTGACAGAGCGTGCTGCCAATCTGAACCATCATCCGGGTCAGATCAGCTTTCCTGGCGGGCGTTTTGAAGAAGAAGACATCAACCCGATAGAAACTGCCCTGCGGGAAGCCGAAGAAGAGGTGGGTCTGCACCGGCGTTATGTCGATGTGCTGGGCCATTTGCCGGATTATCATACGGGTACTGGCTATCGCGTCAGCCCCGTGGTATCTCTGGTTGATCCAGGCTTTGACCTGCGCGCTGACCCGACCGAAGTCGCCTCCATCTTCGAAGTGCCACTGGCTTTCCTGATGGATGGGCGGCACCACCAGCGCCGCTTGTTTGAGCTGCCCGACGGTGGTGGCCAAAGGCAGTTTTATTCCATGCCCTATGAGCAGCATTTCATCTGGGGGGCCACCGCTGGCATGCTGCGCAACCTGTTTCATTTTTTGCGCGCATGACAGCAAAAGTCTTGCCTTGTAGAACAAAGCTTCATAATCTGGGCAAATCGGTTTACACTTGCCGCATTAGCAAATTCATTGTTGGCAGCCGGGTGCTGCAACATCAATCCAGTCAATTATGACCTTTATTTCGATTCTGTTAGCTTTGTTGATTGAGCAACTCAAGCCCTTGCGTGCAGATAACCCTATCTATACGCAAATTCAGATGCTGTCTGAAAAAATCGAGGCCTCGTTCAATGCTGGTAAAGTCAAGCATGGTCGCCTCGGCTGGTGGATCATTGTCGGCTTGCTGACTGTGCCTACAGCGCTGATCTACTGGTTGTGCCATCGCCTGAGCCCCTTTGCTGCCCTGATCTGGAATGTGATCATCGTCTACCTGACCCTGGGTTTTCGCCGCTATAGCCACTATTTCACATCCATACAGCTGGCGCTGAGTTCCGGCGATGAAGAGGCGGCCCGCCGTTATCTGGCAGAATGGACGCATCTGGACACTACCGGCCTGGATATTTCTGAAATTTCAAGACTGGCTGTTGAGCGTTCGCTGATTGCCAGCCATCGCAATGTGTTTGGTGTGTTTTTCTGGTTCCTGATGCCGGTAGGCCCGGCCTGTGCGGTCATGTACCGCGTGGCTGAATACCTGTCACGTGCATGGAATGAACCCGAACACATGAAAAATGAAGAATTCGGTGTCTATGCGGCCCAGGTGTTTTACTGGATAGACTGGATACCCGCACGCCTTACCGCAGTCGCGTTTGCCATTGTTGGCAATTTTGAAGATGCTGTGTATTCCTGGCGTAACTACGCCGACCGCTGGTCGGACGAAGCGGTGGGTATCATCCTGTCAGCCGGTGGTGGTGCACTGGGCGTGCGTCTGGGCGAGCCAGAAGAAAAAGCCATGGTCTTGCAGGCCGATGCCAGCGCCGTCGATGTCGATAGTCTGGAACTGGAAAGTCAGCCCGGTGTCGAAGCGTCACCAAGGGCCTTGCAAAGTGCCGTTGGCCTGGTCTGGCGTGCTTTGTTGCTGTGGATGTTGCTGTTGTTGCTGCTATCTTTTGCAGCCTGGGTATAAAGTAAAAAAGCTGGCCATCATGCCGCCAGCTTTTTTTCCTTGCATTCATGACGTGCTGGTTGCCAGATCTGCGCAGCCTCTGTCCTGATATGAAAACTGCTTCCTGATTACATGAAAAAAATTATTGCCCCCGGTTTTTGCCTGCGGGCCTTTGAAGCGGGTGACGCAGAACAATTTACTGCCACTGTGCTTGAATCTGTTCCTACTGTCGGCCGCTGGATGTCCTGGTGCCATGCTGGCTTTACGATAGATGGCGCACATGAATGGTTTGACACCTGCGACCGTGGACGCGCAGAAGGCACCGCCTATGAATTTGGTATTTTTACCGAAGATGGCAAGGAATTGCTGGGTGCTTGTGGCTTGAACCTGATCAGCAAGATGCATAATTACTGCAACCTTGGTTACTGGATCAGGCAATCCAGGCAGGGGCGGGGCATTGCCATCCAGGCGGCCCGCGTATTGACCGAAGCCGGATTTAAAGAACTGGGTTTCAGCCGCATAGAGATCGTGGTGGCAGAAGGCAATGAACTGAGCATGCAAGTCGCCAGAAAACTGGGCGCCCTGCGAGAATGCACGGCCCGCAACCGTTTGATCGTAGGTGGCTTGCCAACAGCCGCATCGATTTATTCATTGGTGCCGCAGGAATGGCCAGCGTTACCTTATCAGATCATTGTCGAAAATTAAGGTCTAATGTCAAGAGAGGGCGGCTTGTATGCAAGTGCTTGTTTCCACTCACGCTGCTACCCATACTGTTACCCATCACGCCGCCCGTAATACCACCATCGACATTGCCAAGGGCCTGGGGATTATCCTCGTAGTATTGGGTCACAACTGGATCATTGCACATGATCATGGCGAATTATTTCGCATCATCTTTTCTTTTCACATGCCGCTGTTTTTCTTCCTGTCTGGTGCCGTGTTCCATCATGATGCCGGCTTCAGAGACTTTCTGGTCTTCAAGGCAGATGCCTTGCTGAAGCCGTATTTTGTGGTGCTGCTGATCTGGGGAGTTTTTCGTATCCTGTTTGCCCATGTGCCTTGGGACACTTATCTGGCCGGGCTGTTATATGGCACCGGTAACACCATAGAATGGGTGCCGTTATGGTATTTGCCACATCTGTTTTTAGCGATGCTGACAGCCTGGTGCATATTGTGTGTCATCGACCACTTTCAGGCCAGGCAGGGATTGGTAGCGGTGGTTGCCATCATCCTGCTGAGTATTGGTATCGTGGTGGTTCAGTTCGTGGCACAGCTTGATGGTCAGGCATATACCCATCTGAACCAGGCGCTGGCAAACCGGCAAAACAACTTTCCCGGTTTGCCCTGGAGTGCTGATTTGCTTGGCATCAGTACCGCCTTCATCCTGCTGGGTTATCTGTGGCGTGACCAGGTCATGCATTTCAAACCACGCTCCTGGGCGATGGCGCTGGCTGCCCTTGTCTTTGTGGTGCTGCACCTGCTGTTTGATGACACCATAGACTTGAACATGCGCCAGTATGACAGTTGGTGGGTTTCCACTGCACAGGCACTGGCCGGCATTTACCTGTTGTTGAGCCTGGCATATGTGCTGGGACATTGGGGTGGCAGCAAACAGGCACTGGCTTACCTCGGCAGCAGCAGCCTGTTCATCATGATTTTTCATTCATGGATAGAGTGGAAAGTATTTGCCCTGCTTGGTAAGCTCGATCCGCATGCTTCACATGATTACCTGCATGCCAGCATCGCCCTGATATGCGGCCTGCTTTTACCTTTGCTGATGCTGGAAGTGGTGAAAAGGCAGGCATTGTTGACAAAATTATTACTGCCATTCAGAAACCGGCTGTAAAAATCAAAACTATCTTGAAGTCATTAACTTGTAGCCTGTGTGTGTTCACATAGCCACTATATGGAAAACCCGCGCGCTTTACCATGGTAAAAAATGAACTATATTGATAGGTCAACACGCCCTAAACCGCTAAGCAGTTTTCATATTCTGGAACGAATTTTGCTGGCATCCATAATATATCTACCCGGCGATTTTGATTCAAGTCTTCTATAAGATATAATATGGAAGTATTCCGAAAGCTTGGTATCACATAATGATGTTGAGCTTAATTCACTCTTGCTTTACCGCAAGCCGAGCACATGGCCGATACCAAAAAAACGCAACAAGTCCGCGAGTTTTTCATCCAGGGCATCACCAGCGATGGGAAGCAATTTCGCCCCAGCGACTGGGCAGAGCGCCTGTGCGGGGCCATGTCCTGCTTCAGCCCTGACGGTGGCCGCCACTCACATCTGCAATATTCACCGTATGTCCGACCCATCCTGCTGAACGGCGTACGTTCTGTGGTGGTGAACGAAGCCATACGTGATATCGAACCTCTGGCTTATCATTTCGTGGTCAGTTTTGCCAAAGATAATGATTTGCAAATTATCGATGCCTGTCTGCTGCCTGACGAGCCAAAAGCTGGCAAATAAATCCCATCCAATCTGAATTGAAGTCAGGACCAGACCGGCATCAGACCGTCTGGTTTTGAAATGCCTCTATCACCTGTTGCCGCAGCCAGCGGTTGGCCGGATCATTTTCCACATTCTGGTGCCAGTACAGGTACACGTCCCATGAAGGCATGGCAACTGGCAGCGGGAACATCTGGTTGTTAAACTGTTCATTTGCGATGCGAGCATAGCCTTCCGGCATGGTCAGCAGCAAATCTGTCTGGCTGACTACCCTGCAAGCGGCAAAATAATGCTGACAGCGCAGGCGTATACGTCTTTGCAGACCCAGGCGGCTCAGTTCAAAATCTTCCAGACCCATCCCTTTGCGGCGTGAGCTGGCCAGTATGTGTTCCGCCTGCATATAACTGTCCAGGTCCAGCTTGCCCTGTATAACGGGGTGATCACGTCTTGCCAGCACGACAGTATTGCCTTGCACCACCTTCTGACGGCGTATCTCATTCGGTAATGGCAACAGCATGTCAATCGCCAGGTCCAGGCTGCCTGCCGCCAGTTCACTGACCAGTTCCCGCCTTTCCACCTGTATCGCCGCCAGATTGATTTGCGGTGCCTGCCGCGTGATGCTCTCCATCAGCGGCGGCAGGGCGGTGGATTCCAATACATCGCGCAGGGCCAGGTTGAACTGTTTGGTAGCCAGTGCCGGGTCAAACTTGTCATTTTCGGTCAGCGTCACTTCCAGCCCACGCAGTGCCTGTCGCACTGGTTCAATGATGCTGCGTGCCAGCGGCGTCGACACCATGGCCTGCCCCTGACGCACAAACAGCGGGTCATTGAACAATTGCCGCAGCCGGTTCAAAGCGTGGCTGATGGCTGGTTGGGTCAGGTTCAGTTGCTGGCTGGCACGGGTCACGCTGCCTTCGGTGTAGATGGCAACAAATACTGTGAACAGGTTCAGGTCGATTCGTGATAGATGCATGAGATTAATTAATTCAGATAATAACTATTCATTTGATCAATTATAGGCGCAGGCATACACTTTGTTCACTGATTTAATGAAGTTTTTCGATAGAGGAAGTAATGGCAGCTTTATATCTGGTCAGGCATGGGCAGGCTTCATTCGGCAACCAGAACTATGACCAATTGTCTGAACTGGGCGAACTGCAGGCCAGGCATCTGGGTCGCTGGTGGGCGGAGCGCGACATGCAGGTGTCGCGTGTTGTCACGGGTGCCTTGAAACGGCATCAGCAAACAGCACAAGCCTGTATCGCGGAAATGCGCCAACAAGACCTTGATGCGCTCGATACCTCAGCCTGGCATTGTGATGCCGGTTTCAACGAATACAACCACCATGAAGTCCTGGCGCGGCATGTGCCGGCTTTTGATGACCCGGCAGCGGTCAAACATTTCCTCATGAATACGCCGAATGGCAAGCAAGCTTTTCAAGATATTTTTGCCCAGGCCATCAGCCGCTGGATGTCAGGTGAACATGATGCCGAGTATGTAGAGAGCTGGGACGCATTTCGCCAGCGCTGTGTTACTGCCATGCATAAGCAATTGGCGATTGCCGACGGTGCCAAAAACATCGTTGTGTTTACCTCCGGCGGCACGATCTCCGCGCTATGCCAGCATGTGCTGGGCTTCCCTGATCCGCGCTTTGCCGAACTCAACTGGTCACTGGTGAATAGTGCAGTGACGCGCTTTCATTTGCAGCCGAACGTCGATGGTTCAGCACCCCGCCCAGCGCTGGCTTACCTGAACAATTTTTCGCATCTTGAAGTATTGAACAACCCCAAAACAATCACCTACGTTTAAAAAAATAAGAGAGACAAGATATGACAGCAATGTTCGATTTGACCGGCAAGGTTGCACTTGTTACCGGTGCCAGCCGTGGGATAGGTGAAGCCGTAGCCAAAACCCTGGCGGCCAACGGTGCTTATGTCATCGTTTCCAGCCGCAAGGCAGAAGCTTGCGAAGCCGTGGTGGCAGCGATTATTGCTGCTGGTGGCAAGGCAGAAGCACGTGCCTGCCATATAGGTGAAATGGCGCAGATCGATGCCCTGTTTGCCGACATTACAGCAGCCCACGGCCGCCTGGATATTCTGGTCAACAATGCCGCCACCAACCCGCACTTCGGGCATATCACCGAGACGGATGTGGGTGCCTTCCAAAAGACAGTCGATGTCAACATACGCGGTTACTTTTTCATGTCTTCTGCCGGTGCCAAGCTGATGGCAAAACACGGTGGTGGCAGCATCATCAATGTGGCTTCTGTCAATGGTGTGATACCAGGTGCCATGCAGGGGATTTATTCCATCACCAAGGCCGCTGTCATTGCCATGACCAAATCCTTTGCGCTGGAATGTGCCGCCATGGGTGTGCGCGTGAATGCCCTGTTGCCAGGCGCGACTGATACCAAGTTCGCCTCGGCCCTGTTCCACAATCCAGTCATCCTTGAAAAAGCCCTGACCCGCATACCCATGAAGCGCATTGCCGAGCCTGATGAAATGGCAGGCACGGTCTTGTACCTGGCATCGAATGCTTCCAGCTACACAACCGGTGCCTGTATCAATGTCGATGGCGGCTATCTGGTCAGTTAATACGGCAAATAACAAGGCGCGATCATGAAACCGGTATATGTGGCTAGCAATCCAGATTACGCAGCGCAACTCAAGAGTCTGGTGCTGGCCATGCCGATGGCGAAATGGTTGGGCATACAGTTTGTGAAGGTAGCGCCGGGTGAAGTGGAACTGGATATTGCATACCGCGAAGAACTCAGTTTCGTACCAGGAAAAATGCAGGCCACTGCCATCTTTGCTGCCGCCGATTTTGCTGGTGTTTCTGCCGCCGGTACCCTGTTGCCGGTGGGCTGGATCAACGCCAGCATTGATTGTAATTTGAAGATAGTCGCACCCGCAGATGGTGAAAAATTAAGGGCACGCGGACGTGTGGTTTCAAACGGGAAGTTATTGACAGTCAGCGCCGCAGAGGTTTTTTCTGTACGCAATGGCGAAGAGATTTTATGCGCAACGGCATTGCTGACGGCGCGCAATATTGAATTGCAAAGAAGGTAAAACGGACATAGCCATGTCCATTTGAAAAAACTGAACCAACAAGGAAAAGGAAACAAAATGGATTTTCAATACAGCCCCAAAGTCAAAGATTTACAGGCACGTCTGATCGCCTTCATGGACGAGCATGTCTATCCAAATGAAAAGACTTTCTTTGGCGAGATCGCCGCTAACCGCAAGGCAGGTAATGCCTGGATACCGACCAAGATTGTTGAGCAACTGAAAGCCAAGGCACGCGATGCTGGTTTGTGGAATCTCTTCCTGCCAGAATCTGGTCATGGCGCAGGGCTGACGAATCTGGAATATGCACCCTTGTGCGAAATCATGGGCCGTGCAGTCTGGGCACCTGAAGTATTCAATTGCTCTGCACCTGATACCGGCAATATGGAAGTGTTTGCCCGCTATGGCACACCGGAGCATCAGGAACAATGGCTGAAGCCCTTGTTGCGTGGCGAAATCCGCTCCTGCTTTGCCATGACAGAACCTGCAGTCGCCTCTTCTGACGCTACCAATATTGAAGCTTCCATCGTCCGTGATGGCGACGAGTATGTCATCAATGGTCGCAAATGGTGGTCGTCTGGTGCTAATGATCCGCGCTGCAAAGTATTCATCTTCATGGGCAAGAGCGACCCGGCCAACCCAGACCGTCACAAACAGCAATCGATGATCATCGTGCCGCGCGACACACCGGGCGTGACAATCCTGCGCGCCTTGCCGGTATTTGGTTATGACGATGCACCGCATGGCCATGGCGAAGTTCTGTTTGAAAACGTGCGCGTACCCGCATCGAACATGTTATTGGGCGAAGGTCGTGGCTTTGAAATTGCCCAGGGCCGTCTTGGACCTGGCCGCATCCATCACTGCATGCGTTTGATAGGTCTGGCAGAACGTGCGCTGGAAGACATGTGCAAACGATCGCTGACCCGTGTCGCTTTTGGCAAACGGGTAGCAGAGCAGGGCGTCACGCTGGAACGTATTGCCAATGCCCGTATCCTGATCGATCAGGCGCGTTTCCTGGTCTTGAATGCGGCACAGATGATGGATACCGTCGGCAACAAGGCCGCAGCCAAAGAAATCGCCATGATCAAGGTAGCTGCGCCAACCATGGCTTGCCAGGTCATCGACTGGGCCATACAGGCGCATGGTGGTGGCGGTGTGTCTGATGATTTTGGTCTGGCGTATTCCTATGCACAAGCCCGTACCTTGCGCCTGGCAGATGGCCCGGATGAGGTGCACAGGAATCAGATCGGCAAGATGGAGTTGAAGAAATACATGGAGAAAAAATAATTACTTGTAGTTTCATAAGTGCGATTTACGGGTAGTTCCGGATTGGCTCTTCCTCTTTTTGAGGTAGGGCTTTTCCTGCGTTAACTTCCCAGTTGGCTGACATTTTAAAGCAGTTCTAAACAGGACTTACGCAAAATTGTCACAGCAAGGCGTAGCGACGAAGACAGTACTTTAGTACGGCTAGGCGTTACAACGCAGCTGGGGCGATTTTTCGTAAGTACCACTAAAAAGAGAGAGACAAAAATGCGCGACTTACAACCCTGGATCAAATCTTACCCCGCTGGCGTCCACTGGGACGCTGACTTGCCCATCAGCAGCGTGCCACAATTGCTGCATGACGCCGTTGCCAAATGGCCAGACTTGCCCGCACTGGAATTCATGGGCAAAAAGACCAACTATGCAGAATTGCAAAAGCTGGTGAATCAGGCCACCAAAGGTTTCCAGCAACTGGGTGTCAAACCCGGTGTGCATGTGGGCCTGTATTTACCGAACACCCCGCATTACGTCATCAGCTTCTTTGCGATCTTGCAAGCTGGTGGCACCGTCGTCAATTACTCGCCACTGGATGCCGAGAAAGTGCTGGAGCATAAAATCGCCGACAGCGATACCGACTTGCTGGTGACGCTGGACATGGTCATGCTGTATCCGCAAATGGCCAAGATGCTGGGCCATACCCGTCTGCAAAAACTCATCATCGGCAATATCCCCGAAATGACACCCTACCCGGATGCAGTAAGGGCGAACCTGGACAAGGCCGGCCAGCTGAGTGCCATCCCCGACAATGCGCAGCATCTGCTGTTTGCAAAACTGCTGGACAATGATGGTGACTACACGCCCGTCGCGGCGATAGACCCCAAAGAAGCCATCGCCACCCTGCAATACACAGGCGGCACCACCGGCTTGCCCAAAGGTGCGATGCTCACCCATGGCAACCTGACCACGGCTTGCAGCCAGATCATGGAAACCACCAATATCCAGCCACGTGTGCTGGAAGAGGGCAAAGAAAAACTGCTGGCCGTGCTGCCGCTATTTCACATCTATGCCTTGACGGTGGACATGTTGTTTGGCATACGCATGGGGGCAGAAATCGTCTTGCATACCCGTTTTGATACCGATGCCGTAGTCAAGGATCTGGCGAACAAGAAGATCACCGTATTCCCAGGCGTCCCCACCATGTATACCGCCATCATCAATCATCCGCAGATCAGGGAATATGATCTCAGCGCACTGAAGTTTTGCAATTCTGGTGGAGCACCTTTGCCGACAGAAGTGCTGCAACAATTCCAGGCGCTGACAGGCTGTACCCTGCTGGAAGGCTGGGGCATGACCGAAACCTCACCCACCGGCACTTTTACCCCTTTGGGTGGCGTGCGCAAGACAGGTTCCTGCGGTTTGCCCACACCGGGCATACGCTTCAAGTTTGCCAGCATTGATGATCCACGCAAAGAAGTGGCATTGGGCGAACGCGGTGAAATTTGCGTTGCCGGTGCCAATATCATGAAAGGTTACTGGAACAAGCCAGACGCCACCCGTGATGCGTTTACCGCTGACGGTTATTTCCGCACCGGTGATGTCGGTTATATGGATGAAGACGGTTTTGTCTACATCGTTGACCGCACCAAGGACATGATCTTGTCTGGTGGTTATAACGTTTATCCACGCAATATCGAAGAAGCGATTTATGAACACCCGGCTGTGGCAGAGGTCAGCGTCATCGGCATCCCCGATGCCTATCGTGGTCAGGCAGCCAAGGCATTTATCAAGCTCAAGGCAGGTCAGGCAGCTTTCAGTTTTGACGAGCTGAAAGACTTCCTCAAAGACAGACTGGGCAAGCATGAAATGCCGCAAGCCATGGACATCCGTGCAGAGTTACCTAAAACTCCTGTAGGTAAATTGTCCAAAAAAGAATTGTATGAAGAAGAGGCTAAAAAACGAGCCGCTGTTTAAATCAATAATGTTGTGAGCGCTTCTGCAGCTTTGCTCGATTGTGAGGGAAGCTGCAGTTTTTTATTTGTTGTCGCCAAGTGTTTTGGCTTTAGCTGATAAGTGCAGCACACGCAATTCTTCAACACTGCGTTCCACCACAATGGTCTTGGTATCCACGGCCTGACTCTGGCTGCTGACTTGCAGTTCAGGTACGGCCTTTCTTGGGCGTACTGGTTGCGGGTGGTGTAGAAAGAACATGTTTGCTCCTCAAGATGAAGCAACCAGATGGTGGCTACCCACGCATTTACAAGCCCTGCATGTGCGTGAGCGCACAACAGCGCTTGCTTTCCTTGGATGGGTCATGGGGGCGGCAGTTGCCACCAGTTCTTACACTATATTGCTTTCCCAGGTCGCTGCACAATTTCACCTGCACCGTGTAGGGATTACCAAGTGCCGAATGAAAATAATGCAGGTGCGCGTCATATTCAGGCTGGAAATCAATTTCTATGCCTGCCGCCATTAACCATGTTGTCGGTATGGACAGCCGTGACATTAATCCTGCCAGTTGCATTTTATAGGTGTACATGACTGCATTAAATTCCGCATTTGCTGGCGAACAGGTCAAATTCAACAAATCTAATCTGATCAAGGAAACATCCTGTTCATGGCTAAAGCGGCAAAGTTTGCCTATGGCCCAATAACCTTCGAGATCATTATTACGGCTATTAAAGCTGCCTGCGATACCCGCTGCAACAGATTTCAGTTGCCTTCTACCGGCCATATTTACTCCTGTCTTTTCAGTAAAATCTGATAATTTTTGTCTCTACGGAAATTAACTATCAAATGTATAAAGTGTCAAGCATCTACCGGCAATGCCGCATTCAGTAACTTGCCATTACATGCCGCACAGCCATCGCGTACAATCCTCGCTTTACAATATGTGCAAGCCGTCATTGCATCTCAAACGCTGACTACTGACAGACCATGAAAGTCCTTCTCGTCGAAGACGACCCCATGATAGGTGAAAATATCCAGATCGCCCTAGAGAGTGAATCCAACCTGGTCGACTGGCTGACCAGTGGCGAAGCTGCTGAAGCGGCCTTGCAAATTCACAGCTATGACGTGCTGCTGCTGGATCTGAGCCTGCCGCAGCGCGACGGCATGGATATCCTGAAAGCCTTGCGCAAGCGAGGTGATACCTTGCCAGTGCTGGTGATGACAGCGCGTGATACCGTCGCGCAAAGAGTGCAGGGCCTGCATGCCGGGGCGGACGATTACCTCATCAAACCCTTTGACCTGGATGAACTGATTGCCCGCATGCATGCGCTGCTGCGCCGTTCACGCGGGCGGGTGGACAGCTCTTATGTCTGTGGTGACGTGGTGGTGGATTCGACCACGCGCCAGGTATTCAACGGCAAGGAGCAAGTCATCTTGTCAGCACGCGAATGGACCATACTCGACGCCCTGATTGCCCGGCCCGGTGCCATCCTGTCACGCAGCCGGCTGGAAGAGCAATTGTTTGGTTATACATCTGAAATTGAAAGCAATGCGGTCGAAGTATATATCCACGGTTTGCGAAAAAAGCTGGGCCAGAAATTTATCGTCAATGTGCGCGGCGTTGGTTACATGGTTGAGAAAAACGCATGAAATCCCTGCGCCTGCAAATGATGCTGTTGTTTGGCGTAGCCATTCTGACTGCCGCCGCCCTGCAGTTTGCAACATCCTTGCATGCTGCTATCAGCGAGGCCGACAAGCTGTTCGATTACCACATGCAACAAATGGCGCTGGCCCTGCAAGATGGGGATTTTGAACAGGTAGATTGGCATGCCCTGCCAGGAACCGAGATGGATGACTTTGATTTCGTGGTCCAGGTATGGTCAGAAGATGGTGCCAGGGTTTATCAGTCGCGCCAGCATCGCAGCCTGCCGAAACAGGCGGCGCTGGGCTATTCCACTGTCAATCTGGAAAATGGCGACTGGCGCGTGTATGCCGCCGAAGAGAACAAACGTGTGATCCAGGTCGCCCAAAAAATCAGCGCCCGCCGTGAACGTGCATTTTCATTCGCGCTTAGTACCGTGTGGCCTGTCATCCCGGTTTCCATTTTGTTATTTTGTGCAGCATGGTGGGGCATCAGCTCGGTGCTGGCACCGCTCAATCGCATCGGTAGTGAGCTGGCCAATCGCAGTGCCAATTCTATCGACCCGGTGTCAGACAAAGGTTTGCCCGGTGAGGTTTCGTTGCTGGTGACGGAATTGAATTCACTGCTCAGCCGTATGGGGCAGGCCCTGCAGGCACAGCAGCGCTTCGTGGCAGATGCCGCGCATGAACTGCGTTCGCCTATTACGGCCCTGCGCCTGCAAGTGCAAAACCTGGGCCGCGCCAAGGATGAAAATACCCACGAACAGGCAGTCAACCGCCTGCTGGGCGGGGTAGACCGCGCATCGCGCCTGGTGGAACAATTACTGGCATTGGCAAGGCAAGACCCATCGTCACAGGCGGCAGTCAGCTTTAGCCCGACCTTGCTCAACGCCTGTGTGGAACAGGCCGTCAGCGACGTGACCCCGTTTGCCGTTTCCAAGAAAATCAGCATCACCAGCCAGATGTCCGCCAATACAGAATTGATGGGCGATGCCGAAAGCCTGCGCGT
Source organism: Undibacterium sp. GW821-FHT11B02 (assembly GCF_058808955.1). Lineage (NCBI taxonomy): Bacteria > Pseudomonadati > Pseudomonadota > Betaproteobacteria > Burkholderiales > Oxalobacteraceae > Undibacterium > Undibacterium sp. GW821-FHT11B02. The sequence continues at coordinate 55,580 of NZ_JBXASD010000004.1, read as the reverse complement.
CATGATACGTAACCTGCTTGACAATGCCGTACGTTATATCCAGGGGGAAGGGGTAATCTACATTACCCTGATTGACGATATAGGGGGCATACAACTGGTGATCCAGGATTCTGGTCCCGGCATACCCGAAGCCGAACGTGAGCGCATTTTTGATCGTTTTTACCGTGTTGCCGGCAGCAGTGTCAGTGGCAGCGGCCTGGGGCTGGCGATTACCAAAGCCATCGCCGATCGTCATCAGGCCCGCATACAGATGGCCCAGGCTGCCATTGGCGGGCTGGAAGTACGCATACAATTTCCAGCATCCCTTCGCCATGCAGGTTAAAGACAACTGAAAATTGGCAGGAAAATATTGCAAAAATCACCAATCTCAGGGTAAAAATGCCTGTTTTATCTCTATCCACAGGTATTTTTTAAGATTCGCCTAAGTTTCTTAAGGCACCATAGCGAAGTTTTGTAATACCTGTGGTGTGTACTTTCCCGCTTCAGGTTTGAATTCATTAATTAAAACTTCGAGGAAATTTTCATGCGTGCAATCAACACAATCAAAAGCGCGGCCAGCCTGGCAGCAGTAGCAGTTTTATTGGCAGCCTGCAGTACACCAATACAAAAAACAGATACGACGAAAGAAAAAGAGGTAGTTGTACAAAAACCAAATGGTGGCGCTGGCACCACGACAGTTACTACCGTAGACGCAGGTAAGAGTGAATTTAACGAACTTGCTAATCGCAGCGTCTATTTTGATTTTGACCAATACGTTGTCAAATCTGAATTCGCACCGGTGGTGAATAGCAACGCCAAAAACTTGAGTGCCAACAAAGGCAAAAAAATCCTGATCCAGGGTAATACCGATGAACGCGGTGGCAGCGAATACAATCTGGCACTGGGCCAAAAACGTGCTGAAGCCGTACGCAAGTCCCTGTCCCTGCTGGGCGTGCCTGAAGCACAAATGGAAGCTGTTTCCCTGGGCAAAGAAAAACCAAAAGCAACTGGCAGCAATGAAGAAGCTTGGGCACAAAACCGCCGCGCCGATATCATTTATTCTGGCAAGTAATGCTTAAAGAGGGAACCGATGTTTCCCTTTGTGTGACTAAACCATGCGGCGGCACATCTGATACTATGCAGACGTACCGCCAATTGGTTTTTTGTTTTTGATACACGTAACCGAATGCCCAGATGTTAATGCGTAAGTTAGTCGTCATCTTGCTGTTTTATAGCAGCAGCCTGGCTGCCATGCAGTTGAATTCCCAAAATGCGATTGTGGTGGATGACCGCAATGGCCAGGTTCTGCTGGAAAAAAATGCCACCACCGTGGTACCCATCGCCTCGCTGACGAAGTTGATGACCGCCATGATCGTGCTCGACAGCAAGCCCAACATGGATGAAAAAATCGACATCAAAGAAGATGATGTCGACCAGTTAAAACATAGCCGCTCACACGTACCCGTAGGCAGCTCCATCACCCGCAGAGATGCCCTGCAACTGGCGCTGATGTCTTCTGATAATCGCGCCGCAGCTTCGCTGGCCCGCACCTACCCTGGTGGTAATAATGCGTTTCTGGTCGCTGTCAAAAGCAAGCTGATCGCCCTGGGCATGCCCAACACGGTCATCAAAGAACCCACCGGCCTGTCGCCAGAAAACACCTCTACCGCTGCCGACCTGGTAAAAATGGCCCAGGCTGCCGCCCGTTATCCCGAAATTGCCGACATCACGACCGACAGTGAAGACAGCATCTCTCTCAGGGACGGACGCACGCGCGAATTCCACAACACCAATCGTCTGGTCGGCAAAAAAGGTTGGGATGTCCTGCTCTCCAAAACCGGCTTCACCAACGAAGCCGGCAACTGCCTCATCATGCGCGTTAAACTCGCAGGCAAAATGGCCACCCTGGTATTACTCAACGCCAGAGCCAGCTCCGCCAGATTGATGGACGCCTTGAATATCGGCAAATTGCTGGGCTACAAAGAAGAAGTGAAACACAGGCTGGCGAGGCATAGACGGCATCGTTGATGCGCCGATTGTTCTCCCTTCAGCATTGCTGTAGCGGGAGCATTCCTCACTTATAATCTATCGGCACAGGCATATAAACGGTATATGCCACCCCAAAGCCGAGAGAAAAATGTGGATCAACCTTGACCATTGCTGCCGTTACCCAACCAGCACAGCCATTGATGATGCGCTGGCGCTCAGGTTTAATCTGCGCAATACCCGGGACATGCAAGACTGGGAATATGAAGTCGCAGACGCCACTAGAATCGACGAATTTCTAGCTGTCTATGAAAGCGGTGAGTTGAACGATGACGAACGCTTTACTTTGATGGAAACCCTTCTGGAATCCTGCCGCGACGCAGCAACTGACGACGAGGCATTTTTGTCCAGCGATGTCTGGGGAAAAATACTGGCGCTGCTGGAGCAAAATATAGCGCTACATATTCACACAGTCTGGTATTGGTCAGATACCGAACAGGCTGAAGAAGATATCGACGATTCCTTCATCACAACACCGTTCATTCGCCCTATCTTGTTGCAGCAGCAGCACCGGTTTGCTGCACCTGTGATTCGTCCTGAAGGGGGAAGTGTGTGTCGCTAATTCGAATATCTTTTTGTTTTGCATTGCTGCAATTAAGTTTTTCAGCCAATTCATTTGCATCGGAGAATGAAAATGAAATTGATCGCAAGAAACCTGTGGCCGCAGATATTAAAATGTCTGTAAAGTTGTTGACGGTGAGTCACTTAGCCTTTATGGAAATGACTAAATTCCTAAAAAATGATTCCTTCATAGAAGATGCCAAAAATTGAAAATTATGATGTTGCCATTTACGTCAAAAAAAATTCATATGAATTTTTGTTTAGTCGTCATGGATGGAACGGTTTTGGCGGAGGCGTTATTTTTATTTTCAATAATAAAACCGTTGTACTTGAAGACACGGTAAGGACGAGGTAAAACTGTTGTTTTAAGAATGATATTGGTGCCATTCTGGAATATTTATTTCTTTGACCCCAGCTTTGTTTTTTGACTGTATTCACCATTAATAACGCGGAATCCATCATGCCATCTTTCGAACAACTCACTATCGATACCCCGCGCCTGCATTTGCGGCCTTTGTGTCTGGATGACGCCGACGCAATTCTGCGCATACGTTCGAACCCGGATGTCATGCGCTACATGCCATCCGCACCCTGGACCGAAATGGCACAGGCCACGGCGATGGTAGAACGCGATAGGGCGGCCATGCTCAAAGGTGATTTTGCGCGATTGGGATTGATACGTAAAACCGACAATCTCTTTCTTGGCAGTTGTATCCTGTTTCATCTGGATGCCGGGTGCCGCCGTGCTGAAATTGGGTATGAAATGGACGCCGCCGTCTGGGGACAGGGCTATATGCACGAAGCACTGGTCGCCTTGTTGAATTATGGTTTCAATGAAATGAATCTCAACCGCGTCGAAGCCGACATAGAGCCGCACAATCAGGGTTCAGCCAAAACACTGGAAAGACTGGGTTTTATCCGGGAAGGGTTTTTACGCGAACGTTGGATTGTTGAAGGAAAAGTGTCAGATTCGGCCTTATTTGGCTTGTTGCACAGTGATTGGGTGAAGCGTACATGAGTGGACTATGACCATTGCGGTTGCCTGATTGGGGGCTGCGGGCTAAATCAATAGCATCGCCCAAAGCTTGTCATTACGCGGGGCCGGGGCGACGATATTGATGAATATAAAGGCGCGTAGCAAACCTTTACTCTTGCACACTACTATCAAAAAACCGTCTCGCCAACTTCATCTTCTCAAAATTATTTTCCGCCCAATGCACCAGCGCGCCCATTGGCACCATGACCGAGATGCCCAACTCGGTTAGTTCATATTCGACGCTGGGTGGTTTGGTGGGAAATACTTTGCGGCTCAATAAGCCATCTCTTTCCAGGTCGCGTAAAGACTGGGTGAGCATGCGTTTGGAAATGTCGGGGACTTGCTTGTGTAATTGACTGAAACGCAGCGGGCCTGATTGCAGGGTCAGCAAGATCAGGGGTGTCCATTTGGTGCTGATATGGTCGAGCACGTTCCTGACCGGGCACATGGCTGGGTCAAAGTCAGACGCCATTCCTGCGCGCTTGGGTGGGTTCACTTCAGGTAACCTTGGCACGAAAAACTGCCTCCTTACAATTTTTAGACTTAGTCTCTATTATAGACCTTGTCGGCTATCATGTCGAAACAAGGAGAGACTTAGTCATGAAAAAACAGACACATCGCTTCAAAAACTTGGTTGGCAAAAAATTACTGAGCCTGGGGGCGATGTCTGCACTCAGCTTATCTGCAATGTCTATTTTGCTGTCATCGGCCAGCTATGCGCAAGAGCCGGTTGTTGCAGTGAGCAATCCCGAGGCTTTGTTCAGCAGCAGCGATCCAAAATTGTATGCAAATAAGCAGGTGGCCTACCACATCGTCAAAGACTTGCTGGAAGCTGGCCATTGGGAGCAGGCAGACAAGTACCTGTCCAAGCGCTACATACAGCATAACCCGAACGCTGCATCCGGGCGTGATGGTGTGGTCAAGTATTTTGTTGAGGTCAGAAAAGTCCAGGCCAAACCTATCCCGGAAAAAATGGCGACGCCGATTGCAGCCGTGATTGCCGAAGGCGATCTGGTGACTGTCATGTATCCCTTGCCGGTCCGGGACAAGACGACCAACCAGCTTTTATATACAACCACCTGGTTTGATACCTGGCGGATTGTGGATGGCAAGGCAGATGAACATTGGGATTCTGCTTTGAAAAATTAATTAAAAAGAGGAAAAATTATGATCGCAGTTACAGGTGCAAGTGGGCAATTGGGTAGTCTGGTGATTCAGGCTTTGTCGGGTTCGGTACCGGCCAGTCAGATCGTTGCCATCGTCAGGGATGTCAGTAAAGCTGCGGATTTGCGTGCCAGCGGCGTACAGGTTCGCCAGGGTGATTATAGCCAGCCAGATACTTTGGTTGGCGCTCTGCAGGGTGTGAAAAAGCTGCTGCTGGTGTCGTCGAGTGAAGTTGGACAAAGGCTGGAACAGCACAAGAACGTGATCCAGGCAGCAAAAAGTGCGGGTGTTGAGTTGATTGCTTATACCAGTATTTTGCATGCCGATACGTCGCCGTTGGAGCTGGCCAAAGAGCATATCGCTACAGAACAATTGATACGTGACAGCGGCCTGCCTTTCGTTTTCTTGCGCAATTCCTGGTATATAGAAAACTACCTGTCTGCCATAGGCACTGCGCTGGAAACCGGCAAGGTATTTGGCGCTGCAGGCGAAGGTAAATTCTCGGCTGCTTCCAGGGCCGACTATGCAGCGGCTGCAGCAGCGGTGCTGATTGCGAATGACCAGGCTGGCAAAATTTATGAGCTGGCTGGTGACCAGGCATTTACGCTTGCTGACCTGGCATCAACGTTGTCGGAACTGTCTGGCAAGCCAGTCGCTTATGTGAATTTTTCTGAAACCGAATACAAAGACATGCTCGTGTCATTTGGCTTGCCAGAAGGTTTTGCCTACATCCTCGCGCAGTCAGATACAGGCGCCGCGCAGGGTGGTTTGTATGACGCTGGTGGCCAACTGGGCAAGCTGATCCAACGACCAACTGCAAGCTTGCGTGCTGTATTGAAAGCGCATTTACCGCAAGCTTAGTCGCATACTACTTTGTCTCCGGTTCTGGGTCCGGGTCAGGAAAGCTGCTGTTGACAGCAGCTTTCCTGTTTTGGAATAGTGGTTTTTGCTAATTCACTGTCCGTGTCATCAAGGCCAGGTAATAACATGCTGCTACTTACAACCAACCCTGATCCCGCGCAAGTCGATAGGCTTCTACCCGGTTTTTGGCATTCAGTTTGCTGATGGCTTCTGAAAGGTAATTGCGCACCGTGCCTTCGGACAGGTGCATGATGTTGGCGATGTCGGTGCTGGTGGAGCCCGTGCCTGCCAGACGCAAGACCTGGCGCTCGCGTTCGCTGAGCGGGTCTTGTTCGCCGCTCCAGCTTTCCAGTGCCAGTTCTTGTGCGATGGCGCGGCCACCGCCGTGCACGGTGCGGATGGCGGCTGCCAGCGTGTCGGCAGGGGCGTCTTTCAACATATATCCCCGCACGCCGCTGGCCATGGCGCGACGTAGATAACCAGTGCGGGCAAACGTGGTCAGGACGATGACTTTGCATGGCAGTTTTTTTTCAGCAATGGCGGCAGCCAGTTCCAGGCCGGACATGATGGGCATTTCTATGTCGGTGAGGATGATGTCGGGCCTTTCTTTTTCGCATAGGGCATAGGCTTCCTGCCCATTTTTTGCCAGCGCTATGACTTCCAGGTCATCTTCCAGACCCAGCAGGGCAGCCAATGCACCCGAGACCAGTGCCTGGTCTTCTGCAATGATGATACGTATCATGTTGTTTCTTTCAAAGGCAATGACAGATGCAGGGTCAGCCCCTGTTCAATACGGATATCCAGTGTGCCACCCAGTGCCTGCACACGTTCATTCATGCCAGTCAGGCCGCTGCCTTGACGCAGGGCTTGCTTGCCGCCGGCGGCATCCATGCTATTTTTTGCAATGCCATTATCGGCGATACGCAATTCTACCTGCCCATTGTGGGCAGTAAGGCTGATCTTGCAAATGCTGGCCTTGGCGTGACGTATGATATTGGTCACGGCTTCACGCACGGCCAGTGCCAAGACGTTTTCCATGGCGGCGGGTAGCTGGACTTTTTCTACCTCGGTTTCGAGCTCAGTTTCCAGTTCAACGGCGGCAGCACTGAGGGCGTTCCTGGCAGATTGCAACTCATGCAACAGGCCGGTGGCACGGTAGCCGATAACGGCTGCGCGTACTTCGGCCAGCGCCTGACGGGCCGTGTGTTCTATATCACTGATTTCTTTTTTACTGGCTACCGGGTTTTTGTCAAACAGTTTACCCGCCAGTTCAGCCTTCAATGTGATGACGGACAAGGTGTGGCCCAGCAGGTCATGTAAATCGCGGGCGATGCGTTCACGTTCGGCCAACGCTGCCAGATGCTCGACCTCTTCCTGTTTGCGCAACAGGTTTTCATTACTGCGCGTCAGGCGCTCACTGATGATGGCACCAATGCCGCTGGGTATGCTGAAGATAATTGCCGGTACCCAGAAAAACTTTTCCAGTTGCATGGCGACACTGGCAGCGACAACGAGGCCAGCTATAAGCCATAAAAACTGATAAGCCTTGCGGGTATCAGGTATGCGTGAACACATGGTGGCAGCAAAGATACAGAAAGTAGAACTGCCGAAATTAACTGGTGCCCAAACGATGCCCATGGCGCACACCACCAGGATACAGGCATAGGTGCGCCAGCCACTGTGCCAGAAGCTGTAAAAATACACTGGCAAAAAAAATACCAGGCTGGCCGCCAGCAATAATATTTCCCTGATTGAAGGGGTAACATATAAATACTTCATGCCAAAAATGGCGAATGACAACAGCCAGAAATAGGGGGCCTTGCCATAGCGTGGCGGCACCCATGGCAGGGACAGGCGGTTGAAGATGGATGTGCTCAAGTGTTTCACCGTGGAGATCCAGTACTCATTTCACCACCATTGATGAAATGAGCTGCAATAAAAACGACATTATTCCTTTAAAAGACGTACATCGGCAATCTGAAATCGATATTCACCCGGCTGTGGTCCGGCGTTGAAGGCCAGCAGGGTAATAATGCTGGGGTCCATGCCTTTGAATTGGCTGAAAGGGATGCTGATTTCCTTCCATTCTTCTGAAGCGATAAAGTGTACTGAAATAGGGATGTAACTGCCTTGTACACTGATGCCTACGCTGTATTGTTTGCCATCCCCTTTGACCTTGAACTTCAGCGTGTTTGCCGCACTCAGGTCAGCGGCTTCCATTGCTTGTTTGCCTGGGAAAAATGCCAGACCTGCCCAAGGGAAGGCAAAGCCAGGATTGATATTCGCCATCACATTCACTGCCGCCAAATCACTGCTGTTATCTGGTCCCGTGTCAGCCAGCTTGATATCGATGGTGGATTTACCACCCATGGGAGCATCATTTGACGGTACCCAGCCAAAGCCGAAGGGACTGGCCAGTTTGTCTTTGCTAAACAAACCGATGCGGCCATCTGCGGGCAGTTCTACACGCAGACTCTTTTTTGCATTCTGATTGGCGACTTTCTGGATTTTTTGTTCGCGCTGCTTTGTGGCGCGTTCACCGTCTTTCCACACTTCGACAATATTGCGACTGGCGCTGATGTCTTTGTCGGGTTCTCCACCGACCAGCAGCAGGTCGGCCTTGTAACCTACGGCAATACGGCCCCGGTCTTTCAGGCCAAAGGCGTGCGCGGGTACGGATGTTGCCGATGCCAGCGCCGCTACCGGGCTTAAACCGGCTTTCACCAGTGACGCCAGTTCATGATGCAGGCTGGCACCGTACTGGGTGCCAGCATTGCCAGCATCTGTGCCTGCCAGGATGGGGATGCCTGCGGCGTGCATGGCTGCGGTCATCATGGCGGGTACTTTCAGCATGTCGGTATCAGCCTTGGCACGGTAAGGCGAATTCAAAGGCTGCAATTGGGCCTTGTTAAGCAATGCTGTCATACGCGTGTCGCTGAGAATATCGTCCTCCTTGACACCAGCAATGCTCTCCAACACGCTGAAAGTGGGGATGATGAAGGCATGTCTGTCTTTGGCTGTCTTTACCAGCGTACGCATGTCCTGGTCGCTGATCTGTTTATCGACAAACAAATGGACCAGTGCATCTGCCCCGGCATCCAGTGCATCCTGCGCTTCTTTCAGGTTGCCTATGTGAACCACGGCCAGTTTGTGGCGCAGGTGCGCTGCCTTGACCAACGCTTTGACAGTCACCACGTCCAGACTGTTGAAGGGATGTTTTTCACTACCATGTTCCAGCACGATTTTAATGAAGTGTGAGCCTTCGGCAATGCGGGCATCGACCCAGGCCTGGGCTTCTTCCGGTTTGCTCAGCGTGGGTATGTTCATGCCATATTCCGTACCGTGGCCGCCGGGTGCAGTGGCCAGCGTACCGGCAGAGATGAGGTCAGCCTGGTCATGGTTTTCACCTTTGCGCATTTTTTCATTCATGCTTTTCACTAAATCGACCTGGTTAAACATGTCGATTTGAGTGGTGACACCAAACAACAAGGGCAAGTCCAGGTCCTGGAATGCATGGACGTGGGCATCAATCAGGCCCGGCAACAAAGTGTGCCCTTTACCTTCAATAATCTGGGTGTCAGCAGCTGGCTTGCTTTTGAAATCGACATCCCTGATTTTGCCATCGGCAATCAGGACATTTTTGTCGTTGAGGATTTTTTCGCCGTCAAAAACCCGTACCTGACGTATCAGGAAACTGTCGGCAACAGCACTCAATGGCAGGCTGGCAGCACCCAGGGATAATGCGATGACAAGGCTAAAAGATGTTTTGGTCATGGTCGACTCCGTAGAAAGGATGCCGCCATTGTGTGGCTTAAGTCAAAGTCAAAACAGAAGCAATTGCCATCAGTTTAGTATGACATTTGTCATGTTTGACTAAGATGGGAGGGAAACGGAAGGCTGGCAGCCCGATACGCTGCCAGCCAGTTTGTCAGAAGGGTCTCACGGTGTTTTGCACAGGCAATGTGTCAGCGCAGTAAAGCTTTTACCTTCTTTATTGATTTCCGAAAGCCAAGTCAGGTCAGACAGCATTTGTGTTGCTGCTGCCGGTGGCAAACCTGTAGGAATTGCAGCCTGCTTGAATTGATCTTGCAATACCTGGGCAGTCTTGGCACCAAAGACGCTGAAGATACGGTCGAATTTTGATGGCTCGCGTTCGATATAGCTGATGCGATAGTCATTGCCCAGTTTGGCGCGTGTCGATGCGGATTTCAATGCATCCGAGAAGCTGCCTATGGTATCGACCAGGCCGCGCTCCTTGGCTTGCAGGCCCGTCCATACGCGGCCCTGGGCAACAGCATTGATTTTTTCCGGCGTGGTTTTGCGGGCAGCAGCAGCCTTGCTGGTAAAGTCAGCATAGGTATGGTTGATGCTGCTTTGCAAGACCTCGGCAAAACGTGGGTTCAAAGGACGCAAAGGGTTGAACGGATCAGCCAGCCAGGTGGTTGGTGAACCGGCAGTATGTACGCCCAGTTTATCCATCGCCTTGTCAGCAGTGGGCAGAATGGCGATGACACCGATGGAGCCGGTAATCGTGGCCTCATCCGCAATTACTTCATCTGCCGCCATGGATATCCAGTATCCACCCGATGCGGCAACATTACCCATCGACACCACCACGGGTTTACCAGCTTTGCGTGTCAGTTCCAGTTCACGGCGTATCAGTTCTGAACCAAAGGCACTGCCGCCAGGGGAATCAACACGCAGGACAATCGCTTTGATGCTGTCATCTTCACGTGCCTTGCGGATCAGGCCGGAGGTGGACAAGCCGCCAATGGAACCGGCTGGCGCAATACCTTCGCTGATTTCGCCAGAGGCAACGATGACACCAATCGCATTGCCCAACAGCTTGGGTTTCTGGTGTGCCAGATAGTCGTCGAAATTCACTTGACGGAAGCTTTTGATCTGTTCATCTTTAATACCGCGTTTGAGCATCAATTCGCGCAATTCATCACGGGTTTTCAAACCATCAACCAGTTTGGTATTGACGGCCAGTTTGGCGATGTCGCCACCGGCGGTCGCCAGCAACTGGGTCAGATCATCAATGCCGCGCATGATGGTGCCTTCTGGCAGTTTGCGGGCTTTCTCTACGTCGCTGGTATAAGTCTTCCACAGAGCCGTGTACAAAAAGCTTTCAGCTTCTGCGGCTTCAGCGGAAGGTGCATTGGCGACATAGGGTTCACCAAAGCTCTTGTAATCGCCGGCTTTCAATACGGTGACAGTGACGCCCAGTTTGTCGAGCGCATCGCGGTAATAATTCTGGTAACGCCCAAAGCCTGTCATCATCACCGAACCCATAGGGTGCAGGTAGACTTCATTGGCATGCGCTGCCAGGTAGTACTGACGCTGGTCAAAGCTTGAACCCCAGGCCACTACGGTTTTGCCGCTGGCCTTGAAGCGATCTATGGCGGCAGCCACTTCACGCAACATGGTCAGGCCGGTGCCGCTCATATCGTCCAGCAACAGGACAGCACTGCTGATTTGCGGATCTTTGGCGGCCAGGTCAAGCACCCACAGAATGTCACGCAATTGCGTGGTCTTGCGGACATCGCCACGGGCTTCGGCCAGCAGGGTGTCGCGTGCATTGCCAGAATTCTGTTCAACCAGCGTACCTTTCAGATCAAGCAGCAATGCTGTCTTGTCCTCGATCTTTTTGGGCCCTCCGCTAAACAGGCCGACGATGAGCATGATGATGAGAATCAGCAGAATCAGATTCAGTATGACCCGACGGCTGAAATCCAGCGCCGACCAGGCATATTTGAAACCTTTTCCTATCCAGTTTAGTGGGGTGAAAGCCATAATGATTTTGTCCTATTTTTACTCAGGTGATTCTGGTGATGCAGGCATTACCTTGGCCATTATTCAGGCCAAACGGCTTTCAATAACTGGGCCAGATGGGCACCGGCGCGAGCCAGGGCATCATCTTTCATGCTGGCCATGGTTTTTTCATATTCCAGTGGCAAAGCAATAGACCAGTTATTGCCCTTTTGGTTCGGTGTGCTTTTGCTGAATTGTGTCCCGGCAAACAAAATCCTGGCGTCGCGGATGGCATCATTTGCCCACAGTACCGGCAATTCTTCGATGGACGCATTTGCCAATGTCAGGGTTTTCGCCTTTTTGGTCAGTGTTTCATTCATGCGGCCACGTTTGTATTGCTGCGGCAGGTCATCCCACAGCGAATGCAGGTTGCCACAAGGGCATTGCAGAGCGTTGCCACCGACTGTATTGGTGCCATGGTCATACTGACCTTCATCCGGGTTAATGATTTTTCCTTCTGCATCCAGGAAGACGGAGCCGACATGCAGCGGTTGATGCAAGTCACCGACATAATGCGCGAGCAGGGTCAGGGCTTCTTGCTTGTCTTTGAAATTGAAGGGTTTCGGCTGCGGTTTGTCTTGCAATACCATGACAGCGGCACGGATGGCATTGACCACATCGTGATCGCTGGTGCCGACATAGCCGGTTTTATATTGGTCATGCTGCAAGGCCACGTCGGCATAGTGATATTGCTTGTGGCAGTTTTCTTCACCACTTGCAGGCTTGCAATTGGTGTCATTGCGTTTGACATAATCGCTCATGGCGGCGATGCCTGCTGCTGTTTCAAACGATGCACATTCCGGATAACGGCCAGTGGATGTGTACGCATAGTCTTTTTCAGGGGAGATACCTTTGACGCAATCACCCCAGACTGCCACTTTTTCCAGCGTATTGTCACCCAGCAATGCCTTTACCTGCGCGCCAGCCTTGCTGCCGGCCAGCAGGGAATCGGCAATTGCCCCCACGGTCTGGTGGCCATCGGCACCCCAGGCAAAACTCAATTGCGGCAGGCTGGCCATGACCAGCATCAGGGCTGAAATCAGTATCTTTTTCATAGGAATATCAGATTATGGTTGAGAAAATACCATCAATAGTAGTACACAAAGATGACGAGGATATAGCAAACTACAACTTTGTGTACATATCAAAATGCGTATTGCAGACGTATGCTGAACATGCTGGCGTGGATGGCATCAATTTTCCCACTGACGTATGACACATCATAGCGCAAAGCCTGTTTGTCGTTGCTACCGTCACCAAGGCGGAAACTGCCGGAAATGACTGGTCCCATGCTGTGCGATTGCTGGGCGCGTGGCGACCAGTTGCTCCAGTTGCCAAGCTCACCAAAACCCAGCAAGCCGAATTCCAGTTCCCGCCGCCAGCGGTATTTGCCCTGCCATTGATAGGCCATTTGCATGCTGCCGGCCTCACTACTGCGGTAGGTGCGTTCAAAGAACACGTTGGCGTTGACTTGCAGTCTGCCAAAATCAGTTTGCATCGCCGGTCCAAATTCCAGGTCCACACCACGGCTACTGTCGGTATTTTTATTCAGGCTGGTATGCAATGCCAGATCGACAGGGTACTGCCCATGGGTGAGCAGGAAGTCGTTTTGCCAGGTCCATGCACTGCTTGCCAGTGAATCCGCACCTTGCCGGAACCATGTAGCAGACACTTCGGTGTACCAGGTTTTGTTGGGCATGTAGCTGACACCCAGTTCCGGTGCGGTTGCCGTTGCCCCGTTTTTGGGGAATGACGACCAGGACTTGAAGTCGATGGTCTTTTCCCCCGCATTTTCATACAGACTGACGAGATAATATCCAGAGTCCGCTCGCGCAGGCAGGGCTGCGAAAAAGCCAAGGGCAAGGATGGCAGGCAGGACGATTTTTTTCATGAGCAGGCAGGAGGGTAGATCACACTGATCCAGCACATATCATGGCATTGCCATGGAAAATCGCAAGCAATCTATGCGATCAACAGCGATTTTATTTGATATGCCCCACGCTTTGAACCTGAAAAGTATCCAGTTGCCAATGGTGTAAGTTATTCAGGCCGACCAATTCTGTTGCGGGCCTGGGTATCCAGTCCAGGTTTTCAAAGACGATAAGCCAATGTTTGGGCATGCCCAGTTTTTCGTGTTCCAGCACAAGCCGTATAGGCAGACTTATGCCAGCCTCATTGCTTTGATACAGCACGGTTCCCTCCATACTGGCTGAAAAGTTGAATTTCATTTTCAGGGGTTTGCCACTATCGGGCTGCAGCCAGACTTTTGCTGTCTGAGGGCGGTTTTTTGATCCCAGCTTCAGGGAATATACGGCCCAGATGTCCCCATCGATTATTTGATCCGCTTCTCGTTGCCTGTAGCTGACACCGCTCAGTACCAGATTCGGATGATTGGCTATGGGGCTGGAAACATGCATTCTGCTAAATTGGGTTACCTCTGGCAGGTTTTCAATATTGCGTACCGGTTCTGCATTGACCCATTTCTCCAGTGTGGCCCGTCTGGCAAACTGACTGGGGCTGAGCCAGTTTTTCTCTTCTTCGGTATAGTTGGAGTCTACCGTGGTGGCTACCCAGGTTTTACTGAGTTCTATCTGGTTGGAAAATTTTTGCCATAGCAGGTCTTCATCAGCCTGTGCACAGGCTGGCAAGATTACGATGAGGATGCTGGAGAAGAATAGATGGAAAGTTTTCATGTTGGACGGAAATTGAATTAATATTGACTGTTGCTCTTATAGCATTTTAATATCCTTATTAGCAACGATTATTGCCTGCATATTATCTACTCATGTCTTGCCACCAGTCGGGCATTCGACTTCAACCCCAATACCAGCTAAACTTGCGTGTTTTTCTTCCATTTTGCGGCATCAGCATGAACACCATGAATACCTCCCCAGACGACGACAGTCCGGAATCCGATAGCCAGACAGTCGGGACAGTCACCGAATCGACGACCAGTGCGGCATCGAAAGATCTGATCAGCCGCGAAGTGGCGCGCCGTCGCACTTTCGGCATTATTTCCCATCCGGATGCGGGTAAAACCACGCTGACTGAAAAACTGCTGATGTTTTCGGGCGCGATTCAGCTGGCCGGTACGGTCAAGGCACGCAAGAGCGGTCGCCATGCAACTTCTGACTGGATGGAAATTGAAAAGCAGCGCGGCATCTCTGTCGCTTCATCGGTCATGCAGTTTGAATACCGCGATCACGTGGTCAACCTGCTCGACACCCCTGGTCACCAGGATTTTTCTGAAGATACCTACCGTGTGTTGACGGCTGTCGATTCTGCCTTGATGGTGATCGATGCCGCCAAGGGTGTGGAAGAACAGACCATCAAGCTGCTCAACGTGTGCCGCATGCGCAATACGCCCATCATCACTTTCGTCAACAAGATGGACCGCGAAACCCGCGACCCGCTGGAATTGCTGGATGAACTGGAATCGGTACTGAAAATACAGTGTGCGCCAGTGACCTGGCCAATAGGCATGGGCAAGACTTTCCGTGGCGTGTACCACATCCTGAAAGATGAGATCTTGCTGTTCACGCCAGGCAGTGAACGTGCTGACCAGGAATTTGAAGTCATCAAGGGCATCAATAATCCACGTCTTGTAGAAATGTTCCCGCTGGAAATCGAACAACTGAAGATGGAAGTCGAGTTGGTGCACGGTGCATCTCATCCATTCAGTCTGGAAGACTTTTTGGCAGGTGTGCAGACGCCGGTGTTCTTTGGTTCTGCCATCAACAATTTCGGCGTGCGTGAAATTCTGAATGCCTTGCTGGACTGGGCACCAGCACCGCGTGAACGCGATGCCACCATTCGTTCAGTCGAGCCGAAAGAAATACCATTCTCTGGTTTCATTTTCAAAATCCAGGCGAATATGGACCCGGCCCACCGTGACCGTATCGCTTTCCTGCGTGTATGTTCCGGTCGTTTTGAACGTGGCATGAAGCTCAAGCATCTGCGTTTGAATCGTGAAATCAAGGTGTCTTCCGTCGTCACCTTCATGGCGTCATCGCGTGAGCAGGTGGAAGAGGCTTACGCCGGTGACATCATTGGCTTGCCCAACCATGGCAATATGCAGATAGGTGACAGTTTTTCTGAAGGCGAATTGCTGCAATTCACCGGCATCCCTTACTTTGCGCCAGACTTTTTCCGTACGGCACGTATTTTGAACCCGCTGAAAATCAAGCAGTTGCAAAAAGGCTTGCAACAGTTGGGTGAAGAGGGAGCTGTACAAGTATTTAAACCCGTCGTCAGCAGTGATCTGGTGCTGGGTGCGGTCGGTGTCTTGCAGTTTGAAGTGGTCGCCAGTCGCCTTAAAAATGAATATGGTGTGGATGCCGTATTTGAAGGTACCAGCATCAGCAGCGCCCGCTGGATCAGTTGTGAAGACAAGAAAATGCTGGCCGACTTTGAACGTTCCAGTGCCGGTGGCAACATTGCCTATGATGCTGCTGGCAACATGGCTTACCTGGCGACATCGGGCGTGAACCTGAAGTTGACGCAAGAACGTTGGCCTGGCGTAACTTTCCATGCGACACGTGAGCATGCAGCGAAACTTGGCTAAATTCGGATAGCTCCGGATAAATCCGGACAAACGTGCGTAACTGAGTCAAACCGGGAAAATAAGCGGCTGACAGAGCAAAAGCTTCTGTCAGCCGCTTTGCTATTGGGCGCAACAGATTTCACTTGAATGCGGAATTTAATTTGCTAACATGTTGATTTGAGGTGCTTTTTTTGCACGACATTATGACATAGAGCTGTCATACTGAAAGTGCAAGATAAAGTATCAGTCATGCATTCTCAGTGTGAGCAATTCCAGAAATGAGCGCTGGCTATTCAATTTCCTTCCCGATTTTCTTTGCAACTTTAATGAGGAGCGTGATCATGGCATTATTTTTTATCGAAGCCGTCCGTTTTGACGACAGTGGGCAGCGTATTGCCAAGGTACGATGGGGCAAGAGCAAGGGCGGGCAGGTCATGCCACCAGCCATGGTGGAAGACCCGCAAGAGGTTGACGTCCAGGCGGTACTGGATACTATCGCCAATGGGGATGAAGTCATTCCCAAGTTTCACAACAGCAATGGCATTATTCTTGGACCTAAAGTCGTTGGCATCGTCTATGAGGATGGGGCGCCTGGCCTGAGCAATGCCAGTGGTGATGGACCTGGCCAGAGCCTGAACGACCTTCCTTCGTTCTGATTTTGCTGAAACGCTGCCGCGATAGATGTGGCAGCGTGCTTATCCGTTTTCCTGAGTTGATGCATATGAAGATGGCTGATCATGCTTGATATATGCAAATAAGAAATACTTCGTTGTCCTTGAAAGTCCAGTCTCCATATCATATGCAGGTCGCCAGATAATTTTGGCCCGTCACGATTTACTTGCATTCGCTGTCGCAGGCGAATGCCTGCTTTTTTCAGGAATATGATGAAATTCTCTACCAAAAAAACAATATCAACCTTGTTGGCCGGTGTCGTTCTGGCTAGTGCTTCCCTGTCTGCCACTGCAGCTGATTTGCTTGATACCGTTAAGGCCCGTGGCACACTTAAAATTGCACTGGAAGGGACTTATCCGCCATTCAATTTCAAAGATACCAAAACCAATGAACTGGCTGGTTTTGATGTCGATGTCGCCAAGCTATTGGCGGCCAAACTGGGTGTCAAACCAGAATTTGTGACGTCAGAATGGAGCGGCATCCTGGCTGGTCTGTCAGCCGGTAAATTTGATGTCATCGTCAATCAGGTTGGTATCACGGCCAAGCGTCAGGAAACCTTTGATTTCTCTGATCCTTACACTGTTTCCAGTGCCCAGCTCATCGTCAAGAAAGATGACAAGCGTGTTTTCAAAAGTCTGGAAGACCTGAAAGGTAAAAAACTGGGTGTAGGGCAAGGCAGTAACTACGAAGAGCGTGCCAAGGCCGTCGCTGGTATCGAAGTCAAAAGCTACCCTGGCGCACCAGAATACCTGCAAGACCTGGCTGCGGGCCGTGTCGATGCCGCACTCAACGATAGTTTGATGGTGGCCTATTTATTGAAAGCGACTGCTTTGCCGGTCAAGGCGGGCGCACCAATCGGTGAACTGGCCAAGAATGGTATCCCTTTCCAGAAGGGCAATCCCAAATTTGCGGCTGCCCTGAATGCCGCATTGGCAGACATCATCAAGGATGGCAGTTTCGCCAAAGCGTCGAATAAATGGTTTGGCAAGGATGTCAGCAAGGCACCGGCAGCGCAATAAGCTACAATCAGGCTGAACCTGTTTGCGATCTTACTGCGCGAGCGTGATCGGGGCTCATGTGCTGCTCAAAATGCTCATGTACTACAAGTACATTCCGCTTTTTGCGCTGCGCTTAATTACCCTGACCCCGCTGACGCTCGCTCGCTACAGATCGCAAACAGGTTTTGAGGTATTGCTGCAAAATGCAGTAGCCTGAATATGAGTTAGGACTTACGCAAAACGGTCCCAGCAAGGCGTAGCGACGAAGACAGTACTTTAGTACGGTTAGGAGCTGCAACGCAGCTGGGGCCGTTTTGGGTAAGTCCTAATAGTTCTACTATCCCCGTCCAGACTGGCGGGGATATTTCTTTTTTAAGCCGCCATGGAACTTTTAGAATTGCTGCAAATGGCCGCCCCGGTCATGATGAAGGGCGTCGCCTATACCTTGTTATTTGCGACCGGTGCCATGGTCGGTGGCCTGATATTGGGGTTTTTGCTGGCAGTTGCACGCATACTGCCGTTGGCTGTGATCAGTACCCCGGCGGCCATCTATGTGAGCCTGATGCGCGGTACGCCGCTGCTGGTACAGATTTTTGTCATCTACTATGGCCTGCCTGGCATAGGCATAGAATTTTCTGCCACCGCAGCCGGTATACTGGCGCTCAGCCTGAACGCCGGTGCCTATCTGTCAGAAAGCATACGCGGTGCAATTTTGGGTGTCAGTCGCGGCCAGTGGTCGGCCAGTTTCAGCCTTGGCTTGAATTATGCGCAGACCTTGCGCTTTATTGTCGTGCCACAAGCCATGCGTGTTGCCGTACCCTCCATGAGCAACACCCTGATCAGCCTGATCAAGGATACCTCACTGGTATCGGTTATCACAGTGACCGAGTTGATGCTGGCCACCAAAGAAGTGATTGCCACCAGTTTTCGTCCTTTGCCGCTGTATGTTGCTGCTGCCTGCGTTTACTGGGCCTTGAGCCTATGTTTTGAAGTGGTGCAAAGGCGTCTGGAAAAACGCCTGCAAAAGGCCCATCAGGTTTGATACCTGAGCTTGGCACTGAAGCTTAGCACCTGAGCTTGCTACCTAAGCTAGCTCGCAGTCTCTGCCTGCAACTCATTCAGATAGGCGACGGTCAGTTTGGATTTCAATGCTGCTTGCAATAATTCGGATGGGGTGACCGTGATGTCAGAACGCGTCATGGTCAATACCTGGCCAGGTATCAGGCTGGCTGTATAACCGTAATGAGTCAGGCAGGCAACGACCCAGGATTCCATGATTTCCAGTACATAAAGACGTTTGCCCATGGGCGATAAAAAGCTGATGCCTTCTGGCCTTAGCCTCTCCCATAAGCCCTTCGGGTCAGTCGCCATTTTTACCAGTTCATTCAAGGGCAGGGTTTGCGGGTCCATCCAGCTACCGGCAAATCTTTGCCTGTTTTGTTCCTGCAAGACTTCTGTTGCATAGCGGTCCCAATCACTGTGCTGCAAGTTTTCTTTTTCAAACAGGGCATACCAGGCATTTTCTGTTTCATCTTCCCCACCCAGTAAATGCAGGCATTGTGATAAGGGGGGAAAGCTGGGTTTTGCACCAGAAACGACAGCGGCCACTCTTTCTTCCAGACTGGGATGGGTATCAAATTCTGAGGTGGTATGCGACTCGGCATAGTTGATCGCAGTTTGAATATCGGGCCGCTTCATACCTGGTTTGCAAAAACGGCGAAAGCCTTCAAAAATAGGCATGCGGGCACCGCGATTTAATGCCGGGCCAAGTTCATAGTCGAGATAGCTGGACCACATCGGTGAGATCAAATGCACTTTCTCCAACGCGCTGCGGGTAGCTGCCGGGCCAAATTTTTTTGCAGCCAATGCGTCAGCGGCAAATTCCTGCTCGCGCGACACAGCGGCGGATAATTTCAAAAACCATTTGCCGTAGTAGCGGAACAGCACATCCAGGAAAAACATGGAATCATCAAGGTCGGTGACGGTGTAGGCGATAGACGTGCGCGTACGGTATACCCAGGGGCCTAGCGACAAATCGCTAGCGACAAAATGACCAAATTCGTGGGCGATGACTGAGCCCAGTTCTGCTTCTGACAGCGTACCCAGCAAGGGCAGGCCCAGGCCGACTTCCAGCGCTTTAACTTTGCCAAGCCAGTTCTTGTTACCACTGATAAAAGCAGATGCTGCACCGATCAAATGAATATTGACGGGCGCGTTGACCTTGAGTTCTTTGGCGATGCGTTCTACCAAAGCATACAATGGGGCCGCGGTCTGGCGTGACAAAGGTTTGACGGTCTCGTTGCTCTTTTTCTCTTTGCTGCGTGGACGCAGCGAATAGGCCAGCGTCAACGCGGCAATGCCAGCGACGACACCAGAAAACTGCAGCGAGGACCGGTGATTGAGCTGGGTAACTGGTACCCAGGCCAGTACTATAACCAGGCCAAGAGCGAGTATCCAGAATCCCAGCCATAAGGCAACGACCAAGCCTGCGCGGCGGGTCAGATTGGTCTTTTGAGGTTTGCGTTGATGATCAGTTTTCATAGAACTCAGCTTTGCCATTGCTTGATTGCAGTGCTGACGACACCTTGCAGCACATCTGTTTTTACCGCCAACTGCCTTAGATTTTGCCGTTCCTGGGCTGACAGTTGTTGATTGCGTGAACGGATAAAATAAGCGGCAGCCTGCACATCGGTTTCAAAGTCGGCCTCATCCAGATTAAGCTTTTCACCTCTTACAAATTGTTCAAAGATTGACAAATCTGCTTTGTGCATCGGCATGATAGCTTGTAGTTTATCTTTTGTGACTTTGTCGTTAATACGGCTGGCTTCGCCATATAGCAGTGCCAGTTGGTCTGCATCCATATGCTGGCGTATCTGGATTGCGCTGAAATGCTTCAGCAAATACAGTGTCTGCTCTGGCGAATTGCGCAGGCTTTGTGAAAGTTTAACTGCGGGAAGATCACGATTTTCTACCTTGTTCGGTGACAGGCCCGCTTTGGCACGGTAAATATCCAGTAGTTGGCCATCGCCTTCCTCTGGCACGCTGCGCAAATATTTTTCAGGGTCGGCATGACCCATTTGCCGGGCAATTTCATTGAATTCGAGCGCACGCGTGACTCTTTCCACTCCCTTGCTGTTATTGATTTCAACTTCTAGCAATTTAAGTGCTTCGCCAGCACGCTGCTGTGTCAGCAATAGCCTGATCTCTGTATCCAATAAATGCTTGGCATTCTCAGACGAGAGCGTGTGCAGTCGTTGCAAATCCTGTGCAGCACCATGGCTGTCACCGTGGACATATTCACGCCAGACCAGGCTGCGCAAGATGTTGGCATCTTGCGGGAATTTTTGTGCCAAATCCTTCATTGCCTGTAAACCTTGATTGCCGCTGAATAAGGAAGCATACAAATATTGGGCGGATGAAGAGTCAGCATGCTGACTGGCACGTTGTGCATATTCCTTGAGCATGATTGCATGCTCACCAATATCATCACGCAAACCCTGGACGTTACGTTCCAGCATGATGTCTTCCGGGTGTATCTTCAAGACTTTACGGTTTAGTCGCAATGCTTCTGCTTGAGAGATGCTGCTGGCGACATACAGGGCAATTCCAGTGTAGCGTGATTCCCAATCCTTGATGGCGGCATAGGCTTCCAGCGCACGCAACATGTCTTTTTCCTGACCATGCGTGAAGGCATAATTCAGGCAAGACATCACGCCTGGCGTGTCCTTCTGATTGATGATGGTCAGTTGCTTTACGCTGACTGAGGTTTCGTGCTTGCCCATGCTCATGGTTTGCGGTGGTTCTGTGAACAGGTATTTGATTTCGGCAAATTCCATCACGCGCTTACCGCAATACACATTCTGACTCCCTGCCTGATCAGGATTGGCCGGTTTGACTGCGCTGTAGATGATGGTATTTTCTACCAGCGGCGTGGCACCTGCAATATTCCAGACGCTATAGCGGTTGCTACTTTCCAGCGTCTGGTCATACGTATCGATGACGCCAGCCTTGTCGGCGCTGGCCTCGCCCTGTAATTGACCTACTGGCAAAGTCACAGTGGCACGGCCCTGCGCTGCTATGGTCAGCGCCTGATCGGCAATCTTGACTTTTACCGGCACATCGAAGCCATTGAGTATCGTTAAATCCTGATTGCTGGCTTCATGATAACTATGCGCTGCACCCGACAAGACCATGATGACCAAGGCCAGTGCCAGGCCGCGTGTGTACAGCCAACCCATGATGCCCAAAGGCGCGCGAGCATAGATTTGCCACTGCCTGTCGCCAGTGCTGCGCACCACGTATGAACCCATAGGGACGAGTGGTATGCCAAACAAAATGACGAAAGCATGCAAGGCAATATGGCTGCCATCGGTATCCTGCTCTGATTTCCCTACAAAACTGAAACCAACTGAGTTGATCGTCCCCAGCGATGGCGTGCCTTTCAATGGCTTGGCAAACAGGCGGCGCTCACTGGTCAATTCCTTGAGTAAATCCCTGTGTTGCGGCAGGCGTCGGAACAGGCGAGCCAGCACTAAAGCGCGATAGACCTTGAATGGGTCACCAGATTCTATGGCCCGGCTGATTTTCGGATCATCGCTGAAGGTGCGCAACTCTGGCACACGCTTAAATAAATTGGCTGGGTCAGATATAGACATACTGGTTTAATTGTTAAATAGCTACAAAAATAGTACAAATCAATATGGTGATTGTATTGGTTGCTATTTTTTAATGAGAACAGATAATCAAATTTTCCTGAACCGTGGTGCCAGCGACAAAACGACCAGTGCAGTTGCGATTGGTAAGGTGGAAATGAAGCCGAAATATTTAAAGCCGAATGCTCCCATAACGCCACCGCAAAAAAAAGACGACACCAACATCAGGTGCAGACGTAATTTTTGCGCATTGGCACCGACTTCATGGTGAGGGCCTGGTTGGTCCCGATGACGGTTCCAATAAATCATCTTGCCTAGCTCTATACCGATGTCAGTGACCAGACCAGTGACGTGGGTGGTACGAATTTCGGCATTTGAGATCTTGGTAACCAGGGCATTTTGCAAACCCATGACGTAGCACAGCAAAACGGTAGTGAGCGACACAGTGACTACGGCATGTTCTTGTAACCGGGTTCCTACCAGTCCAAACAATAGTAAGAGCACAGCTTCCAGCAATAGTACCGGTGTGTATACGTAACGGAAGTGGTTGCGTTTGGCGTAATTGACAATCAGGGCGGTACAGGCTGCGCCCCAGGCAAAAGCACACAGCATGAAGAGGGCGGCAAAGGCAGGAAGGAAATTACCAAGGATAAAATCATCTGCGGCTGTCGACAGCATGCCCGTCATGTGTGAAGTGTATTGTCCGACAGCTAAAAAACCGCCTGCATTCATCGCCCCTGCCACGCATGCCAGTGTGACACCCAGATGCCGGTTGGACTGCGGCGTTCGCTTGGGTGAGGTCAGGCTGGACAGATAATGTATGGGCATGCGCAAAGGTGACCAAGGCTTGTGAAGCCTTAGTGTAGCCGAAAGTCCGCTTAAAAAGCCATAGCTCTCCCTAAACCTCCGCAACAACAAGTCTTACATCATCTTGCTCTGGGCAGATAGCATCTTGCGATGATCCTGGAAGTTCAGGGCACAGCGCTGGATGAAGTCGCCCAGCGGGTTAGCCTTGTCCTGGCCTGTTTCCGGCGCTTTGGTATCCACTTCCGGGAACAAACCCATTCCTGCCATCAATGCATACCATGATCCTATCGGGTAATACTTTTCTATGTCCTGCCGACGGATTTCATCTCCCAGATCACGTCCTTCCAGCCAGGTGGAAAAGATGTGTTTCAGTGAATCGGGAATGCCATTCAGGTTGGCGGCATTGGCTTTCCAGTATTCGGTATCGGTCC
The DNA here is from genome assembly GCF_058808955.1 of Undibacterium sp. GW821-FHT11B02. NCBI lineage: Bacteria > Pseudomonadati > Pseudomonadota > Betaproteobacteria > Burkholderiales > Oxalobacteraceae > Undibacterium > Undibacterium sp. GW821-FHT11B02. The sequence continues at coordinate 32,016 of NZ_JBXASD010000004.1, read as the reverse complement.
TGGTATTGGTCTTGTAGTGGGCAATGATGTAGTTACGGTGGCCGTCAAAATAATCATTGATTTCCTGGTTATAGACTTGTTGCGCCCGCTCGCTCAGATCACCTTTTTCCAGGAACAGGCAAAAAATGGCAGCCGTCATTTGCGTCAGATACAGTGCAGTGGCTTCCAGCGGTTCCAGAAACCCCTGCGACAGGCCAACGGCAAGACAATTCTTGTTCCAGTGTTTTTCGACGCGGCCCAGTTTCATCTTCAGGTGCCGCGCCTGGGTGTCTGATTCCAGCAGGCCCAGCTTGGCACGCAATTCATGCTCTGCCTGCTCTGCTGTGGTAAAGGATGAGCTATACACATAACCATTGCCAAAACGGTTTTGCAAGGGGATGCGCCACGACCAGCCATGTTTCATGGCAGTGGATATGGTTTGTGTGGGAATCGCTTCGCCGATCTCTGACGGCATCGCAATCGCGGCGTCATTGAACAAATTGTCGGCATAACTGACAAAAGGCGTTTTCAGGGTTTTGCCTATCAGCAGGGCAGAAAAGCCGGAACAGTCAACGAAGAAATCCGCCTCCATGCTGCTGCCATCTTCCAGTATGACTGCTGCAATATTGCCGCTGGCATCTTGTCGTGCATCCGTGATGTGGGCACTGACGTGGTGTACACCCATTTGCAGCGCTTTCTTGTGCAGGTATTTACCCAGCAGCATGGCATCAAAATGGTAGCCATAGGTAGTAAAGAAAGGGAAATGGTGCGCGGCGATAGGGGCCAGATGTCTGTTAGCCAGTTCAGAAGACAGAAAGAACTTGTTTGGCAAGGCACACACATCAGCACCCTGCAGACGCGCCTTGACGTTATTGATAAACACGGGCAGGGTCAGGTTATCCACCATGGTGGCAAACTGGTGGAAATAACTTTCGTGCCCGGGTTTGGTAGACCAGCCATCAAAGGTGATGCCAGCTTTGTAGGTGGCATTGCATTCCGGCATCCATTCGCTTTCCTGTATCCCCAGGTTGTCGAAGAACTTTTTCAGTACTGGTGTGGAACCTTCGCCTACACCAATCACGCCCACTGTCGGTGATTCGACAACGGTAATTTCTATTCCCTTGTCTTTGACAGAATTGGCAATTATCAGCGCTGCCATCCAACCGGCAGAGCCACCACCGACGATCATGATTTTTTTGATGGGTTCTTGCATGGTCATGGTCCTAAACTGTAAATACAATTGTAAGCATATCTGACAACTCAGCTTGTCAATGAAAAAAAAGTGATGGAGCAAAACGCGCCATCACTTAAAAAACCGGGAAGAGGGACTCAACTATCCAGCCCCTCCGCCTGATCGTAACAAATTACATCTTGGCGTGCAAAGTCAGGAAGATCTGACGGCCATTTTTATACAGCGACGCTGGCAAATCTGCTGCACCTGGTGTTTTGGTGACAGAGCTGACCAGAGGATTATTCAAGTCCTTACCATCCAGAGAGATGGAGAAATTGTCGCTGATCTGGTAAGCCAGAGTGGCAGACAAAGTACCGATTTCGTTCTGGTAGGCTGCGCTGTTACGGCTGGTACCGTTCAGGAAGCCGGAACGATAGCTGTATGTCAGACGTGCACTGAACTTGTTGTCTTCATAGAACACACCCAGGTTATACGCGTTTTTGGATGTGCCGATCAAAGTACAATCCGGTGCCAGCACATCGCCGCACTTGGAACCAGGAGCCTGACCGGTTTCCTTGCCCAGTGTGTAGGTGTAGTTGGCGTTAATACCAAAACCTGCAGGCAATGCCTGGATGTAAGACAATTCCAGACCTTTGACTTCAGCTTGTGTATTGATCGGTGTACTCATCGCATACACGGTGTTTTTCTTCTGGATCTGGTTGTAGAACGTGCCTGTGCTTGCGCCATACGTCACGTAACCATCCAGTGCCGAGTAGAAAAGGTCAGCAGAAGCCATGGATTTTGGAGCGAAATACCATTCCACACCCAGATCAACCGTGTTGGCACGGATAGGTTTCAGGTTAGGGTTACCGCCGTTACCAGTACCTTGCACGTCACGCAGATCCAGACCAGCCATCTGACCCAGTTCAGGGCGTGCCATAGTGCGGGCAACACCAAAGCGGGCGACGACATCCTTAGTGACATCCAGACGGAAGTTGGCACTTGGCAGGAAGTCGACATAACTGTTGTTGTACGTCTTAGGTTCAAAGTTGCCAGATGCACCGATCTCATTGCGCGTCACTTCTTCGCTGGTACGGGAAACACGCAGACCAAAATTACCGCTTAAGCCTTCACCACCAAAATCAGCCATCACGTAAGCAGACTGAGTTGGTTCCTTGATGGAGAACTCATTTTGCAGCAGGTGACCGCTGTAGTTGGTGTATTGCGACAGCCATGCATTCACAGCCGATTGAGAGAAAGTCCAGTAACCGGCACCATTCGCACCCAGGTCATTGAAAATACCAGGGAAAGCAGTCAGGCCAGACATCGGCAGGTTGGCTGCATTCGACAAGCCTGGCAATGCATTGAGACCGATAGAACTCAGCTCACGCTTGTGCTCTGCTGCGCGGAAACCAAAACGTACAGTAGGAATGCTGGCCAGGTCAGTTTTATATGTGCCGTCAATCTGCGCATAGTCTTCTTTATCATTGGCTGTAACGTGGGAACCATAGGTGTAAGGTGCGCCAGGTGTGCCAGGTGCGCCATTGTTAAAACCACCGATAGAGAACTTGTCTGCACCTGGTGTCACATAAATCACCGGCTTGTCGGAACCATTGATGGTGTAGCTGCCACCAGTCCATGGCATCCAGATACCCATGGCACCGCTGACGGTATTGCCCAAACCTTTTGTGGTACCCAGTTTGCCGCTCAAAGTGAAACGGTCATTCACACGGACGGAACCGTCGATGTTAAAGAACTGGGATTGGCTTTCAGCGATAGGACGGGAGAAGATTTCCTGTACTGCGCTGGACATGCCGCTGCAAGGCACGCAACCAGCCGGATTGCCGACCGTCAACTGGCTGATCACGCCCTGGCTCAGGGTGCCGGTCAGGGCGCTGGAAGGGAAGCCTGTCGTCGCCCAGGATGGACCAACAAAACGGCCCAGTGACTGCATGAAGTTATGGTTGATGTTGGGTGCATCCAGGTGTGACTGGAATGCGGTCACATCAAGATTGACATCTTTCGATGGTTTGAACTGGAAGTCGATCAAACCACCCTGACGGGTACGCTGTTGTTCAAACCATGCAGTACCGCCAAGGTAATTGGTCATGGCACCTGATGCAGGTGAAGTTGCCGTATTGGCTGTACCTGCACCTTTGATGGAATTGTCGATAGGGCTGCCGACATCAACCTTGTCCCACCAGATTTGATTCTCTTGTCCGGCGCGGCTCAGTGTACGTTTTTGGTGGAAACCCTGTACCAGGATACCCATGGTGGAAGCATCATTTTTCCATGCAACCATGCCACTCAATTGAGGGTCAGATTTGCTGGAATTTTCAGAGTTGACCATGCCGATACTGGCCTGGGCGTTGAATTGCTTTTTAAAATCCAGTGGTTTGCGTGTTTCGATATCGACCACACCTTCAGCGCCACCTTCCAGCAGGTTGGCTTGTGAACCTTTGTGTACTGTGACACGGCCAATCAGCTCGGATGGGAACAGCGAGAAACTCACACTGCGGCCACCACCAACGATATTGTCTGCAAACCAGTCACCGCTGGAAACAGAGTGACCGTTCAAGGTTGTCAGGGTCAGACCAAACGGTGTGCCGCGCAGGGCAACACGGTCATTTTCACCAAAACTGCCTTCGCCACCACCGGCTGCAGCAACGCTGACGCCAGGTACGCGTTGCAAAGAATCCGCGACGTTTTTATCAGGCATCTTGCCGATGTCTTCAGCGGTAATCACTTCAACGAATGTATCAGCATTACGCTTTTGATTCAGGGACTGTTGCAGCGATGCGCGAATACCAGTGACGACCACTTCTTGCGCTTCTGCTGGTTTCGCTGCTTCTTGTGCCTGTGCCTGCATGGCGACACTCATGACCAGGAGTGCAACTGCGGATGCCATCGGCGTTAGATTACTTCTCATCGGACTCAATTTATTTTGCATTTAATTCTCCTTCGGTTAGAACCTGCCGACTACGCTGGTCCGTTACAAAAAATTGCTTACTCCCCCAAATACCTTACGCACTTGACGTAGAAGACAGTGAGTATTTTCGGTACCACCCGTTGCATCATAAAATTCATTCTGAGTTAACTACCACTCGAAACAACTACACCGGATGTGTTGAACTTTAGTGATGCCTAAACAGGTTGTCAATCGGTATCTAAGTGGTATCTATGCGATGTTTAATTGGTTTGCAATTTGATATGCTTGTATTCTGTATCTAATTGTTTTTATTGAATAAATTATTTTTTTTAATTTGCCAATAATGGAAGTGGACTGATGTTTTAAACCCACAACACGAGCTTGATAAGGAATTTTTCTGTAAAAAAAGTGGATTTGAAGTGGAATTAAGGTGGATTATTTAAATCAAATTTCCGTGCGACAATTTTAAGCAGGTTTTGGCTTCGTCCTACCCAGTTTCCGTGGCGCTGTTGGTCGAAAAAGGTGAAATTCCGTGGATTGGTGATGCGCCCATTAAACTTGACGGGGCTTTCCTGTCGCTGAATAAACTTGGTTCACGAAGGACATCGTATCCGCACTATCGATCATGAACTGGTTTATGCATAACATGCACATGAGTGCGGCGACCGCGAGAATGCAGTGGCAGATAGCCGCTGTTAGACGTTGAGCACGTCGACTATTTTTTGGGGGGAGGTGGGCTCTGGCACCGCAGTTCACCCGATCAACTGGTGACCACTTGCGAATGCGCCAGAGCCCTATGCTTTTGGCTTACTTCCAGCAGGCTGACTTGTCCTTGGCGTCAAACGAATTGCCAGGCATGGGTTCCAGCGGAATGAACGAATTGCGATTTTGGGATTGTTTACGCAATGTCTCTGAATAGGCGCCAAGCGCTTTGTTCATCGTATGTAGCCGGTCAATCGGCTTCACCTGTTGCAATGGCAGTGTGACGACACCTGATTTGTATACCTCGGCATTGCTATAGGCTGTTCCGCTGACGATGGTACCGATCAGTATCGCCTTTAAATCTGCCGCACTGAAGCCCTGCGCATTTTTACCACCAACCACATCAGGCGGTAACAGCTCGCGGTTGACTATCCAGCCATCTTCTTTGCTTGCCACGGCATTGCCAAAGTTGATCAGTTCGTCAACCGTGTTGTTGAGTGCGACATAATCACGCAAGGGTAATGGCTTGTCACCCGTACCGGTTTCCTGGACATGGCTGGCCAGATGAGGGCCTGCCGCACAAGAGTTGCCGAAGGAAAGCTTAATGCCATCACCTGTATTAATCATGTAGGTGCCCCGGTCTGTACCGCCAGGTGGTGATGGCGCTTCATCACCGCAGTAGGTCGCATGTGATGAGGTATCTTGTAGCACATGAAGAAAAAGTCCGATGCGTGCGATCTGAACAGGGACGGGCACGGGAACCGGATCCTTCCAAAGTGTGCCGGTAGTCTTTTGTTTATCATCAAGATAAGCACCAAGTTTTTCGTAATAATCCGAGCTGCCCGTATTCGTATCGTAGTTCAAAACTTTCTTGCCCGCCGGTACATTCAGCGCGATTCCTTTGTCGCTCTTCATGATCACTGGGACAGTACCGCTGATATTCATGCCTGTCAGGCAATCAAGACCGTTGGATGAAGTGAGCCCGACAGTGCAAAGCAGACCCGGGTCGCGCGTCGGTAACAGTGCCCATGCTCGCATGTTTGCCAGCGTCTTCTGATAGGTATCATCAATACGTACAGGATAACCAGGCTGCGGATAATGCAGGGGGTACAGCGACTGTACACCGCCAGCGCCATGCACATCGGTGCCATAGCCGTTTGGAGAGAAAGACACGACATAGTGATCAAGAGGACCATCGGTTTGCGCATTCGTCCGTACGAAACCGTTAAAGCTGGTGCTGATGTAATTTTTCCCCGAGTTCTGCGCAGATGCCTGGACCCCACATTGATCAATCGGTATGTACTGGCCGTAGTCAGTCACCTCGTCGTAGGCGGCAATCCAATAGGCAACGTCGGTGCGAAAGCCAAGCGCCTGCGCGATGAAGTAGGTGGCGTCGGCATGGATCATGCTGCGGCCCGGCTTGATGGTTGCAAAATCAATCAGTTGCACCGGGCAGGAGCGATTTGGTGAAACTGCCGATGGACAGGTAGGTTTGATGCACCAGCTAAGCGGCTCCTTTTCCGTTTTTCGGGGCAGACAAATATCTTCCAGGAACGCATGAGCGGGAGCTGGTCCGAGCAGCAGGCAAAAAGAAATGGATAGAATTGGCAGGCGCATAATTTAACTCATTCAATGTTGTTAAATGGTTGGGAAGGGATTGCAACACGCTGTAAGCATCTGTACGAACAAAGATCGCCTTGCTCAACCGGAATTGGCATTTTGCTTTACCGTTTCCAGAATGAGCAAAGTAAGCCTCTCTGCCGTAGTTCATTTAGTTTCACGTTTGAGGCTAACAGTAGCACATTGTAGGTATGTTGATGTATTTTTTACATGCAATATGTGCAATTTTCCAACAGCGAGTACATCCTCTTGAATTGCGACGGACCATGGATGTTGAGAATGCTATCGCGTGACGATCATTGACGTGTCTGGCGCATTGCACGCCACACGGCTATCAGGGTAAATCTACCTGGCGTACTGTTTCATGTTCAGTTGCAATAAAAGATTCCAGCGACGCCACCAGATTTTTGAGTGCAGGTTTGCCGATGGCTTGCTCAAGATGCTGATATTGCTGATCAATCAGCGCCACCATCTGGCGCATGATCTTGATGCCGTGCGGCGTCAGCCTGACCATGACGCGGCGCTGGTCTTCGGGCATACGCTGGCGACTGATCAAATCCATCTCTTCCATGCGCGCCAGCATACCAGCCATGCTGGAACTCAGCATCAGACACATATCGCAGATTTCTCTCGGTTCCAGCTGGGCATGTTCATCGAGCACGCGCATGATGCGCCACTGTTGTTCAGTCAGGCCAAAGTGATGCAGGATGGGGCGGAAATGGGCCATCAGACTGTCACGTGCTTTCAAAAACAGTTGCGGTAAGTTATGGCTGAACACTTGTTGTTTCATGAGGGCACCTGACTGCGCTGGTTGTGTTGGTTGCGCTGGTTGTTCTGATAAGCCTGAATTATACAGCTTGACTTACTCACATGTTAGTGAAATAATTACTCATATGTTAGTGATATATTTTTTACCGCACGCCATCAGCATCCCTGGGTTAGACAACAGCAGGGGTGTGCAGCCATGATCGTACGTGACCGTCCATCCGGGTTTAGCCTGTTCCTGATCGCGCGCGGGTCTATCCTGCCGCGTATACGCTTTGCACTAGTGATTAATATTCTGGTAGCAACGCTGGTCACCTGGTCGCATGGGGATTTGTTCAGACTGAAGATCACGTTGACGACGATACCGTTCAGCTTGATCGGTCTGCCATTGGCAATTTTTTTGGGGTTTCGCAATACCGCAGCCTATGACCGCTATTGGGAAGGGCGCAAGCTGTGGGGCGAGCTGGTGCTGCGCAGCCGCAATTTTGCCCGCCAGTGTCAAAGCCTGATCGGTGGTGCAGAACCTGCCGTAGCCAGCCTGGGCCTGGCCGATATAAGGGTACGCATGGTGTACCGTGCCATTGCCTTTTCACATGCCTTGCGCCAGCAATTGCGTGATTTGCATCAGCCAGAAGAGTTGCGCGCCTACCTGCTGGCCGATGAATGGCAAAAAATCAGTCAGGCAAACAATCCCTCTGCCTTGCTGATGCTGCATATGGGCCTGGATCTGGGAACCTGCCTGCGCGAAAAAAGAATTGATGAATGTCTGGCTGCCGCTATTGATGCCAGCATGAGTACACTGACCGGTGCCGCAGCAGCTTGTGAACGTATCAAGAGTACCCCCATCCCTTTCTCATACACCCTTCTATTGCACAGGACAGCATACATTTATTGTTTCCTGCTGCCCTTTGGCCTGGTTGATTCCATCGGTTTCATGACACCGTTTGTGGTGGCGATTGTTGCTTATACCTTCTTTGGTCTGGATGCATTGGGGGATGAAATAGAGGAGCCCTTTGGCCTTGAATCAAATGATCTGCCACTTGACGCCATTTGCCGGACCATAGAAATCAATTTGCGTGAATCATTGCAAGATACCAGTTTGCCGCCTGTGCTGGCACCGGTCAATTTTTGCCTGACCTGACCTGACCTAACCTGACCTGACCTGAGCTGAGCTGGGCTGCTATAGCAGAACATTAATTCCATTACCAATCATTAACCTACAGGTGCACCATGAACGAACAAATCCAGGCACGCATACGCAACCCCCAACTGCTTGAGCGCGTCACCAGCGCCAGCCAGGCGGCGTCCTTGGTCAAGGACGGCATGACCATAGGTATGAGCGGATTTACCCGCGCAGGCGACGCAAAAAGGGTGCCCATGGCCCTGGCTGAAAGAGCCAAAACTGAAAAACTCAACATCACCCTGATGACGGGTGCGTCATTGGGCAGCGATGTCGACAAGACCCTGACACAGGCCGGTGTGCTGACGCGGCGCATGCCTTTTCAGGCAGACCCGGTGCTTAGGGCTGCCATCAATGCAGGTGAAGTCATGTTCATTGACCAGCATTTGTCTGAAACAGTAGAACTGTTGCGCACCAGGCAAATTGCCGGTATCGACATCGCCATCATCGAAGCTGCAGCCATCACCGAAAGCGGTGCTATCGTGCCGACCACTTCTGTCGGCAACAGCGCCAGCTTTGCCATCCTGGCCAAGCAAGTGATTATTGAACTGAACATGGCCCAGGCAGCCGAGCTGGAAGGACTGCATGATATTTTCATCCCCAGACAACGCCCGCTGCGTGAACCCATGCCACTGATGTCAGCCAGTGATCGCATAGGCACTACCTGCATACAGATACCGCCAGAAAAAATCGTCGCCATCGTCATTACTGATCAGGCCGATAGCCCATCCACGATACTTCCACCAGATGCAGAGACGGCGCTTATCGCCAGCCATCTGGTCAGCTTTTTCGCAAATGAAGTGGAACAAGGCCGGCTGGGCAATAACCTGCTTCCCATCCAGGCTGGCATAGGTACCATCGCCAATGCCGTCATGACAGGCTTTATTGATAGTCCTTTCGAGCATCTCAGCATGTATTCTGAAGTCTTGCAGGATTCAACTTTTGATCTGTTCGATGCAGGCAAGCTGGATTTTGCATCTGGTTCATCCATCACTTTGTCAGCAAAAAAATATGACCAGGTGTTTAGCCACTTTCAGCGCTATAAAGACAGGCTGGTATTGCGCCCGCAAGAGGTCAGCAATCATCCTGAAATCATACGCCGCCTGGGCATCATCGCCATCAACACTGCGCTGGAAGCCGACATCTATGGCAATGTCAATTCCACCCATGTCATGGGCACACACATGATGAATGGCATTGGCGGCTCGGGCGATTTTGCCCGCAATGCCTATCTGGCGGTGTTTGCCACCAAATCCCTGGTCAAGGGCGGCAAGATATCCAGCATCGTGCCTATGGTGTCGCATGTTGATCATACAGAACATGATGTCGATATCCTTGTCACAGAAATTGGCCTGGCCGACTTGCGCGGCCTGGCACCGCGTGAGCGCGCACAAGTTATTATCAATAATTGCGTCGCTGAACCTTATCGCCACATGCTGCAAGATTACCTGACCCGTGCTACCACCCGTGGCGGCCATACTCCGCATGTGCTGGAAGAAGCATTGTCATGGCATGTGCGGTATAAGAACACGGGGTCCATGCTGGAACAGGAAGGGGAGTAAAGAGCAAAGCGAATAGTGGTTATACAGACATTGACGGTTATCATTCCTTCGAATGGCGGTTTTCATAATTGCGCGGGCCGGCTGGGCACAGCAGAATGCAAGCTCAAATAGAGCTGTCTGGAACGCATTTCATAAATAGGGATGAGTGCGAGCAAGCTGATTCGGGATGCGTGAGAATGATGTGATCCTGGTCAAATACAGCCCAAATGACACAAATGGCCTGCCAGGATATTTCCTGACAGGCCATGATGTTGACAACTGAATGGAGGGTTTAATCTACCAGGGTAATAAATTCAGCACGTGGACGACGTACTTTTTTCAGGTTTTGCAGCCAGTCACCTTCGGTTGCGCGATAGCCCAGCGGCAGGATCACGACCGAACGCAAACCTCTTTCGCGCAGCTTCAATATTTCATCGACTTTGGTCGGGTCAAAACCTTCCATCGGTGTGCTGTCGACTTCTTCATAGGCTGCAGCAATCAGTGCTGATCCCAGGCCGATGTAGGCTTGACGGGCAGCGTGCTGGAAATTGGTTTCGGCATCACGTTTTGGGTAACTGGCCAATAACATTTGACGGTAGTTTTCCCATCCTTCGTTTTTGATGCCACGTTCTTCATTGACCAGGTCGAACATATGGTTGATACGTTCTTCGGTGTAGTTGTCCCATGCAGCGAAAACCAGCAGGTGGGAACAGTCGGTGACTTGTGCCTGATTCCATGCATGCGGTTTGATCGCTTCACGCACAGCTGGATTGGTGACCACGATTACTTCATAGGGTTGCAAGCCGCTGGAACTGGCAGTCAGGCGCACAGCTTCCAGGATACGGTCAACCTTATCTTGAGGAACGACCTTGGTCGGTTCCATTTTTTTGGTGGCATAACGCCATTCGAGTTTACTTAGCAATTCGGACATGAGGTTTTACTTTCAGGGTAATGATTTGAAACTCGCTTCAGCAATGAAATTGAGCTTTGCGCATTATATGTGGAGTTGCCTGAGCGCGTTTCAAGCGACTATTTTGTATGATCTGACAAATTGACACCACTGTGTACCGTGTTGCCATGCGCCTTGTCAGTCATCACTCTGATTGTTTTAGTTGGGGCGCATCAAAGAATTGGTTTGATTATTGGCTGTTGTTGTAATGCTATGAAACAAAAATAGTGAATAAATAGTAGTCTCATTCTATGTCTGTCATCTCTTCTCGTTGGAGTCAAATGCACCATGACCAAAAAACTATTTAACAATAAATTGGCGAAAGCTGCGACATTCAACCGGACCAGACGCAATTTGATGTTGGGCATGACGGCACTGTATGGTGCACCAGCGCTGGTCATGGCACAGAACAAACAGTCACAAAAAACCGCCAACACGCTTTGGTACAAACAACCGGCCTCTCGCTGGGAAGAAGCTTTACCGCTTGGTAATGGCCGCCTGGGGGCTATGGTATTTGGCCGTGTGGCGCAAGAACGCCTGCAACTCAATGAAGATACCTTGTGGGCGGGTTCGCCCTATACGCCAGACAATCCTGATGCCCTGGCTGCATTGCCAGAAGTACGGCGCCTGATTACAGAAGCTAAATACAAGGAAGCGACAGAACTCGCTGGTGCCCACATGATGGCCAAGCCACTCTGGCAAATGGCCTATGGCACTCTGGGTGATGTTTTGCTGACCTTTGACGGTGCGGAAAAACCCAGTCAGTATGAGCGTCAACTTGATCTTGCCACGGCGGTCAACAGTACTTCATACCGGGCAGCCAATGGCGAATTTTTGCGTGAAGTTTTCTCCTCTGCTGTGGATCAGGTTATCGTTGTGCATATGCAGGCCCAACAAGGCAAGCTGGGTTTCGAACTGGCTTACCGCAGCCCCCGCAAAGCGAAATACCAATCGCCTGATTACGCCGGGGAAGATGGCTCAACAAAAGTCGCATCAGTTGATTGGAATATGAAGGAAGAGCCTGGTGCATTGACCGCAGGCTGCACCATTGTTGCAGATGGCAAAGACGCCATCCTGATCACCGGCAAGAATGAGCCTGGTGCTGACGGTAAATCTGGCTTGCGTTATGCCTTACGTATCAAGGTACTTACTGATGGCAAGTCCAGCCTGGCAAACGGCGTGTTGAAAATCAGCGAAGCACGGACCGTGACCTTGCTGATGGCGGCCGCTACCAGCTATGTCAATTATCATGACACCAGCGGCGACCCGGTGAGCATTGTCAGGCGTCAGACCGAAAACGCCGCTACAAAAAGCTATGAGGTGCTCAAGCATGACCACATCCGTGATCATCAGGCGCTGTTCAACAATATGTCACTGGACCTTGGCAGCACAACACAGTCAGAGCAAGCAACCGATATTCGAATTGCGGCTGCCGAAACGACACCAGATCCGGCATTGTCTGCGCTGTATGTTCAGTATGCACGTTACCTGATGATTTCTTCGTCCCGCCCCGGCACTCAGCCCGCCAATCTACAAGGGATCTGGAACGAAGGCACCAATCCTCCCTGGGGCAGCAAATACACCATCAACATCAACACACAGATGAACTACTGGCCGGCAGACCCGGCTGGGCTCAGCAGCTGTGTCGAGCCGCTGTTACGCATGGTGGAAGACCTGGCGGTCACCGGTGCCAAAACCGCCAGGACCATGTACAACGCCCGCGGCTGGGTTGCCCATCATAATACTGATTTATGGCGCGCCACAGCGCCTATCGATGGCCCGCGCTGGGGCTTGTGGCCTTGTGGTGGTGCATGGCTATGCAATACGCTGTGGGATCACTATGACTATACTGGCGACGCCACGGTGCTGGCTCGCCTCTACCCTGTCATGCGTGGTGCGGCAGAGTTTTTTCTCGATACGCTGATAGCAGACCCGCAAGGACGTGGCCTGATCACTTCACCATCCTTGTCCCCAGAAAACCAGCATCCCTTTGGTACATCAGTGTGTGCAGGTCCTGCGATGGATCGCCAAATCGTGCGTGACCTGTTTAAAAATACACTGGAAGCGGGCCGCCTGGTGAAACAAGATACTGCATTGTTAGAACGTATAACCCAGACCCTGCCACAAATCGCCCCTGATCAGATTGGCAGAGCGGGGCAACTGCAAGAATGGCTGGATGACTGGGATACACAGGCACCCGATCAACACCATCGTCACGTTTCCCATCTGTATGCCGTTTATCCCAGCAGCCAGATCAATGTGCGTGACACGCCAGAGTTATTACAAGCTGCAAAAAACAGCCTGCGCCAGCGCGGTGATCTGGCCACTGGCTGGGGCACGGCATGGCGTATCTGTCTGTGGGCACGCATGGGCGACGGCGACCACGCGCACAGCATACTAAAGGCATTGACTGGCCCCAAGCGCACTTATCCCAATATGTTTGACGCCCACCCACCATTTCAAATCGATGGTAATTTTGGTGGCGCAGCCGGTATCATGGAAATGCTGCTCCAGTCCTGGGGTGGTGAAGTATTCCTGCTTCCAGCCTTGCCATCGGCCTGGCCATCAGGTGAAGTCAAAGGCTTGCACGCACGGGGCGGGTTCAGCATAGATATGCAATGGCGAAACGGCAAGCTGGTGTCAGCCACGATACAAGGGCAGGCAGGAAAGACTGTGCACTTGAACTACCGGGGCACGAAGATGGAAGTCAGCTTGGATGCAAAAGGTATTCACCGTTTGAAACTACCGGTGGAAATAGCGTAACAAATGCTGGTATTTGCTGGTATTTACCCTGTAACTTCATCGCGTCAGTTCTGCAAGAAAAGCCGCAGAGCTGACATTTGTTCCTGACCAATCAAGCCTTGTCAGCAGGCACCTTCCAAAACCGCACCGCCAATGCTGCCAGCGCTGTCGCAGTTGCCAGGCTCGTCACACCAATCCAGCCCCATTGTGCCAGCAGGGCGCTGCCCAGTGTGGCACCTGCTGCCATGCCGATGAACATACCAACAAACAGCACCGCATTCAGGCGGCTACGTGCACCAGGGTCTATGCCATAGACGATGGTTTGATGCGCGATCAGCGATGTTTGTACACCCAGGTCAAAGCCAACGGTACCTATGCCTAGCAACCACAGTTGCGCAGCGGGCGACAATAATGGACTCAGGCTCATTGCCGCAAAAGACACAGCGGTCAGGCCCGCACCAAGTTTTGTCACTACACCCGGCCCGCGCTTGTCAGCAAGGTGGCCTGCCATGGGGGCGGCCAGGGCACCCACCGCACCTGCCAATCCAAAAGCGCCCGCCACAGCGCTGCCCATGTGAAACGGTTCTGCATGCAGCATCACCGCCAGTGTGGACCAAAAAGCGCTAAAGCCCATCGCCAATAAACCCTGTGCCAGTGCAGCTCGACGCAGTGTGCCATGGCGGCGCAACAAATCCAGCAACGAACCCAGCAAAGCGCGATAGCTCAAAGTAGTGGTCGGTACAAAATGTGGCAACCCGCGCCAGATGGCGACAGCTATCATTGAAACGCCAACAGCTGCCAGCACAAACATCGTACGCCAGCCAAAATGTTCTGCCACAAAGCCACTGACCACGCGTGACAGCAAGATGCCCATCAACAGGCCAGTCATTACCGTGCCCACCACCTTGCCGCGCCGTGATTCATGCGCCAGCGTGGCGGCAGCAGGTACAATATCCTGCGCCATGGTCGCTGTCAGACCGATAGCCAGGCTGGCAACCAGCAAAATGCTCAATGACTGCGCCAAGGCTGCGGCAATCAACGATGCCACCAGCAAACCGGCCTTGATAAGAATGATGCTGCGGCGGTTGTACTTGTCACCAAGCGGCGCCAGCAACAAAATTCCCAGCGCATAGCCCAATTGGGTTAGCGTAGGCACAAAACCGATATTCAGGTCACTGACACCTATGTCCGTCGCAAGTATGCCAAGCATGGGCTGGCTGTAATACAACGACGCCACCGACAAGCCAGCACCACTGGCCAGCAACAGCACCAGTGAAGAAGAAGGCTGCTGGTGCGCCGCAGTGGTGCCAGCCGATGCTTGAGAGGCCTGGGATGCCAGGGCAGGGGCCGGTTGGCCTAATGTGCTCTGGTTATGCGAATTATGAATGGAAGACATGGCTAATTCCTTGGTATTTGCTGATGCTGACTGATCTTTTTTGATTGAAACCAGTGTATTGCAGCGCAAAATAAAGCGGTAGTAGCATGGCTTGCAGATTTGTTATACATTAAGCGTATGACCAAAGCCAAGACGCTCCGAACTGACAATGTCGCCACAGCAGCCCTCATGACAGGGGTGGGTGACCGCATAGAATTGATGCAGACCTTCGTTCGCATCGTTGAGGCGGGCAATCTTTCTGCCGCTGCCGTCCAGTTGGGCACGACCCAACCGACGGTCAGCCGCCGCCTGCAGTCGCTGGAACAGTTTCTGGGGGTGCGCCTGTTAAATCGCTCTACCCACAGCATGCGCCTGACTTCAGATGGTGAAAGGTGCTATGAACATGCCAGAAACCTGCTGGTGAACTGGGCCACCCTGGAGTCAGATATACGCGGTACCAATGAAGAACCAGAAGGCGTGCTGCGGGTAGTGGCACCGCACGCCTTTGGTCAGGAACGTCTGATCAAACCCCTGGCAGATTACCTCAAGCGTTATCCGCGCGTGTCTGTTGAATGGCTGCTGCATGACGACACGTCACTGCAAGACTTTATTTCAGCAGGCATAGATTGCGCCATCCAGATAGGTGAAGTAGCCGACCCCAATCTGGTCGCCATCAAACTGGCCGAAGTACCACGCATCGTTGTTGCCACACCATCCTTGCTGGCAGGCAGGCCGCTACCGCAACAAGCCATTGATCTGGCCGGTTTGCCTTGGCTATCACTGCGCACGTTTTACCGCAATGAAGTATTTCTGCATCACGTGCAAACGGGTGAAATCCAGCGCCTGGCCTTCACACCCCGCATGAGCACCGACAACCTCTACGCCCTGCGCACAGCCACACTGGAGGGCCTGGGGGTGGCAATAGGTTCAGCCTGGATATTGGCAGACGACCTGGCCACAGGCCGCCTGGTACAACTGACGCCACAATGGCAGGCAGCACCTTTACCTGTGAGCATGGTTTATCCCTACGCAAAATTTTATCCAGCGCGCTTGCGGCGGTTTATTGAAGTGATACGGGCGGCGGTGCCGACTACTTTGCATGTGTGAGAGGCGCAGAGAATATAAAATCGCTGCAGGCGCTGGTTTTGAATGTCTGATCTACGCATGGTGCGACGGGCAACCCAGGCGGCCCATCAAAGGTGTCCGCTTTTTGCTAGCTCGATTCCACTATAAAAGCACCATGAAGCCAGACCTCAGTCAAATCCATTAATCTGGCTTGATGCATTTTTGTTGAGGATTTTATCGAAAGCGAGATCAACTGTGATGACAAGTGCAGCGCCGACAAGAGTCGCAATTAATCGGTCAACAAGAACGCCAATCTCCACTTGATGGCCAGCATCCATCATGAGGATGACCAGCGGCGTCATGACCGCAGAGTAGGCAAGATAGTTTCTGATTTTCAGGAGTGGTCGCATACCGGCAAGCAATCCGAAGCTAATCACAATGACCCATTCGGCAGGTTGATTGAAGATGACCAAGCTGGCGACGATGACGCCTAGCGCTGTACCGAGCGCACGCTGGGTCGTTTTGACTGGGAATCTCTCTATTTGCCGTTGAGACAAAAGCACCACTGTCAGTGACGCCCAGTAAAAATGATGATTCGGCCATATAAAACTCAACCCTGCTGCCCCACTTAAACACAGAGCCAGTCTTAGCGGGTACTGCCAGCCGGACAGGTGCATCAAGGATTTTTTCCAGCGAACAAATTTTTGTGCGACCGTTGCCTGGGAGGCCGCAATCGCGACTATGCTCTGGTCAATGCGTCGGTGTGCCCGGACCAAACCGCCAAAGATCAGGTTCAGGATTACCGTAAACAGCCCACCAGCTACCAATAAGGGAAAGAAATCAGGGTGATTTGCCGTCATAGAGTTCGCAATATTTACCATAATCACCATCAACAGGATGAGGCGCGTAGTTGCTGCGATCATGGCGCGGCTATATGAACCGACCGTTGCTGCCGCACAAACCAGCAGAATGACGGTTGTATCGGTGCGCCAACCATTACCAGAGACGAGAGCCGCCACAATTACTGCAATGGCTGTCGGAATAAGCGTCGCGACCAGTGCTTTTAACTGTGCCGTCAGACTTGAGCAAGAGTCAACGCTGCCGACTACTAATGCCCCAACAGACGCCGCTAACCCGGCAACAAGGTGGCCCGTTCCAGCTCCTATCAGGACTGGTGCCGCCATGCCTATGCCCGAAGCAAATACTTGTGACAGATCCATGTCGGTGGCTGCGGACCATCGGAAGGTTTCCGACAGATGTGTTTTTCTATCCACGCTTCACCCTCTCCTAATCCCTTGGAATGCAACAGTTAACAGCATGGGGAACATTGGCGTAAAGGCTTTTTCTGATGGCCTGCCTTACGACAACGATTCCAATTTCCTGACCATCAGCAATTCGCTGATTACTGACCGTCCTGGCTGACAGTATATGGCTTCCGCAGGTCCTTGGCATGGATGATTAAATACCGGTATCGGTCAATGGCAACCGGTATAAATGGTCCGACGCTTGGTATAACCGGCATCCAGTATATCAACAGCCTGTAGTGATAAAATAGTTCAGACAACAGTAATCAAGTCCAAGCATATGCCACTACACATAGGAATCGTTGGTTGCTCAGCAGAAGGAGCCGCCCTTTGCTATAGAACCATTTGCTCTGAGGGTGCCAAAATCCTTGGCGCGCATGCTCATCCGGAAGTGTCGCTTCACACTCCTTCTCTCGCAAAGTATGTTGATTGCCTTGACCGTGGTGACATGGAGGGCGTCGGCAATCTGATGCTGGATTCCGCACAAAAACTTGCGAAGTGCGGCGCAGATTTTCTCATTTGCCCGGACAATACCATCCACCAAGCATTCTCGTATGTTGAACCCTTGAGTCCTTTGCCCTGGCTACATATCGCCAAAGTGGTAGCTGCCGAGGCCACAGGTCAAAAATTTCAACGCGTGGGGCTTCTTGGTACAGCTTGGCTTACACGAAGTGAAGTGTATCCAGAAAAGCTTGCTGCACAAAGTATTGAGTGCATTCGACCCACCGATCAAGAACGTGACGAGATCGGCAGAATCATCATGGATGAACTTGTTTGCGGAATATTCAAGCCGGACAGCATTGAGTACTTTCAATCGGTCATTCATAGCTTAAAGAATCGCGGCTGCGAGGCCGTCATACTCGGTTGCACCGAGATCCCACTCATCATCAACGACGAAAATTCACCGTTGCCTACGCTCGATTCGACTCGCCTTTTAGCCAGGGCAGCGCTTCGTCATGCTATTGGTATTGATAGATAGTATTAACTGCTGGACACACAATTCATCACAGGCAATCGTGCGGCCTGATATTGAAAGAGTTGGTGCTCTCATATCAGTTATGTACACTAACAAGCGTCAGGATGGTGTCATCGGCGAGTCGATTAAAATACTCATCGTCGAAATGACTCAGCACCACGCTGTCGTGTATCACCAGCCAATAGGGTACCAGACTCAAAAAACCAAACCTGTCCATATACTGGTTACGCGATAACAGCAGCGGGTCGATTGAGTCAGGACTATTATTGATGCGAAACAGGTTTGCGATGCGTTGTTCCAGAAAAGAAATGTGCTTGTCTTGAGCGTCGTTAAGTTGTGCATCGGTCAGAATGGCTTTCACGGCGGGCTGGTCTACCCATGTATTCTGCGTGATAAGCTGCAACTCATCTCCGTGGTGATCCAGCGCATACTTTTTCTTTATAAGTTCAAAGGGTACCCATGTTTGTGAATCGCAAGCAGCTACAGCGCTGCACCATCGTTCATTGGCAGCAGAGCGCATCGCATTGTTGACGGCTTCGAAATCAAGGGCTTTCTTGCGGGCTGAACCTGCAAAGCCTTCAACGGTTTCTGAGGCATAGCTGTCGCTTGTCTCAATTCCTTTTGCCCCCGGTTTGAGTTTCAGGTTAGGGAGCGTATCGTCAAACCATTCAATAAGTCCACCTGATATTATGCACTCCATGAGTTCGAAAACCTGTCCATCTCCATCCACACGCATCCAACCGCCTGAGTGTATCGCATCGATATCTGGTTCCTGACCTTCGTCAAGAACCTTGTAACCGAAATATTTCCTTACCCAGCCGGAGAAACTGTCTTCATGCGCGCTGAATAAAGTTACATATCTGGTCGTCAATTTATCTAAAACATCGACCGTGACAGGATCAGTACTTTCAGACATGCTGAACTTGTCGAGTTGATCCCTGAAGTCATCGCCGATAACAAGAATAACTGCTTTGCCCATTGTTGATTTACCCTTGGTTCGGCATACATTCTTTGTCGCCAGATTAATTGCTCAGATGTCGTAGGAGTGCTAATTTCCAAGTAATTGTATATCCACGCATTGGCTTGAATGGGGATTTTCGGCCCATCTTCAAAGACACTATTTCCAGATTTACCTCTGTCATCACGAAAAACACCCCAAGGACAAACTAGTCCAGGAAAAGGCGTTTGCAGCGTCATCGCTGTGCCTTATCCGGGCAATTTTGCCTAAGTCACAACTGCAGAAGTGTCTCCGCCAGCTTAATACCACCTAAAAAAATCACCACATGGATTGCATCGCTTGCAAACCGTCAATCACCCGTTGTGGGCCGCTGCTGGAATCGCATGTTTGTCATAAGTTGTTCAACAAGCAAGCTAATTTCCAGTGGTGCTTGCCATCAATAGCCGTAATACGACTTGTCAAACACCCGCCATGCACTGCCCTGGTTTTCAGGGCAATGAAGAGTCATCAGCGGGTGGGTGAAGAATTGGTTACATTTTAATTGAAGATACCACTTAAATACCTATTGACATCCACTAGGGAAAAAACATACAGTGAGGTCTGAAATGGTAGCAGATGTCGCGTCGCTGGTTTGGTGGCGTTAAAAAACATGAATACCTCACTTATCAATGAATAAACAAGCAGAAATTCAGCATACGGCAGACGGGCAGAATACCGCACACGGTACGCTGACGAGCATCGCTTGCCGCTATTTTGTCGGTGCAGATGGTGGTGGCACTGGCACGCGAGTGGTGTTGGCTGATGCCACAGGCAAAGAACTGGGGCGTGGCAGTGCTGGGCCGTCTGGATTGGCACTGGGGCGTGACAAGGCCTGGCAATCCATTTTGCAGGCGACGCAGCAGGCATTTGCGGCGGCCAATCTGGTTATGCCGTCATTGCAGGATATTGCAGTGGGTTGTGGGCTGGCCGGTGTACACAATATCCACTGGACCAAAGAATTTGTAGCACTTAATCCTGGCTTTGGTGCAGTCTGCGCAGAAACCGATGCCTATACCACTTTGCTTGGTGCACTTGGTGGCAAGCCTGGCGCGATCATCGCATTGGGTACGGGCAGCGTTGGCGAAGTGTTGCTGGCCAATGGGCAGCGTCGTGAAGTCGGTGGCTGGGGTTTCCCTGTCAGTGACGAAGCCAGCGGGGCATGGCTGGGCATGCGTGCAGTCAATCACTTGCAGCGTGTGCTGGATGGGCGTGCCGCTGCTAACCCATTTGCCAGTGCCGTACTGACGCATTGTGGTGGCGACAAGGATGCGCTCTTCGCATGGCTGGCACAAGCCAATCAAACCCGTTATGCAGAACTGGCACCGCTGGTCATACGCTTTGCTGTCGAAGTGGATGTGGCTCGCGACATCATGCAGGATGCTGGCAAAGAAGTGGCCATCATGGCGCAGGCGCTTGACCCTTCCGGTGAGTTGCCGATTACCCTGTGTGGTGGTCTGGCGGATGCGGTAGCTGTGTATCTGCCAGCAGCGTTGGCCGGGCGTGTACAAAAGCCGCAGGCAGATTCGGCAGCGGGTGCCATGATACTGATACAGCAGCACGTGCAACATCGGCAATAGCGGAAACACCGGCAACACCAATAAACCAAGAGGGAAAGACATGCTGGCACAACTGATAGACTTTAAACCTGATGCAGAGAGTTCTACTCCTCTGTATCTGCAGTTGGCAAATAAACTCGCTAACGGCATACATAGCGGTCTTTGGCAACCTGATGAAGCCTTGCCGTCAGAGCGCTTGTTGTCTGATGCGCTGGACATCTCACGCGTCACCGCGCGCAAGGCCATCGACATGTTGTGCGACCGTGGCATGCTCACCCGCAAGCATGGTTCCGGCACCTACATTACCCCCAAGCTGGAACAGCCTTTATCGCGCCTGACCAACTTCAGTGAAGAATTACGCAATCGCGGTTTTGTGCCAGGCTCGCGCTGGCTATCGCGTGAAACCGGGATTGCGTCGCCAGAAGAAATTTTGTCGCTGGGTTTGTCACCCAATACCGTGGTATCGCGTCTCAAGCGTTTGCGTACTGCAGACAATGTGGTGATGGCGATAGAAAGCACGACCATACCAGCGATGTATATGCCCAACCCGAAACTGGTGAACGACAGCCTGTATGGCTATCTGGAAGCGCACAACCTGTCACCCACACGTGCGTTGCAACACATCCGTGCCGTGAACGCCACTGCCGAACAGGCGCGACTGGCTGATATCAAACAGGGCGCGGCGATGCTGTTCATCACCCGCGTTGCCTACCTGCCCACTGGCGCAGCAATCGAGCTTTCTCACTCGTACTGCCGCAGTGATTATTATGACTTTGTGGCGGAGCTGTTCAGATGAATTTGGATCAACAATTGCAAGGACAGATACTGACGCCGCAAGGCTGGGTATTCGGATCTGTAAGCTTTGCTGAAAAAATACAGGCGATCACTGCCGATGCCGGTGTGACCGCTGAGATGGCCACTGATCAGGCTGCAGGCAGTCATTACATACTGCCAGGCTTTGTCGACTTGCACGTGCACGGGGCCGGTGGCAAAGACACCATGGAAGCCGGGGATGCCGTCGAAGTCATCGCCCGCAAGCATGCAAAGCATGGCACGACCAGTATGCTGGCAACCACCATGACAGCACCGCTGGCAGATCTGGAGCAGGCGTTAAAGGCTATCAGGCCCTTTGTCGATCAGCGTAGCGCTGGCGCTGCCCGTGTGCTGGGCGTGCATCTGGAAGGCCCGTATATCAACCCCGGCAAGCTGGGGGCGCAGCCAGACTTTGCGCATGCTGGTTCACTGGATCAGGTACGTCATCTGGATGCAATAGCGCCAATCAAACTGATTACCGTCGCACCAGAAATGGAAGGCCACCTGCAACTCGTACGCGAGCTCACAGACATGGGTATGCAGATACAGATAGGCCATACCCTGGGTACGTACGAAGAGGGCAAGGCGGCGCTGGAAAACGGTGCCACCGGTTTTACCCATCTGTACAACGCCATGTCGCGCATGGACCACCGCGCACCCGGCATGGTCGGCGCTGCGCTTGCGCATGCACAGTTTTCTGAAATTATTCCCGACCTGGTGCATGTGCATCCGGGTGCCATCCGGGCCGCCATGCGTGCCATACCGCATCTGTATTGCGTGACCGATTCCACAGCTGCATCCGGCATGCCAGACGGCCAATACATGCTGGGTCGTCAGGTCGTACATAAGTGCCTGGGTGGTGTGCGTCTGGAAGACGGTACGCTGGCTGGCAGCACCCTGACCATGGATCAGGCCTTGCGCAATCTGGTCAGCATAGGCCTGGATCTGGAAGATGCATCGAAGCGTGTTTCCACCTACGCAGCCGATTATCTGGGATTGAATGAGCGTGGCCGCCTGCAGGCTGGCAGTTACGCAGACCTGGTCGTGCTGGATCGCCAGCTCAACCTCATCGCTGTTTATGTAGAAGGAGAAAAGATTGACCTCACAGATGCTTAAGGAAGCGTGTTCTTCCGCCGATTTTGTAGCCGGACAACTGAAGCTGGACAACGACCGTTACAGTGCCCTGGGTGCCCATTTGCGCGCTCATCCACCGGCTTCGGTCGTGACCGTGGCACGTGGCAGTTCTGACCATGCCGCCAATTATGCGGCTTACCTCATCATGGCCAGGTTGGGGCGCATCGTCGCGTCACTGCCGATGTCTTTGGTGACACTCAATAATGCACCCCTGCACGCCAGGGATGCATTGGCGATTGCGATTTCACAGTCAGGCCAAAGCCCTGACGTGGTAGAGCCCATCCGTTATTTCCGCGAAGGTGGTGCCACCACCGTGGCGCTGGTGAATGATGCTGCTTCGCCACTGGGGCAAAGCGCAGAATGGACCATGCCCCTGCATGCCGGGCCAGAACTGAGCGTAGCTGCCACCAAGAGCTTTATCACTTCGCTGGTGGCCGCTGCACGCCTGGTCGGCCACTGGCAAGACGATGCAGAATTTTTGCAAGCCATAGAACAATTGCCAGAAGCCTTGCGTGCCGCTACTGAGTTTGACTGGTCACCAGCGCTGGAAGTGCTGACGCCTGCGTCACGCATCATGGTGGTGGGACGTGGCATCAGCTTCCCTGTGGCGCTGGAATCGGCATTGAAGTTCAAGGAAACTTCCGTCATCCAGGCTGAAGCCTTTAGCGGTGCAGAAATCAAGCACGGCCCTATGGCGCTGATACATGATGGTTACCCGCTGCTGATCTTCGCAACCCGTGGTCCTTCACAAGCTGGCCAGATTGCCCTGGCGGAAGAAATGCGTGGTCGCGGTGCCAATGTCTTGCTGGCAGCACCTGCGGATGTCAAGGAACGTAACCTGACCCTGCCAGTAGCAGCCACACCTGATCTTGACCCTATCGTGGCGATACAGGCGTTTTATGTCATGGCCGCCAATTTGTCGATTGCCCGTGGTCTGGATCCGGACAAACCACGCCATCTCAGCAAAGTGACAAAAACCAATTAGACTGTGCAACTATTCCGCAACGCTATTTTTTAAAAACTTAAAAAATAGATACTCCCTCCAGTATTTTTGCTAACCGTAATGCAGATGTAGAAAAAATGCAAAATTTAATAAAAATTGGGGGGAGTATAGTCAAGGGCTGCGGCCCGGGGCAAAACCGCTGGCTCAGGAGTTGGCTAAGGTGCATGACCTGGCTGGCAGTCCTGTTGCTGGGTTTCAGCCTGCATGGCAACGCCCTGGCCGTCCAGAAAATCGAATTCTGGACCATGAGCCTCAAGCCAAAATTCATTCCTTACTTCCAGCAACTGGTTAAAACCTACGAAGCACAACACCCCGGCATCAAGCTTGAATGGGTGGATTTTCCGTGGGACATCTTGCAGTTGAAACTGATCACCGCCATCGCCGCCGGTACGCCGCCTGCACTGGTGAATCTGAGTGTACCCTGGGCAGAAGAAATGGCGCGTGACGGTTTGCTGGAACCCGTCGATGCCTTGCTGGCAGCACCGGGCGCAGCAGTTGATTACACCGATGCAGCACTGGCCGATTTGCGTTTCAACGGCAAGGTATATGGCTTCCCACATTACAGCAACGTCAATGTGATTGCCTATAACCGCAAGATACTGGCAGCAGCCGGCATCACCCAGGCCCCCAGAAGCATGGATGAATTGCTGGCACAGGCGGTTTTAATTTCCGCCAAAACCGGCAAGCCAGGTTACGCGCCTGCGCTGGGTAAAATCGATGGTTTCTTCATGCAACAGGGCCTGGATTTAATACACAATGGCAAGGCCGTATTCAACTCACCAGCCCATGTGGCACTGGTCAAAAAACTGGCAGCGACCTACAAGGCAAATGGTTTTTTGAAAGACAAACTGTTTGCCGAAGACAATTTCCCGGCGGTGGTGGATGCCTATCTGGGTGGGCGGCTGGGTGTCATGGTCAGCGCACCCACCGCCATGACACGCATACAGACTGATGCACCTGAGATTTATGCGCAGACCGGCATTTTCCCGGTGCCGCCGGGGCCGACCGGCATCAATGATGGCGGCTGGTTATTCCACTTCGCCATCCCCAAGGGGGTAAAAAAACAGCAGTTGCCCGAGATTGCTGCCTTTGCCCGCTACTTGACCAGCGACGCCAATCAGCTGACGTTTGCACGGCTGGCAGGCGTCATGCCGACCACCAGACAGGCTTTGTCCAACCCTTACTTCAAACAAATACCCACGAATGCGGGTGCATCAGAACAGGCGCTGGCAGTCGCAGCCAATTCCATGAATGCATCACGCACGCTGTATGTCAGCGGTATTGATGATTATGATGAACTGCGCCGCTTTCTGGTCAAGGCGGTGGAGGCTGGTGTCACCGGTCGCCGTGATATCCAGGATGCGCTGGATGAAGCGGTCGCCATCTGGAACCGTAAATTGCAGGGGGTAAAGCAGCCATGAGCAAGCAGACAGCTTCTTCTTCCATAACCAGACGGTACAACTTGCTGGCCTATGCCTTTCTGGCACCAGCCCTGTTTTTACTGTTGATGTTTTCTTTCTGGCCGGTGATGTATGGTTCTTACCTCAGCTTTACCGATTTCAGTTTGATACGCCCCGTGCACTGGGTTGGGTTTGCCAATTACCGCGCCCTGTTTGCAAATGACATGTTTTTGACCGGGTTAAAAAACTCGCTACTGTTTTTGCTGGTCGTGCCTTTTACCCAGTTGGGCGCTATCTCGCTGGCGGTGCTGGTCAACAATCAACTGCCCGGCATACGCTGGTTTCGTGCCGCTTTTTATGTGCCAGTGGTGACCACTGTTTCTGTGGTCGGCATCATGTGGGGCTTTATGTTCCACGAGCAGGGCACGCTCAATTATGTGCTGCTGCAATTGCACCTGATCGCTGCGCCGTTGGGCTGGCTGTCAGACGATACTCTGGCCCTGTTTGCCGTCATGTTTGTATCCTTCTGGCGGGGGCTTGGCTGGTATATGGTGATGTATCTGGCGGCTCTGCAATCGCTGCCGTCAGAAATGCAAGAAGCAGCAATACTCGACGGTGCCAATCGCTGGCAACGTTTCTGGCGCATCACCGTGCCTATGCTGAAACCGACCATCCTGGTATGCAGCATCATGTCTGTTTTGGCAGCTTTGAAAGCTTATCAAGAAGTGGACGTACTGACCCAGGGCGGCCCCATGAATTCCACCTTCACCGCACTGTATTACGCTTATGATCAGGGCTTGAAACACCTGAAATTGCCGCGTGGTCTGGCCGCCAGTTTCGTCGTGTCCCTGTGCTGCATGGCAATTGCCTTCGTCTGCTTGCGCTGGCTAAAACCGGGGCACAGGGAATGAGCATGGCTATCAAAAAAATCCTGCACACGGCATCGCAATACGGCTTGTTGTGCCTGATTGCTGTCATCTGCATTTTTCCGTTCTGGTGGACGCTGGTGGTGGCAATGTCTACCGAAGGCAATCTGTTTGAATTTCCGCCCACGTTCTGGCCGCATGGTGTATCGCTGGATAATTTTGTCGAGGCGTTTCGCGTCATCCCCATCATCGCGTTTTATAAAAATTCGCTGTTGATTACCTTGGCGACGGTGCTGGGTAAACTGGTGGTGTGTTCGCTTGCTGCTTATCCCTTGTCACGCATGCAGTTCAGTGGCAGCAAGCTCATCATGGGCGTGATTTTGGCGACCATGATACTGCCGTCAGAAGTCAATTTTCTGGTCAACTTCATCACCATCACTAAGGTATCGCTGGTGAATACCTATACTGCTGTGGTCTTGCCAAATATCGTGACGGCAGTATCCATACTCTTGCTGAAACAGGCTTTTGATGAAGTACCGCAAGATTTGCTGGATGCTGCAAGGGTGGACGGTGCCAGTGAACGGACAATTTTTTACCGCATCGTATTACCGCTGATCACCCCCTGGCTGGCAACAGTAGGCATACTGACCGCAGTTGAAGCCTGGAATGAATACATCTGGCCGTCGATAGTCATCAGCAAGCCGGAAGATTTTCCATTGTCAGCAGGTGTGCTGTATCTGCGCGGCACCTACGGCAGCAGCACCCGCGTGATCGCAGCAGGAACCATTTTGACAGTTGCACCTATATTGGTCGCCTTTTTATTTACCCAGCGCTTTTTTATGCGCGGCATGGATGGAGCAGTGAAATGACACAAAATACAAATAATAAAGAACAGACCCTGACACGCGAAGCAGCACGCCGCCTTGCCGGGCAACTGGTGATGATACGCATGCCCATCACCAGCCTTGACGACACATCGGCACAATTTTTAAAAGACAATTACATCCGTGGCATTTGCCTGTTCAGGCAAAACATGGTGGACGAAATCCAGCTGAAGAAACTGACGGCTGATCTGCGCAGCACCTTGGGGGAGGAAGCGCTGATCGGTATCGATCAGGAAGGGGGCGCAGTTGTGCGTTCCACCTGGGTACCGCAGCCCCCGGCGGCAATGTCGCTGGGGGCCAGCGATGACCCTGAACTCTGTCGTCAGGTGGGCGCTGCAGTTGCGCGTGGCGTCAAGGCGCTGGGCTTCAACTGGAACTTTGCACCCGTGCTGGATTTGAACAATAACGTTGATAACCCCGTCATCTCTGAACGTTCATTTGGCTCTGACCCAAAACGTGCCAGTGAACTTGCTCTGGCCTGGATGGATGGCAGCCTGTATGAAGGCGTGGCCTGCTGCGTCAAACACTTTCCCGGCCATGGCGACACCAATGTTGATTCCCACCGTGACTTGCCGACAGTGAACAAGAGCCTGAAAGAATTGCAGGCACTGGAACTGGCCCCTTTCCAGACCGCAGTCAGTCGCAATGCCCCCGCCATGATGACCGCGCACATCGTCTACCCGGCACTGGATGCAGAAAACCCGGCTACCATGTCCAAACCCATACTCACCGGCCTGTTGCGTGATCAATGGAATTACCAGGGCGTCGTCATCACCGACGGCATGGACATGCATGCCATTGCCGGGCGCTACGGCGTCGGCAATGCCGCAGTGCGTGCCTTGCTGGCCGGGGCTGACATGGTCATGGCACTGGGCACCACAGAAACCCAGCTCGAAACCCTGAATGCATTGACCGAAGTCATCTTGTCTGGCGAAATTTCCTTGGCCGACGTACAGCAAAAACTGCAGCGCATGACAGCTCTGACAAAAACCTATCCCTGCATAGACACCGCCTACCAGACCGACATGGCAGATCGCATCCTCATGTCCAGTGCATGGAAGCGCGGCCTGACCACGCAAGGCAATGCCATACCGCCAGCAAGGGGCAGCAAAGTGCGCCTGATCATTAGCGCAGATGTCGTCAGCGACGGCGTGTCAGAAGCGGGCATCTCTGCAGCCAAGGTCAGCGCCATGCTGGCCAGTTTGTATGATGTGGACACTGTCACTTTTAACAAAGCCGACACCTTTGACTGGAGCGCCTTGCCCAATGATGGCCGCTTCGTGATATTGGCATCGACAGTACGCATACGCTACAGCAAACAGGTGCGCGACAGCTGGAAGCCAGACCTGCACCTGGTCTTGTGGAACCCATTTCAAATGCTGGACATTCAGGCACCTGCCCTGATCACCTATGGCTTTGCACCACCCGCCATCGACGCTGCACGCGCCTGGTTTGCCACCGAAGTGATTGCCAGCGGCCAGATCCCGGTCGCCGGTTTTTCCAGCGCTGTAACGGCACAAATATAAGGCAAAGGGGCAGGGTATGGCCGAAGTCAGACTACAACAGATCAGCAAATCCTACGGCAATAACCAGGTCTTGCAAGGCATAGACCTGCATGTGCGCAATGGTGAATTCATGGTCTTTGTCGGCCCATCGGGCTGTGGCAAATCGACCCTGCTGCGCATGATCGCGGGTCTGGAAGATATCACTGCCGGTGAACTCTACATAGGTGACGCATTGGCCAACGACATCCCGCCCGCCAAACGCGGCCTGGCCATGGTGTTTCAGTCGTATGCCCTGTACCCGCATATGACCGTGTATGAAAACATGGCCTTCAGCCTTAGTCTAAGCAGCATGAGCAAGCAAGACATTGATGCAGCGGTCCAGCATGCCGCTGGCATTTTGCAAATGACCCACCTGCTGCAACGCAAGCCGCGTGACCTGTCCGGCGGCCAGCGCCAGCGCGTTGCCATCGGTCGCGCCATCGTCCGCAAACCTGGCCTGTTTTTGTTTGATGAACCGCTATCCAACCTCGACGCCAGCCTGCGCGTGCAGATGCGGATAGAACTCAGCAAGCTGCACAGAGAACTCGCTGCCACCATGATCTACGTCACCCATGATCAGGTCGAAGCCATGACCCTGGGCCAGCGCATCGCCGTTTTCAATGGCGGCAAGATAGAGCAGATAGGCGCACCGCTGGAACTCTACGACAAACCCGCCAACCGCTTCGTCGCCGGTTTCCTTGGTTCACCCAAAATGAATTTCCTGCAAGGTAAAGTCAGTCGCTGCGCCAACAACGAAGCCGTAGTGACCCTGGCTGGCGGCGCGCAACTTGAAGTGATCGCCCCCACCCATTTACTAACACAAGGGCAAGAAGTCAGCATAGGCATACGCGCAGAACACGTGATGCCAGCCGCCCAAACACAAGACCGCAACAACCAGCTCACCGTCAGCATCAGCTTCATCGAACACCTGGGCGATGCCGCCATCGTCTACGCCACACTGGCCGGTGAAGAAAACCTGTTCGCCATCAAATTGCCAGCGGACACTTCAGATTTATTCCCAGGGGCGGATTTGCGGATTCAACTGCCGGTGATGAGGTGTCATGTGTTTGATGAGAAGGGGGCGCGCTGCTCCGCGTAAATGTATCTGAAAAATAAACCAGGGAAGCTTTGATCAAGTCCGCTTTTGTAAAACCACCCTGGTATTCGTACTGGGTGCAGCACGGATGAACGTACTTAATCAGGTGTTCCCTGGCGCTATCATTCGACTAAGCGATATAAATCCGCTTACTTGTCCATGTCCCTGAGCCATTCGGCGTGGGCTCTTTCAGCAGCGTTGATAGCACGGTCAATATGTACCCTTGCCCGATCACGCAATCCTCGCACTTCTGGATTGTCCTCTTCTTGTGAAATATCGGCGCGCGCCTTTTTCAGCGTTTCAATGGATTTTAACAGGCGGCTTCCATGCTCCTTGACATCAACATTCTTGTGGTCATTGATGTCCTTACCGTCATCGATTGCCGCTTTCTTTATTTCAGCGATAGCAGCGTCAATTTCGGTGATGCCAATGTCCTCATTAGCATAGACTTTTGAGTCACCAGCCTGGTGATACAAGAACCAGCGGGCTGTGCGCAAGTCTGTCAAAGCGTGGAGGTAGGCAGGATGTTTTCCGGGTAGTTGCTGTGCCGTCGCGGCAAAGGGAATCATTCCAACAAAGGCTAAAGGAAGCAGGTATTTCGCAAATTTGTTCATTTTCGTTTCCCAAATGGATTAGTGAATTAAGTAAGCGATAAAGTTTGCCAAAGATACTAGTAAAATTAACTCATCTATTACGCACTGAGCATAACGCCGCCAGAACAATATTGGTTGACAACTTCCCGCCAAGTGTCATGTGTTTGATGCCCAAGGGCAGGCTTTGCGCTAAAAAATAGAAATTATGTTTTTATTTTCGAGACGAGTGACGGCACCCGGCTTGCCGGGCGACGCCCTCTCGATTGAGGGCTTAGATCACCCGTTCAAGCGCAGCCACAGGATAAATTTGCACTGAGCCAGGATGAGACTCGGACTCGACGGCATAGCCTTCAGGGGTCAGTTTAGTACTGTACCAGCCGACAACTTGACCCTGCCAAGCGGCACCAGATTTCTTGCGTACACGATCTCCCAGGCCAAACGTGGCGCGCAATGGGAACGCAAATTGGCCAGCAACTGGAGTACCGACTTCATCACTACTTTGATCCATATCTAAGCTTTCTTTTGAATGTGTTGAGGTGATCTGCTGGCCCATATCTACTACTTGATTGGGCGATGATCTTGAAATTTCGCGCAAAGCAACATCGCATCTTTTCACCCTATTGTAGCCCGCAAAGGCACTTGGCCAACTGCGTAAGCCCAACACGCTCTCTTACGTTAGGTGTGGTGAAAAATCAATTCTATAACAATAAAATTAATTCTGATTGAAATACGCAATATTTTTTTCCTTACAAAACACCCATTTTTTTGATGTATTTTTTTTGATCGAATATTTTCGATAACGACTGATTTCAGACACTCTTTCACATTCCCTTCATGCTGGCTTCATAGAGTTATGCGATTGTGACGGATGTCTTTTTTCCTTGATTGAAGTTTGTTCGACACGAAAATACTTGATTTGAATTTGAGGAATAGAAATAAAAGAATAGGCAGAGAACACGAAATAACAAGCAATGAGGTTACTGCTATTTTTGGGGAGAACCAGTATGGACACTCCGATGAAGGAGCAACTTGCATTCACTGCATTCACGAAATCTCTCAAGGTAGCGATACCTGGTTTGTTGATCGCCTATTTGTTATATGCCTATGTAGTAGCTCGTCCTCCAGAATATTGTGCAAAGGAAATGCGGATTATTCCTAAAGACGAAATGTGCGTAATGCTATATGACAAGACGATAGAACGTGGGGATTTATTATTGGGGCCAACAGAAAAGACCGGACGCGAATATCACGCAAATCACCCGGACAATTGCCAGATCAGACCAGAAGAAACTAATGGGTTTCGCTTGGGAGGCATATTTGAGGTGTTCTTCGATGACCGGTTGGAAGCATTTATAAGGTACGAAATGACCGATAAAGCTAAACAATCTAACGGTAACACTAGGCGATGGGAAGAATGGGACATCGTAACTCCGTGCGGTCTGATTACAAGGCGTAGCGGTGACAATGCCAATTAAATCGGCATTAGACAGCCGTCCTCAAGGATATTGATTATGCAAGTGTTATAGCCAAATTTGAATGAGCAAGTTAACACGAAATCTAAGTTGAAATGGCACAAAAATATGAAAATTAATGTACCTAAATGGAAGTGCAGAGCCTGGATAGCCACCACAATTTTGATTGTAGTTTGTGTGGCCATCGTATTTTTGAGGCCGACTATTACCATATATGATTTAAAAATATCAATGACCAAACATTTTTCTGTTCGTATATTTCAAGACATCGAAAGGATCGAATTGAGCTTCCCCTGAAATTTAGTTCCCCAAAGGTGACGTAAAATAAACGTAACTTTGGAAAAACAAATGATGAACAGG